>NZ_JAFCTI010000003.1:0-331678 GCF_049895945.1 Pseudarthrobacter sp. DSP2-3-2b1 | reverse complement strand
GCCGGCCACCCCCGGATCTTCCTCCGAGTGATCCTGCCCCTGATGGTCCCGGCCCTGGCCACCACCACCATCTTCACCTTCATCTGGACCTGGAACGACTTCTTCGGCGCCCTGATCTACCTCACGGACCCGGACATGTTCACCGTTCCCGTGGCCCTGCGCGCGTTCGTGGACTCCCAATCAGCCACCAGCTGGGGATCCCTGTTCGCCATGTCCATCGTCTCCCTGCTCCCGGTATTCCTGGTCTTCCTCTTCGGCCAGCGGTTCCTCATCAAGGGCATCGCCACCACCGGCATCAAATAGATCCTACAAACAACGAATAAACCCACAATCGACAGCTCGGCGCTCGGCAAAGCCCTCGCGATTTCCTACAAAGAACGGTTTTATGAACTTCCGGCGCATCTCCAACCTTCGCATCACGCCCATCGCTTTCTCGGATCCCCCTCTGTTGAACGCAGGAGGCATTCATGAACCGCACGTGTTGCGGGCCGTCCTCGAACTGACAGTCGAAGATGGCCGCGGCGGGACCGTCGTGGGGTTGAGTGAGTGCGCGGGCCACTCATGGCAGCTCGACTGGCTCGAGCTCCTCGCAACAAACCTGGAGGGCGTCAGCGTTTTCGACACAAACCACATTCGGCGGCTCGTGGACGAGCTCCTCGGCGGACACGGTGCCGTGGACACCTGTGAATCCGCCCCTTGGCGCCGTTGGGCGGATAGGTCCGACAGCGGCGACTCCCGCGGCCCTGCACCGACTCCGGCGTCGGACTTTGACCGCCGTCGTGTCTACTCCGCCATCGAAGTGGCATGCCTGGATGTCCAGGGGAAACTGCTGGGAGTCCCCGTCGTTGACCTCCTGGGCGGCCGGCTGCAGGAATCCGTTCCGTACTCGGCGTACCTTTTTTACAAGCTTGAGGAACATCCGGGCGCTGCCGGCAGGGCCGCGATCAAGGACGTTTGGGGGGCGGCCCTCGATCCGGACGGGATCGTTGCACAGGCCACAAAAATGATCGACCAGTACGGGTTTCAGTCGATCAAGCTCAAAGGCGGCGTGTTGGAACCGGACGCGGAAGTTGCCGCCATCTTGGCACTGCGCCGGGCGTTTCCGGATCATCCGCTGAGGCTGGATCCGAATGGCGCGTGGTCTGTGGAGGCTGCCGTGGCGGCGTCCACCCGGCTAACCGGCGTTCTGGACTATCTGGAAGACCCTGTCCTTGGCCTGCAACAGATGAGCGAAGTGGCCGCCAGAACATCGATTCCATTGGCAACCAACATGTGCGTGACGGCAACCGAGCATCTCCGGCCTGCCCTTGAGCAAAAGTCTGTTTCCATCGTCCTGGCGGACCACCACTACTGGGACGGGATTCGCGGCACCGTCGCCCTCGATGCGGTTTGCAGGGCCGTCGGTCTCGGGATGTCCATGCACTCGAACTCCCACCTGGGCATCAGCCTGGCAGCCATGACCCACGCGGCCGCGGCAACCAGGATCTCGCACGCCTGCGACACGCACTACCCCTGGGGTGCCAATGACGACATCGTTCAGCCCGGCGTCCTCCGCTTCAACCGGGGCCGGGTGGCTATCCCGGAGGGGCCAGGCCTCGGCGTGGAACTCGATCAGGCCGTCGTCGTCCGCCTGCACAAGGTCTATCTCACACTGGGCCGGGAGCACCGGAATGATGCTGCCTACGCCCAACGGATCAGTCCCAACTTCGCGCCGGCATCGATGTCCCTTCGGACATCAGTTCATTCAATACCGGCCTTAGACAGGCATCAACCGTTGGCCTAGTCTCAGGTGAGAGGACAAACCGGAACCACAAACTGCGATTCTCCTTCACTCAGCCCCCACACCAAAACCACGATTGGACTCTGACCGAATGCGTTCGCACGAAATAGTACACATTCAGATCACGCCCGTGGCTTTCTCTGACCCGCCCCTCCTGAATTCCGTGGGAGTCCATGAGCCGTTGGCGCTCCGTGCGATCTTGGAAGTCCACACCGCGTCGGGTTTGGTCGGGCTCGGTGAGACCTACGGCGACGCCGGACATCTTCAATTGCTGTCCCAAGCCGCCGTGGCCGTCATCGGCGCCTCGCCATTCGACGTCGGCCGGCTCTGGGGAGTCGTCAGATCTACGCTCGCCAGAGGACATGGCGCGAACCTGAGCAGCTTCGGGCCTGTTACCTCGGGGAAGGTCATCGGAAGCGTCGTGGCACCGTTCGATTCAGCACTCTACGACCTGCAGGGCCAGATCAACCGCGAGCCCGTCTGGGCCATTCTGGGCGGTAAACACCGCGACACGGTCGATTTCAGCGGCTACCTCTTTTACAAATGGGCCGCCCACCCCGAAGCCAAGCCCGACTCCTGGGGCGAAGCCGTGGACCCTGCCGGGATAGTGCGGCAGGCCCGGAAGATGGTTGGCGAGTTCGGCTTCAAATCCCTCAAACTCAAAGGCGGCGTCTTCGATCCCGAGCAGGAAGCCGCTGCAGTCGAGGCTCTGCGGGTTGCCTTTCCCGATCTTCCGCTGAGAATCGACCCCAACGGTGCATGGTCGGTTGAAACGTCGGTCCGCATCGGCGACCGGCTGGGCAGCACCCTCGAATACTACGAGGACCCCACCATGGGTCTGACAGGCATGTCAGAAGTGGCGCGTCGAAGTGCCACCCCTCTGGCCACCAACATGTGCGTCGTGGAGAACGGCCATCTCCCCGAAGCCGTCCGTCGAAACTCCGTCCAGGTAATCCTCATAGACCAGCACTACTGGGGCGGGTTCCTGCCCTCACTGCGCCTGGCATCGCTGTGTCAGGTCTTCGGCATCGGAGTATCCATGCACTCGAACAGTCACCTGGGTATTAGTCTCGCGGGCATGGTGCATTTGGGGGCCGCGGTGGAGAACCTGTCCTACGCGCTGGACACGCACTGGCCGTGGAAAGATCCGTCGGAAGACGTTGTCGAAACTTCGCACCTAAATTTCCATCACGGGGCAATTACCGTACCGGACCGTCCGGGCCTCGGCGTAGAACTCGACGCCCCGGCCATGGCGAGGATGCACGAAACCTACCTTGCCTCCACAATAAGGACCCGCAATGACACCGGCTACATGAAGACCATCGACCCGGACTATGAATATGTCGCCCCGCGGTGGTAAGGACGGGAGCCAGTCCGCGGGCCCATGCAAGTCCGGAAACACCCGCTATGAGCACCATCGGAGTGTCCACTGTGCTCCTCACGGGATCCTCCGGAAGGATGGGCGGGCCGTTGAGCAAGGACCTGGCCGCGCAGGGATACGCCGTCCGGCTCCTGGACCTTGTACCGCATCCGGACCCTCCTGCAGGCGCAACGCAATACGTTGGCCCGCTGGATGAGTCAGGGCCCCTCCGGGCCGCGCTGCTCGGAGGGGATGCTGTTGTCCATCTGGCCGCAATCCCCAACGAAGACACATGGGAGGCGACCGTGGCCGAAACCATCGCCAGTACCGAGTTCCTGCTGCGGGAGTGTGCCGCGGCCGGTGTCCGGAAGGTTCTGCTTGCATCAAGTCACCACGTGGCCGGCTTCTACGACAAAACCGCAGTACTCCCCGGCGACGCGCAACCGAGGCCCGACAGTTACTACGGAGTGGCAAAAGCCACCATCGAGGCCTTGGGTGCGCTTTACCATCACCGTTTCGGCATGGATGTACTCGCGCTGCGCATCGGTTCCTGCTTCCCCCGGCCCACTGCTCCGCGTTCCCTGGCCATATGGCTATCCCCGCGGGACATGACCGGCCTCGTCCTCGCCTGGCTGAACTCGCCGGGCACCACGTTCCGGACTGCTTGGGGAGTATCCGCGAACACGCGCGGAGTGCTGTCAACCATTCCGCTGGAGGAAATGGGATACAAACCCGTCGACGATTCCGAACTGTTCCTGCCTGAACTGCTGGAGCGGTACGGTGCCGATTCCATAGCGGAAGCGGATACAGACTGGCTGGGCGGTCCCTTCTGTACCAACCCTCTGGGCCGAACTCTGAATAGCCAATCCGGCGAGTCTTAAGAACTATCCTGATCCCACCACAACAAGGAGAAACATGACGGTAGCGGTCTGCATCGATCACAACTTCACTCCCGCCGGGGAAGCATCCCTGACCGCCGCCATCGAGGAAGCCAGCAGCCGGGCCGAGGACCTGATGATCGTCTACTTTAGCCGTGATGGCGCCTCGACGGATAATGACCGGAGGGAGGAAGTCCTCGAACAGGCCAGCCGGCTCGCATCCGACGCCGGCGTGTCGGCATCAGTGCTCCAGCCCGATCCTCGGCGGGACCTGGTTACCGAATTTCTCCATCTCGCCCGCGAAATTGACGCCTCGCTGATTGTCGTCGGGATGCGGCAACGAATTGACGTCGGGAATTTCATCCTGAGCAACCACTCCCTCCGGATTTTGCTTCAAGCTGACCGTCCCGTTCTGGCGGTTAAATCGGCCCAGAGTCCGCTGTCCTCCGTAAAGCAGCGACGGGTTCAGGATCCCTGACGCGTCCATGGCCGACATTAAGAATTCGGTTCACTGGTCACACTCCGCTACCCCGTGACGCTGCCCAGGGCACCGTTCCACGGGCGATACTTTGGAAGGCAAATTGTTCACCTTCGATCAGCTGGACAGCTTCATCGCGGTCGCTGAGGAACTGCACTTCGGCAGGGCTGCAGAGCGCCTCCATATTACGCAGCCTTCCCTGAGCCGGCAGATCCAGAAACTGGAAAAGACGGTGGGTGCAGAACTCCTCAACCGGGGCAGCCGTAAGGTCGAACTTACGGCGGCAGGCACCATGGTCCTGGGCGAAGCGCGCCGCCTTGTGACCTTAGCCGACCGCGTTCCCGTGACGGCTAAGCAGATCGCCGCCGGCAGTTCCGGGCTGCTCAGAATCGGCTTCACCGCAACCAGCGGATTCAGTATCCTCGGTCCGATGCTTGAGCAAATATCCGCGGCCTTGCCCGACGTGGACATCGACCTGCAGGAATTACTCTCCATCGAACAGCTTGACGGGCTCCGGACGGGCGAACTGGACTTAGGGATCGCGCGGCCACTATATGAACCCGAAATCTTTGATTCGCGCCTGCTCTACCGTGAAGCGATGATGGTGGCTGTTCCCACGGGCCATCCGCTAACGGGTCTGACGCGGGACGTCGCGGCCAAAGACATCGCGGGCGAACCGCTGATCATGTACTCGTTCGCGAAATCACGCTACTTCTACGACATCGTGGCGAGGATGCTGCCAACCATTAACAGGAACATCAGCCACACTGTCGGCCAGACAGTCACCATGGTTTCTCTCGTGGCAGCCAAACGCGGCCTTGCCTTCGTTCCCCAGTCCGCGATGCTCCTCGGCCTTCAAGGGGTGGAATTTCTGCCCTTCGCATCCAGCGACCCGGAGCCTGTTGAGCTGCACGCCATCTGGAACCGAAGCAACATCAACCCAGCCCTGATTCGTGTCGTCCGGTCCTTGGAATACAAAACCCGGGCGACAGATGCCCCGGAAAGGCAAACCGAGTGACAGAGGTAAGCATCTGCGCCTATCCGTGGGACTTGATCGGCGACCCGGCCGCCGGCCAGCGCCTGGCTAAAACAGGTGCCGATCGGGTGGCCATTGCGGCGGCCTACCACTCCGTACGCGCCGCCACGCCGCTTCACCCTGCGCACCGGCTCGTTGATGCGAAGACGGCGGCTTTCTACGTTCCCGTCCGGCCACCCGCGTGGTCCACACGCAGGCTGGTACCGCAAGCTGCCCGGAACTGGGAATCCGGCGGGATGCATGTGGCCGCGGATCCATTCGGCCAGGCCGCCCGGACAGCTCTGGCGGCGGGCTTGAGGGTCGATGCCTGGGTTGTGCTACTCCACTCAACGGTTCTTGGCGAGGCCAACCCAGACCTTTGTGTGCGCAACGCCTTCGGCGACGTCTATACCTATGCGCTCTGTCCTGGAAACAGTGAAGTGATTGAGTACGCCGCCACCCTCGTCACCGAGGTGGCGGAACTTGCCGGGTCCAGCGGAGCCACAGGACTCATGGTGGAAGCCTGCGGCCCTCTTGGCGTAAGCCATTTGGGTCACCACGACAAAACGGTGGGGGCGGAGTGGACAGCCACCGATGAGGCCCTGCTCTCCCTGTGCTTCTGCGCAGGTTGTTCCGCTGGGATGCTGGAGGCGGGGCTCGACGACGGCGCACTGGCAGCCGTCGTCCGTGCATCTGTTGGCGGCGGGACTGAGTCAGTCGACAAGGCACTGGGGACAGATGCGGACGTACTCCGCTACTTCAGAGAGGGGACCACCGCTGAGCTGGCGGCCCGGGTACTTGCATCGGCCCGGGAGGCGGGAATTCAGCGGCTGGGGTTCCACGCACAGCCCGATCCTTGGGCCGTGGGTCCATTCGCGTCCATGGCCATGACACGGCCCGGCCGGGGCCTCACGGGCGCCGTGTCCGCAGCTACCTTTATCCTCCCTGGGCACGCGGCGCTCCAAATGCCCCCCGAAGAGATCTCGACTCTGGCATCGGCTGCACACGCCGGGGCGCTGGGCGCCTACGTCAGCGCCCTGCCTCCCCACAACGCCGCTGCCTTGGAAGCCGACTGGCGACAGCTCCGGGACCGGGGTTTCGACGAGCTCTGCATCTACCACTTCGGGCTCCTGTCCAGTCGCCGTCTATCCGCCGTCAGCCACGCCGTCGCTGCTCTCAAACATCAAGCGTCCGAATCAACAACTACCGGACCGAACAGCCCATAGGCGTTCCCCTCAGCACCAGGAGCCGAGCAGGCAAAAAGTCCCAACTCGGCAGAGATCCACTGGCCGGCGGACGCGTGAAAATCTGACACTCCCCCGATCCAATCGCCTCCGTCCAGCCGGTATTCAAGCTGGCAGACGCCCCTGATATCAGTTCGGATCCGGAGGGAGATCTCGTCGGCAGGGTCAAGGTTTGCGAGATCTGCCACGGATTCGTCGCCCTCGCCACTGAAGGTTCCTCCGCGGAGCACAATCTGCGCATTGGGCCCCCACACGAGTCCCAGCCACGCATAGGTCCGGCCGAGGACAACGACTCCGGCACGTCCTTGCTGAACCGCGTTCCCCTTTGCAACATCGACAAGGCGCAACGTGGTGCTGAAGGTACAGGGCGTGCCCGGAAGTTGCTGCCCCAGGACCTGTGGCACTCCACGCAGAGACCCGAGATCGTTAGACACAGCCCGTACCCGGGCGTGTCCCGATCCCTCAAGCGCCAGCCAATTTTCCTGCGGGTTTGCCTGCCAGTGCCACTGCAGCCCGGGAACCGTGCCGGACCAGTCTTCATTCCGTGGGGTGCCATCATGGTTGGGGATCACGTCCGGCAGAGGAAGTGAGTGCTCGCTAACGGGTTCGCCGTCAACTCCGATGACGGGCCATCCGTCCGTGTCCCAGCGCAGCGGCTGCAGGTGCGTCACCCGCCCAAAAACCCCCCTGTCCTGAAAATGCAAAAACCAGTCCTGGCCACCCGGCGTGTCCACCCACGCACCCTGATGCGGACCATTGACGGAAGTGGAGCCCGTTTGCAGAACGGTTCGACCCTCATAGGGGCCATGAACTGACCTTGAACGGAACACCATCTGCCACCCCTTCGTGACGCCACCGGCCGGTGCAAATATCCAGTACCAACCGTCGCGTTTGTAAAACTTTGGCCCTTCCAAGGTGGAGCAGCCCGGCACGGCGTCGCCGTCGATTACTGTCACCGGAGACCCCAGCAACTGGCCGGCGTCGGGACTGATCTCTACGACACTGAGACGGTTGGAAATGCCGCTCCTGCTCTTGGCCCACCCGAAGACCATCCAGGCTCGGCCGTCGTCATCCCACAAGGGGCAAGGATCAATAACACCCAGCCCTGAGAGGAGTAGGTGCGGGGCCGACCACGGGCCTGCCGAATCCTTCGCTGTAATTACCGAAATACCGTAGTCCGGGTCCGGAGCGAAGAGATAGAACGTACCCTGGTGATGCCTGATGGCCGGCGCCCAGACGCCAGCGCCGTGGCGTGGCAAGGAATAGTGCCCGGCCGGTTCAATTTTGAGGGCGGCGTGGCCCACAATGGACCAGCTAACAAGATCGCGGGAGTGCAAAATCGGAAGCCCCGGTACTCGGTTAATGCTGGAGGCCACCATGTAGTAATCGTCACCAACCCGGACGGCATCAAGGTCCGGCCAGTCGGTGTTCAGAATTGGGTTCCGGTACATTCCAGGCTTCGGCAGGGTGGGCATCATTCTCCTGTGGAGTGCTGTCGTACGGGCTGCTCTCAGGCATTGCTTCGTTTGAGCGCTAACACTGCCCATATTAGACGAGAAAACGATTCCTGACTCGAAGAGCCGCCAGGGTGCGCCACCCATGCCAATCGTCGGCGTCCGTTTTCGGGCCGCCGCGTGACACCCAGGCGCTATTTCTGATCGGCACGATATCGCTGGTAGTTGCCGGCTTGGCCATTACTTTATTGCTGGACACCGAAACGCCGTACTGGCTGATGCTGTTGCTGTGGGCCGCTCTGGGCGTTCCCACAGGGTTCAACAATCTGGGAAACCAGTACATCCTCCAGGCCAGCGCCCCAGAGGACTCGGCCGGGGGGCCAGCGGGCTCTACCGGACATCCCAGTACATCGGTGCGACCCTGGCCACCGTTGCCGTTTCCCTCTGCCTAAGCCTCGGAAAGGGCGACGGAGGCATCGACTCCCTCGGCCTATGCATTGCGTCGATTGGGGTTTTGTTGACCCTGCTAAGCCTGATCACGGCCCTCAGTTCGCGAGGAACCCCGAGACGCTCCGGTAGGGACAGCTAAGGCGTCACTGCTGCTCAGCTACCCGGCGAATAAGGCCAAAACCTGCCGTAGGTCGTGCCGCACAGTCGGGCCCTTCTAGACTTAGCTGATGGGCACTACGAATGACCCGCCGGCGAGGTCTCCCCAGAGCCGGATTCTCTCCTCTGCATCGTCGGTGTTTGCAGCGCGGGGATTCAATGGCGGATCACTGACCGATATCGCGGGAGGGGCGAAGATGACGCGTCCCGGCGTTTTGCATCACTATCCCAGCAAACAGGCTGTCCTGCTGGCCCTGCTTGAGGAGCGGGACCAAGGGCTGCAGCTACTGCTCCCGGACACTGGGCATTGGACATTGGGAGAAGTGCTCAGTGGGCTCGATGATTTGTTCGCAGCAATTCTTGAGGACCGGGAGCTTGTCCAACTGGCGCATGTCCTGACTGCAGAAGCCGCATCGGCCGATCATCCCGCCCGCCCGTGGGTAGTCCGCAGGCACACCTTGCTGCGTCAGAGTCTCAGCAAGGCAATCGAGAATTCCCACGAGGTGGGTGAGCTTGCCTCCCCCGTTGACCCCGCCGCGCTGGCGAGCGCACTACTCGGAGTGATCGAGGGCATCGAAAATCAATGGCTCGTCTCCCCCGACGGGTTCGATGCCCGCGGCGCGCTTAGGGCCTTCTGCAAAGTGCTCGTAAGCGGCCTGATACAACCATCTGGCGTTCTACCTACTAACTAGTTGGTAGTCGGCGCGTTTTCCTCTATGATAGCACTCAAGGGAATTATGAAACGATTCATTTCCCGCTTTCAACGAGGAGGGCACTTCATGTCACACCCTGTTTCAAAGCCCGGGCTCCGTCCGTGGCGGACCGCACTTCTTGCCGGCATGGCCTCCTATCTGGACGCCGGGGCAATCGTTACGACCTCTACCGCGCTTGTTCTGTACGCCCCGGCATTGGGCCTGAATGAGTGGGACTTCGGTGCCCTGTCGGCACTGCTCACCTTGTGTTTCGCGACCGGCGCCCTGTTCGGCGGCAGGCTTGGCGACAGGTTTGGACGGCGGCGCGTGTTCACGTCGACGCTCCTCCTGTTCGCGGCTGGTATCGCGGTCCTGACGTTCGCTGTCTCCGCCCCCATGCTCTATGTTGGCGTCGTTATTGTCGGCCTCGCCATTGGGGCGGACCTTCCCGTGTCACTTGCCCTGGCTGCAGAGGAAGCCCCACAGGGCGCCAAAGGACGTATGGTCGCCCTCTCCGGCGTCCTGTGGATGGTCGGCATCGGAGTCGTCGTTGTCCTGAGCATCATTGTCGGCGCCTATGGGGAATTTGGCGCCCGGTTGCTGTATGCGCAGTTGCTGATCGTTTCCCTGGTTGTCCTGGTCCTTCGCAGCAGGATGAAGGAATCCACGGAGTGGACTGCGGCACGTACTGCGGCGGTCCAGGCGCCGGCTTCCGAACGCGTAGACCTCGGCTCCCTTCGCCGGCTTCTTGCACCGCCGCTGCTGGCGCCGCTCCTCGCCACAGGCCTGTTTTACGCGGTCTGGAATCTCGGCGCAAATACCATCGGGCAGTTCTCGACCTACCTGTATGTGAACGTAGCCGGCAGTGACGTACCCACGGCATCGGCGATCGGCCTGCTTGGCATTCCCATCGGTCTGGTCAGTGGCCTGGTCTTTATGCGTATTGTTGACCGACCCTCCCGTCAGGTCTGGTTCACAGCAGGTGTCGCCTTCTCGACCATCGGTTTCGCCGTTCCGCTCGTTCTGGGCGTCTCTGTGGCGACCCTGGCCACCATGGGCATTGTAAGTGGCTTCGGGATCGGCTTGGCTGGTGAAACCATTTACAAGGTCTGGACGCAGGAACTGTTCCCGACACTTGTCCGTTCGACGGCGCAGGGCGCCACAATTGCTTTCACACGTTATGTGGCGGCGGCATTCGCCCTCTTCACCCCGATCATTGCGTCCACCAACGTCACCGCACTCTTCGGCATCCTCATTGCAAGCTCGGTCGTGTCCGGGCTGATCGGGATCTTCTGGATACCACGGCTGCCCAAAGCATCCACGTCGGAGAACGAGAACAGCGCCTCCCAAGCCGAGGGCCTCGTCCCCGCTGCCATCGGTCAGGAGAACAACGCATGAGCATTACCCTAGACTTCCCCGCCGGCTCCGCTGCCCTAAAATCCTCGGTTCATGGGGCCTGGCAGGGTCACTGGATCGGGGTGGCACGTCCTCAGGCTACCGAGGGCGCCAACGCCCTCGGTACGACGACGGCGCCGCTCGCGTTCTCGCGTACCCTGCTCCGGTCAACCATCACCGTCGACTCCCTGCCGGAAAGTGCGCCGGCGCGTCTTGCCGCCGACTCCCGCTATGTTCTTTTCGTCAACGGAGTGGAGGTGGGCCGCGGTCCTGTGCGCTCCCAGCCGCGCCGTATGCGCTACGACACCTACGATCTGGCCCCTTACCTTCGCGAGGGAACAAACGTCATCAGCGCGATCGTGACCTACTACGGTGACGCAAATGCCTTCTGGCAGCCGGCCGCCGCGACAGGCTCGTTGGGCACTGACGCTGTCTTTGTCTTCGAAGCCCAGATCGGAGACGACGTCCATGTCTCCGATGAGCGCTGGCGGGCGCTCCGGCCAAATGCGTGGACAGTGTTCCCCCGCAACCACCTGGACGGTGTACCTGTGGACTGCGTGGACGCCGCCCTCATTCCTCAGGGGTGGCAGCTGTCGGGCTTTGATGACACCGCCTGGCCACACGCAAAAATCTTCCACACCGAGCACATTGGTGGCTTCGCACGATCCCAGCCGCCCACCGACCCCTACGGACCCCTGCTTCCACGCCCGATCGGAGCTCTCGGTGGCCAAGTCATCGCCCCGGCCTCTATATCAGCGCAGACCGTTCCGGGCCTGACAGGCACGCATATGGACCGGCCGACCGCCGTCGTTCTCCATGCACTGGCCGGCGGCACTCACGCCGCCCAGCCGGCTTCCCTGCCGCACACGGCCGCACTGAACCAGTTCGTGTGGCAGCACGTTGTCCTGGACTTCGGTCGGGTCGTCGCCGGATATCTTCAAATCGACATCACGGCACCACATGGTACAGTTATCGACCTTCACTACCGCGAGCTCCCGCACGATCCGGGCGTCGACGAGGTCGCCACGGCCCCCGGCGGGGGCATGCGGTATATTGCCCGCGGACACGATGACACGTACGAGGCCCTGGAGCTGCACGGACTGCGCTATGTCCACATCATTGTCCGCTCGGAGCAGGAGGCCCAGATCCGGATCAATGCTGTCACGGTCCGCGAGAGCACCTATGTGTGGGAAGGCGTCGCCGACTTCGCGTCCGATGATCCCGAGATTGACGCCCTTTACCACGCAGGCAGACGCACGGTGCAACTTAATTCGTTCGATGCGTTCACTGACTGTCCTACCCGTGAACAGCGGTCTTGGGTCGGCGACGGCGTGGTCCATCAAATGGTTCACCTGACCACCAACAGCGATTGGCGCCTTGCCCGCAACTACGTCACGCTGGGCAACTCACCCCGCCCTGACGGAATTCTCCCGATGAGCGTGGTGGGCGAGATCGAGTCCAGCGGAGCCTTCACCATCCCCGATTGGTCTTTGCACTGGCTCCACGGCGTGCACAACATGTTCCGGTACACGGCAGAGACCGACTTCATCCTTGGCGCTCTCCCCACGGCGGAGCGGATCCTGCGCTGGTACGCGGATTACATTGATGAGTGCGGCACTCTCAGTGATGTGGCCGAATGGAATCTGGTCGACTGGTCCAGCGTCTTCAGTACAGGTCGCAGCAGCATTCTCACGGCGCTGTGGGCGCGGGGCCTGCGGGAATACGAGGAGATGTGCAGGTTGCTGGGCAATACTGCATCGGCGGACTGGGCCCACGGGCTTTGGGAGAACGCTCGAGCCGGCTTCGAGGCGTTTTGGGCGGAGGAACGGGGAACCTACGTCGACCACATCCTTGACGGCGTTGTTCAGCCTGCCGCCTCCCAGGCCGCAGGCGCCGCAGCGATTGTCTCCGGCCTCGCCCCTCGGGATCGATGGAACCGCATCGTCGACGCCATCACCGACGAACAGCGGCTTGTTGTCCGGTCCTGGATCGGCGGAGCTGACGGCGGCTACGACATCGAGAAAATGCAGGAGCAGGCACGCGGCATCCAGCGGGTCGACTGGGATCCCAACGAACAGGTGGTACGCGCCGAACCCTTCTTCAGCTACGTTGTGCATGACGCCATAGCCCTGGCCGGACGCGAAGAGCTGCTGCTGACCGTCATGCGTTCCTGGACGAAGTTCCTCCACGACGGGTATGACACCTTCGGCGAGTGCTGGGGTTGGGGAACGCCCGTTCACGGCTGGAGTGCGACACCGACCCGGGACCTGATCCAATATGTTCTCGGCGTAACCCCCGCCACGCCCGGCTTCGAAGCCGCGCGCATCGCCCCCAGGATCGGTTCCCTGAACAGGGTGCGGGGGGTATCACCAACACCCTATGGACCCATCACGGTGGAGATCGAATGCGGACAAATCCGCATTGATTCGCCCGTGCCCGTGATCCTTGATCTCGAGCACGACGGCGGCCCCGCCCGGCTCCCTGCCGGGCAGCATACCGTTCCATTCGTTCGGCCATCAGTGGCAATCTGAGTTCGTCGGGATACGGCGAAGGCCAGTCGCCCTACACCCGCAACACAGGAACGCCGAAGGGGCGGCATATTGCCGCCCCTTCGGCGTCCTTCCGGCCATGGGAAGGCATCCTCATGGTCGTCGGCATCCATTTCCTGCCCGCCGGCACTACTGCCTGACGTGTTTCTCAGCGCGCAACTGGTTCCTTCGCCTGTAACAATCCAAAGTCGGCACGGCGGGGAAGGCCTTCCCAGTCTCCAGGGACAAGGCAGGCGAAGGCCCCGGTGGTGACCGCGGTCAGGAGTCGCTCCTGCGGCGAGCATCCCTGAAGCCGTTCAGCAAGGTAGCCGGCGACGAAAGCATCCCCCGCCCCGACGGTGTCAACGACGTCCACGGGAATGGCTTCGTGTTGGAACAGCTCGCCGTCGATGATGGCCAGGGCGCCCTCTGATCCCAGCTTGATGACCGTTTCGCGGGGTCCCAGCGCAGTCAGCCGGCTTGCCAGCTCTGCGGGGTCCGTTGCGGGACCGATAGCGATCGCGGCCTCGTCTTCGCCGGCAAAGACGATGTCGACTTTCGGAAGAATTTCACGGTAGAACGACGCGGCGTCGTTGATCGACCAGAGATTGGCGCGGTAGTTCAGATCGAAGGATATAGGGACGCCGGCGGCGTTGGCGTCTGCGACGAGCTTGCGGACGGTGTCCGCAGCTTGTGCCGACAGCGCTGGGGTAATGCCGCTGAGGTGTACCACGGCAGCGTTCGCAATAAGCTCGTCGTCGATGTCGTCCGGGGACATATGTGACGCGGCGCTGCCTGCCCGGTAGTAGGTGACCCGTTGTGCGGTAGCGGTGCGCCGTTCCTTAATCATGAGCCCGGTGGGAGCGTGGGGATCAATCCTGACTCGAACGTCGACGCCTTCGGCGCGGATCTCGCGTTCGACCAGTTGCCCTAGGGAGTCGTCTCCCAGTCTGCTGCACCACACCGCTTGGGCGCCCAGCCGTTGAAGACCGATCGCCACGTTGGATTCGGAACCGCCAATGCCCAGGGACAGCGAGGCGGCGTGCGCCAATGGGCCGGTAACGGAGGAGCTCATGAGTGCCATCGTCTCGCCGATGGTCAGCGCGTAGGGTTGCCCGATGGCTTTCACAGCGAGTTCCGTGCTTCGTCCACGTTCGTGCGGACCGTGGCTGCCCGCCGTCGCAGGTCCTGAAGGTCGCCGCCTTTGAAGGCGTCGCCGATGAGCGGTCCGCCGAGGCTCACGGCCAGGGCGCCTGCGCGGATCCATGCTGCCGCATCGTCAATGCCGATGCCTCCGGAGGGGATGTACGCCATGTCCGGGAATGGTCCTCGGAGTTGGGCAAGGTAGCCGGGACCAACTGTTGATGCCGGGAAGACCTTTACTGCTGTTGCGCCCGCGCGCCATCCGGCCAGAAGCTCCGTGGGTGTCAGTCCTCCGGGGTAGACCGGGACTCCGCGGCTAATGCCTGCTTGGATGATGGCGGGGTCCGTATGGGGCGTGACGATGTAGGAGGCTCCGGCGTCGACGAGCCTATCCACCTGGCCGACGTCGGTTACGGTTCCGACGCCGACTTCAGCGGCATCGCCGAAGCGTCTAGTAAGCTGAGGCAGCTGTTCGAGGACCCCGGGTGTACTCAGGGTCAATTCGATGCTCCGCACCCCACCGGCCAACAAGGCTTCGATGACGGGGGCGTAGTCGCGGGCATGTGCGGCGCGCAGAACCGCTATCACCCGCGTCTCCAGGAGGACGGCGGATGGCACGTGGCGGGCGATATCCGCGGCGGGACTGGCTTGGGGCATGGTTTCCTCCATGGGATCAGGGATGCTTGCTCTGGGCGTGGCTGGCGGCGAGGCCGGTCGCCTCGCTTATGGCAGCCAGCGGGCCGCGGGTGTGCAGGGTATCGATGAGTTCCCCTGTACGTTCGATGAAGTCCGTACGATGGGCTAGTTCATCACCGAGGAGGTGGTGGTCGGCCAGGACCTTTTGCGCAAGCTCTTGGCCGGAGCCGGAGCGTGAAGCGAGTCCTGAGAGGAGTCCCCGGGCCGGATCCTCCATGGCTTTCGCGTGGACTCCGGGGTCGTAGCCGCGCAGCGGTGCGATGCAGGTGAGGTAGGCGGCAGCGGTCAGTGCAAGCAGATGCGGCATCCGGCCGTTGTCGAGTATTCGCAGTGCCGGAAGGGGTATGCGTTGGCGTAGCTTGACGGATCCGTCGGAACCCACTTGGCTGGTGCGGTGTCCCAGCGCGGTGTTCCGCCAACGGGAGAATAGCTGTTCTTCGTAGGCCTCCACGTCCACGCCCGCTGGAACGGACACGCTGGGCAGATATTCATTCCGAAGGACCGAGCGCGCGGCTTGTTCGATGCTGGGTTGGGTCACGGAGTCGGGGATGGTGGCGGCTCCGGACAGGGCGCCGAGGTAGGCAATGAGCGAATGCGTCCCGTTGAGCAGGCGGACCTTCAGCTGCTCGTAGCCGGCGACTTCGTTGGAGAAGACAGCGCCGCCGGCTTCCCAGGCCGGACGGCCGGCGATGAAGTTGTCCTCCACGATCCACATGGTGAACGGCTCTGCCGGGACGGGGATGGCATCCGTGTAGCCCCTGTGCTGTGAAACGAGCTCGCGGTAGTGGTCCGTGGTGGCCGGAACAATCCTGTCAACCATGGAGGATGGGAAGCTGGTGTTTTTAGCGATCCACTCCAAGGTCTCGGCCGCTTCCGTTCCGGGAAGCAGGGCGGCGAACTCACGGACGAGCCGCTGGGTGTGGTGGCCGTTGTCGGCGAGGTTGTCGCAGCTGAGGATCGTCACGGCTTCGCCGTGTGTGCGGGCACGCTGCTGGAGCCCGCGGACGATCTGTCCGATCGGAGTGCGGGGTGCGGCGGCGTGGGCGAGGTCGTGCTGGATTGCCGGGTCCAGGGCGTTCAAGGAACCGGTCGCCGGTGAGTAGTTGTAGCCGTGTTCGGTCACCGTCAGCGAAACGATGCGTGTGGCGGCGTCGGCTATGACAGCTGGAACGCGCTCCGGGTTCGCGGCTGCGGTGAACGCGTCGGTGTGGACGCGGGGTATCGAGAACTTGGATCCTTCAGGGGAGATTTCCACCACGGTGTAAAGCATGTCCTGTGCGTGCATAGCGTCGGTGACCTGCGATGAACGGCTGGAAACACCGATAATGCCCCAGTCGCCTCCTTGGGCCTCGACCGCCGCGTCGGTGTAGACGGCCTGATGGGCGCGGTGGAAATTGCCCAGTCCCAGGTGCACGATGCCCGGGGAAGGGGCTTCCGCGCGGCGCAGGATGCCCGGTGTCTTGGCGGAAAGCGGTGGGAGCGATGAAGTCATGGTTTACCAGTCCTTCATGGAACCGTCGAGCTCCCGGGCGATGGGCAGGTAGGCCTGCTTGTAAGGGAAGCGTGCCGCGGCTTCTTCGTCCACGTGGACTCCGAGGCCCGGTTCCTGGCCGGGGTGGAGGTATCCGTCGTCGAAGCTGAAGCTGGACTGGAACACTTCGGACACGAGCGGGTCGTAGCCCATGTATTCCTGGATGGCGAAGTTCGATGTGGCGAGGCCCAGATGAAGCGAGGCTGAGAGGTTGATCGGTGAGACGTCCGAGGGGCCGTGCGGCGCACCCTTGATCTGGTAGACCTCGGCCAGGGCCAGGATCTTGCGGACGTGGGAGATGCCTCCGGCGTGCACGACGGCGGTCCGGATGAAGTCGATGAGCCGTTCGGTGATGAGCTGCTCGCAGTCCCAGATGGTGTTGAAGACTTCGCCGATGGCCAGCGGGACGGTGGTGTGCTGGCGCAGGGTGCGCAGAAGCCTCTGGTTTTCGGCCGGGGTCACATCCTCGAGCCAGAACAAGTCCACGTCTTCCAGGGATCGCGCCAAGCGGGCGGCCTCGGTGGGGTTGAGCCGGTGATGGACGTCGTGCAGGAGCTTCAGTTCGGGCCCCACGTGCTCACGCACCGCGGAGAGGATCTTCGGGGCGTGGCGCAGGTAGGCCGAGGTGTCCCAGTCTTCCTCCACTGGCCCGGCGCCGCGGCCTGCCGGTTCGTAGCTGGCCGCACCCTTGGTGACGCCGTAGACCTTGTCCAGGCCCGGGACCCCTGATTGGGCGCGGACGGCCCGGAATCCCTGGTCGCGGCGTTGGTCCACGGAATCCAGCAGTTCGGGAAGGTCCCAGCCGGTGGCGTGAGTGTATGTCAGGATCCTGTCCCGGGCCGCGCCGCCGAGCAGCTGGTAGACCGGAACACCCAGGGCCTTGCCCTTGATGTCCCACAGGGCGAGGTCAATGGCGCCGATCGCAGCCATGGTCACCGGCCCGCGCCGCCAGTAGGCGCCGCGGTAGAAGTAGTTCCAGGTGTCTTCGATCCGGTCCGCGTCCCGGCCCAGGAGTGCCGGGGCAAGGTGGTCACGCAGGTAGCTGGCTACGGACAGTTCCCGGCCGTTCAGCGTAGCGTCGCCCCAGCCGACAATACCGTCGTCGGTCGTGATCTTGAGGGTGACGAAGTTGCGGCTGGGGCTGGTCACCAGGACGTCGACGTCGACTATTTTTCGGGTCATGGGTTCACATCGTTCTGTGGCAGGAGGGCATGGTCGGATGGCCCCCACGGGTGCAGGGGTACCGCTGGTGCGGGAAGTTGGTGGCGGGTGTGCAGAGGGGTCGGTTACAGGACCTTGCTGAGGAAGTCCCGGGCGCGTTCGGACTTGGCTTCGGTGAAGAACTGCTCGGGGGTGTTCTCCTCGACGATGCGGCCTTCGGCCATGAAGATAATCCTGTCGGCAGCGGTTTGGGCGAAGCCCATTTCGTGGGTGACGACCACCATGGTCATGCCGCCCTTGGTGAGTTCGACGATGACGTCGAGGACTTCCTTGATCATCTCGGGGTCCAGTGCGGATGTCGGTTCGTCGAACAGCAGGACTTTCGGGTCCATGGCCAGTGCCCGGGCAATGGCGACGCGCTGCTGCTGTCCGCCGGAGAGCTGCGCGGGACGTTTGTGCGCCTGTGCTTCGACGCCGACCCGCTCGAGGAGTTCCATGGCGCGCTTCTTTGCGGCTTCCGGCTTTTGCTTGCGTACCTGAACGGGTGCGAGCATGACGTTTTCCAGAACCGTCATGTGGGCGAAGAGGTTGAACTGCTGGAAGACCATGCCCACTTCGGAGCGAAGCTGTGCAAGGGGACCGCTTTCGTTGGGCAGTTCCTGGCCGTCGATCCTGATGGTGCCTTCGTCGATGGTTTCGAGCCGGTTGATGGTGCGGCAGAGTGTGGATTTGCCGGAACCGGAGGGCCCGAGGATCACCACCACTTCACCGGTCTTGACGTCAAGGGTGATGTCGCGGAGGGCCTGATAGCTGCCAAACCACTTCTGGACATCGCGGATGGAGATCATGGTTTCGTTTCGCAAAGTCATACCTCACGTAGGTCTAGGGTGGGATCGGTGGCGATATGTCCGGTGCTGGTGGGCTTGGCCGGACCGGCCACCATCGTCGATACTGGGATGGGCGCCCTGGGCCCCTTGCCCCCGCCGCCAGGCGTCCGTGTAGGCGTCAGGCGGGCGCTCAGGACGTGCGAGAGCTTGGTGAGCAGAAGGCAGATGATGACGTAGAGGGCTGCCATGGCCGTGAAGATCGGCACGGCGTACTCTCCGCCAAGGAATTCGATCGCTTGCTCGCCGGTCAGCAGCAGGTCGGTGTAGCCGACCACGAAACCGAGCGAGGAGGCCTTGGTGACGCGGACCATTTCGCTGATCAGTGTCGGCAGGATTTGCCGGATTACCTGCGGGAGCAGGACGAAACGCAACGTCTGGAAGCCCCTGAGGCCCAGCGCGTGGGCTGCTTCCGACTGTCCCCGGGGCAGCGCGAGGAAGCCTGCGCGGAAGGCCTCTGCCATTGACGCGCTCTCGTAAAGGACCAAGCCGATCACCAGCGCCCAGAAGGTGCTGATGCTGGCGCCCGTTATGGCCGGGACGCCCAGGTAGATGAAGAAGACGAGGAGCAGTTCGGGAAGACCCCGGAGGGCTTCGATCCAGATGCGGGAAGGAACGCTGATCCAGCGCCGTGCGGACATGCGGCCCAGCGCCAGGAGCAGGCCAAATATCAGTGACAGGGCCACGGATACGACTGCGACCTGCAGGGTGGCTCCCACACCCGTCATCAGTGCCAGCAGCAGATCGGGCTCGCCGAGTATGGCCCAGTGGTTACCGTCCAGGAGGCCTTGGCCGCCGAGTGTAGTCAGGGCCAGGACAACGAGGCCGAGAACAGGGATGGACAATCCGATTGTCCAGATGCGGATCCGTCGCTGTTCGAGCGGACCGGGAGCATCGTAAATTGTGACAGCCATCAGGAACTGAACACCACCCTTCGCTCTAGTGCGGCGGCGGCCAGCGCAGCCGGAATTGTGATTGCTGAGTAGAGGACGGCGGTGAACAGCATGAGGACTATGACCGCGGAGTCGTTGGTGTTGATCAGTTGGAGCATGGCGCCGAAGAGTTCGGTCACGCCGTACACGCCAGCGATCGCGGTGACCTTGACCAGCGCGATGGTCGTGTTAATCAGTGGCGGTACGGAGTTGCGCATGCCCTGGGGCAGCACGATCAGCCGAAAGGTCTGGGCCTTCTTGAGGCCCATGGCACGGGCGGCTTCAAACTGGCCGGCACCGATTGCATTGATGCCGGCCCGGATCGCCTCGCAGTAGTAGGCCGCGAAATAGATGGTGATGCCTATGAGGGCCAGAGTGAAAAAATCGAACTTCAGCCCCAGCAGCGGCAGGATGAAGATGGTAAAGAACAGGTGGGCGGCGGCCGGAATGTTCCGCATGAGCGCCACATAGACGCTGCTAATACGCCTCAGGAGTGGAACCGGCGAAATCGAGAATGAAGCCAGGAGCACGCCTGCGGCCGCTGACATGATTCCCGCCAGTGCGACCAAGCCGAGGGTGGCCAGGAAGCCGTTCCAGAAGACGTCCAGGTTTTCAACAATGGCGTTCATTCGTGTGCGCCTCCTTTCGCGTCGAGATTTGTGGTGTTGGCCGTGCCGGCCTCATGGGTTTCTGGGTATGAGTCATGACGCATACTCAGCAGGTGGACATTTCCTTGGGGGCGGTCGGAGCGGCCAGCCCGGACTTACCCATGCGGGCTTCCCAGAACTTGGTGACCGTGCCGTCGGCGAAGGCCTGTGCCAGACGTTCGTTGAAGAATGTGCACATATCCGTGCGATCCTTGGCCATTCCGATGCCCCAGCGTTCACCGTCGCCGTACGTCATGGGTGCGAACTCGAAGACGTCCGGCTTTTCCTGCACGAAGCCTGCCAAGAGCGGGGCTGTGGAATCGACGGCGTCCACGGAGCCCTGCTCAAGTGCCCGGATGCAGTTGGTGAGCACGTTGAACTCGGAAATCTCAGCCTGGGGAATTGACGCGCTGACGCGCGGCTGTCCCTGGCTGCCCTGGAGTACGCAGATCTTGGTGCCCTTGGGGATGTCCTCCAAGGTCTTCAGGCCCGCGGCCTTGCCCTTCTGCAGGATCAGCTGGGGCTTGGTTTCAAGGTAGGGCCCGGCGAGGGCGATGGTCTTTGCCCGTTCCGGGGTGATGGCCAAGGCGGTGGCGAAGATGTCGATCTTGCCCTGCTCAATGAACGGGATGCGGTTTGCGGCCGTGGTGTCAACCCATTCGATGTCATCCTTACCGATACCCATCGGTTCCACCAGGTACTCGGCCAGATCGATGTTGAAGCCCTGCCATTTTTTTTGCAGGTTGAGTTCGCTCAGGCCGGGCTGGTTCGGCGAGGCGCCAATCTTGATCTTGCCGGCCTCTGCGATCTTCGCCATGGTGGAGCCGGCCGGGAAGCTGCTCGGTTGGGCCGTTGCGCCGCCGCCTGCACAGCCGGAGGCAAGAAGCGCGATAACGGCGGCACCGGCAACGGCGGTGATCTTCAGGTTTTTGAGCATGAGAGAGCTCACTTTCTCTTCGTTGAGACTACTTCGATGTGTGGGAAAAGACTTATACTTTGGCGGCGACGGGGGCCAGGGATGTGGAGTGTCGGACCACCAGTTGGGATCTGAGGTGGATGGTCTCGTTCGTCTGTGGCTTGCCGATGATTTGCTCAAGGAGCATCTCCAGGCCGAGGGAACCGCTTCGAGCGATGTCGACCCGGACCGATGTCAGACCCGGTTCGGCAGCGGCGGCGACATCGAGATCATCGATGCCGATGACGCTCAGATCCTCCGGGCAGTGCTTCCCGAGGGCTCGTGCTCCGGACTGGACGCCCAGCGCCACAAGGTCGTTGTAAGCGACGACTGCGGTTGCTCCGCTGGAGACAACGGAAGCTGCCGCGGCCAGGCCCCCGAGGACTGTGGCCGATTGGTTCCCCACGGCCACCAATTCAATGCCGCGCTCGGCACAGAAACGTGAGATAAGGTCACTCCGCCGGAGATTGGCCCAGGACGACACCGGCCCCGGGACGTATGCGACTTTTCTGTGCCCCAAGGCGTGCAGATGCTCCACTGCCTGACGAAGGCCTTCGTCGGCGTCCATCAGGATTCGGGGGGTGTCCTCGGCCTCGCCATTAATGATCACCAGCGGCGACGACCCCGCGGCCTGCCGGATCAGCTCGGGAGACAGCCGCGGAGAGCACAGGACGATTCCGTCCACCTCCCGCGCCATCCGGGCCAGGATTTCCTGTTCACGACCGGTGTCCTCATCCGTGTCGGCAAGCATCATCCGGTGCCGGCCATACCAGGCCTGGTTCTGAATGGACTTGATGAGGGCTGCAAAAACAGCGTTCGACGTATCAGGAACCACCACACCGAACGTGCGGCTCCCGTTGGACACAGGAACGTCATAGCCGAGTTCCGAAGCCGCGGCCATGACGCGCTGGAGGGTCTCAGATGCCAACCGGCCGGGCTCCTTGAATGCTCGGGATGCAGTGGCGAGTGAGACGCCGGCGAGGGTGGCGACGTCAGTGAGGGACGCTGTCATAGGGGCCTCCGGGTGTGGTTCATGAAACGCTCTTGCAACAAGTGTGCAATATTTGCACAATCTCGTCAAGCATTTTCATTAGATTGCACACAAACGATGCAAAGGTCTAGCTTCCGGGCATTTTGGATGCTTGTGGACCCCCCCCCCGGAAGGCCTCTTTCGCGATCGGGAGCCTTTCGCCGGAGTCCGGAGACTCGAGCTTTGCTCCCGCCCGCTAGGACCACGGCCATCGAAGTGCCAGCCCTTCAGCAGACGCACGCAGAGGCTGGCTGTCAAGGGCCCGACGCCGGTCCTCGGACGCGAACAACCAGCCAGGGGTTTGGGTGCCGACCAGTGACAGCAGTTAGGGCACCGAAAAAACAACCCCTTGCCTAAGTTGCTTGCCATAACCTACTGTGATATCGATATCAGTGATCCACGTCATGCCCAACGGATGACAGGCCGGTTGTTCTGGGCTCTGGGCACTTCTCGAGACATATTCGAACGAAGGGGTTCACCTTTGAAAGACCCAGCTTTTTGCCGCCCAGTAGGCGCCGCACTGGTGCTGTCCTTACTCATTGCGCCATCTACTGCGGTGGGCGCACTTGCGGCAGTGCCCCAGGCGCCGTCGACTGATACTTCCAGTGGCTTCGAGATTCCAGGGGGCACATTCGAGGATGCATCCCAGCCTGCACTGCACTCCGGTTGGGCCAAGGCCGGGCCGGGAACGGTTCTGACCGATAAGGCGTCGGCACGAACTGGAGCCTCCGGCGCCAGAATCACCTCGGCCTCTGAGACGGAGTCAACTGCCCTCATGTCGCCTGCGGTGAAACTGGAGAGGACCACAAATGTGGTCTATTACCGGGGGATTGTGCGGCAGGTACAGGGCTCTCCGAAGGTCGAGTTGCAGGTCCGCTTCACGGATGCCAAGGGCACCGAAGTGGGCAAGCAGGTCTCTGCGCCGGCCGGCCTGAAGGCCGGTGCCTGGTCCGAAGTGAGCCTGTCCGCTGTCACCCCGGAAAATGCGAAAAGCGTCCAGGTCTCGCTACACGTCGCGGGCGCTGGTGCCGTTGACGTTGACGATGTCTCCCCGGATGTTCGCCAGCAGCGAGAACTTATCCCGAACGGTGGTGCCGAGACGGTGGCTCCGTCGGGGCCTGCGGGGCTTGCAGGTTGGAGTCCGGCATCGGTCCAGTGGAATGAGGTCGCTGTTCCCAACCCGTCGGCCGAATCAGGAACCACGTCGCCCGAGAACTGGAAAACGTTCAATTACGCGGACGCCAAGGCCACGATGGTCTGGGACACTGCCGTCGCACATACCGGCACTAAATCCCTGCGTATCGACGGTGTCCCTGGAGGCATCGGCGACTGGCAGCAAGTCAACTATGTGCCGGTGACTCCGGGAATCTACAAGTTCGGGTTCTGGGTCAGAGGGCAAAACGCTGCAGCGGGCGACATCCGGCCCCTCGTGATCTTCCGTAACGCCAGCGGCCAGACGGTCGGCGGGGACCAGGTCATCAAGAACACTGTTACCACCTCTGACTGGACCTATGTCGAGTCAGTGCTGACAGCCCCGGCCGCTGCGGTTTCGGTCCGCATCGACTACCGGCTCTACAACGGCGGCACGGCTTGGTTCGACGACGTCACCATTGCACGGCAAGAAACGGTTTCAGGTGTCTCCGCCGGCAACGCGGCGGGAACGGACTCAGGCACGGCTAACACCGGCCAAAACTCCCTGAGCATTACCAACAAGTCCGACGGCGATCAATCGGTTCTGGAGTCCGATCCGATTCCGGTTGAACGGCTTGCCGGTTACAACTTCTCGGCAGCATTGAAGACCGACCTGGCCGGCGGCGCTGCCACTACGGGACTGAAATATCTCGACGCCAACGGACGCATACTCGGTGAAGAGCTCACCGAACCCGCCAGCGGAGTGACCGGATGGCATGCCAGCGGTCTACAAGGCTTCCCTCCCCCGGCAGCAACCGAGGCCAAGGCCTTCGTCCGCCTCGCAGGCAAGGGCCAAGCCTGGTTTGACGACCTCTCCCTCATCCGGAGCACCGTGATCGACCCCACGATCGATGCCAACGGCATCGCCCGTCCATCACTCCTCCTTGGGAAGACGGATATCCAGGCACTGAGGGAGCGGGTCAAAAACGGTGTCGTCGGCGACGAATACCAGCGTCAGGCCGCCCTCTCACAAAAGTGGACCCTGGAGCAGCTCAACGACCCCGCCTATCTTGTGAACCCGCACAGGTCACAAAGCAATATCTACACCGTCCCAGCGGGCGCCACCAAGATGCGCCTCTCGGCCGAAATTGCCGGCAAGGGATCCACCATGGTGGACGCAGTCACGCTCACATCACTGACCAACGGCCAGCCACTGGCAATTGCAGATAACAGCTTTGAAGGGTTCGGCTCCACCGCCAGCCCATGGACAGCAACCGTAGGCACAGCAGGCGCCCAAGTCGCTAAGACCACGGAATGGGCCACTGCAGGTGCTGCTTCCCTTAAGTACACGGGCGCCTCCCCTGCAGACAAAGCCACCGTGACTTTCAACCAGGACCTGCCGGCAACGGCTGGCGCCCGCTATTCGCTGGGCGCCACTATCAGCCAGCGGGGACTCATCGAAGGCAGCGGCCTGACATGGACTGTTTCCTATACCGATGACGCCGGCACGCCGGTCGGGGCAGTTTACAAGGCGCCCGCCTACAACTGGGACACGCATACACGTTGGGATTCCCCCCTCTTCGAAGCCACCCAGGCCAGCGCCAACGTTTACCTCGTCACGGGCAACGAAGAAGCAGCCCAGAAGGCCATCCTGGGGCTCAAGTACCTCATCGGTGAGTCCATCTGGGGAATGACCTACACCCTGACGGCCGGCGGCAGGCCTAACGGCGAGGACGGCTACGGCGCAGTGCACTTCGGCCGCGCCATGGGAGGGTTCGCCCAAGCCCTGGACCTCGTCATGGCATCTAAATCCCTCAGCGTCACCGACCGCGCATGGCTCACGGATCGGCTCGGCTGGATGCAGGACACCCAGATGAACCAGACGTATTACAACCGCTCTACCGAAGCCGGACGCATTTCGAACTGGAACCTTGACCGAGCAATCGGCGTTGGGCTTGTCAGCATGGCCCTGCCGAACCTGACATCCTCTACGGCTTACCGAGGGCACGCTCACGGTGAGGTTGACTGGACACTCGATACCGTCGTCGGCGATGACGGCGCCTTTCCCGAGACCGTCCGATACCACGCAGCACCGCTGGTAAGGTTGGTCCCCTTTGTCCAGGCGCTTAAGCGGGCCGGCGGCGCAGACCTGGTCAACGATCCCAAGCTGAAGAAGATGTTTTCCTTCCTGGTGGACATCCAGACTCCCGTGGACTCGACCAACACAACGGCGCCTGGAACGGTTCTAATGCCGGCCATCGGAGACGCCAACTACAACGAAAAGCCCTACCGGATTCTGGGATGGAACGCAGCCCTCTACCGGGACTCTGACCCCGAACTCTCGGCCGAAATGCAGTGGACCTGGCAACGGGCGGGTTCGCCGATCGCCGATACCGGTGCCAACCCGTGGGCACTCCCGCCGCTCCTGAACACGGATTCTGCCCTACCATCCAAGGACCCGCACCTGACATCTTCGGCAGTAGCGAGCGTGGGCTATGACATCCTGCGCGACAAGGTGGGAACAGCCGACGAAAACTACCTGATCATGTCCAACACGCCGCGGCCGCTGGGTCATAACCACGACGACCGTTCCGGCTTCTCCCTGTGGGGTAAGTCAGTCCCCCTCGCACTGGACGCCGGGACCGGTGGCTACTTCAACGGTGACAACGTCTGGTTCAACAGCGCCGCGGCGCACAATGTGGTCCAGTTCCAGGCAACGAACGGAACGTGGCAGGGAACAGCACCCAAGGTTGATACGCCTGTCCGCTACAACTCGGACAAAGTGGACCTGGTCCAGACCGGTGGAGCAACGCCCGGGGCCGCTGATTACCAGCGCAACATGATCCAACTCAAGGGAGCGTTCAGCGCTTACCTTGTCTGGGACCGTATCAAGTCGGCCGCTCCGAGCCGGTTCAACCTCCACACCCTCACCACCTCGATCGACCAGACCCCTGGTTTGCTCACGGCCCACGGATATCAGGGCGTGGACCTGGATGTTCACCTGCTTGGGGCGGCACAGCCCTCAATCGCTCTCGACAAGGGTCGGGTATCCGGTGACTGGCCTCAGGAGAACCAGCAGTGGCTGCAGCTTGGCCAGCCGGCCGGGACGGACCACACCGTTCTTCTCCGTCCGCGGGCCAATGCTGAAAAGCCACTGGAAACGATCGAACACGCCACCGGTTCGGCTACCTTGAAAGCGTTCGAGCTTGTCGCTCAGAACGGGGACCGTGCGCTGATCGTCCTCAACAGCGGTGACGCCGCCGCGCAAGCCGAGCTCAACATTACCGGTCAGTGGACTGCCGTCACGCCGTCGGAGAACGGCTCAACCAGCGGAAACGCAGTGAGTGTCAGCGCCCATCAGGCACTGGTCCTCCTGAAATCACACTGATATGGAAGACGTATAGAGGTTGGCTGAGGCGACGCAGCAGTCGCCTCAGCCTCCTATAGCGAAATGAAAGCAAACAAAAGGCCGGGGGGTGGCATAAGAGCCCCCCGGCTTTCCGTTTATCCAGATCCGGACAAGCCCGGATCCGCCCAAACGGGTCCTACAGTGATACCTCTCCGCTGGTTACAGAAGGGCCGTCAGGTCCCTTTCCGATAACTTTGAAGCGTTGGAATTGGGACGCGGGCAGGACATGCGTCGTCTGGTAGAGGTCTTGGGCGAGAAGACAGGCTGTCCCCCCCTTGACGCCGTATAAGTCGAAGCAGGTCACCGCAGATGGTTTTGTCCAGGCAAGCTCCACGCTTGTCCCGGAAGATGCGGCGGTGAGCACAGGGATATCCGGTTCGAGGCTTATGACGTCGAGGTTTTCAAACAGGGCATCGCTGGTGGTGCAGGCGCCGGCGTGGACTACTTCCGGCATCGGAAGGATGTCCTGGGCCGCTCGTTGCCACCGCTCGCCGTCCGCGGAGACCAGTGCGGTGACGCGGTGCCCTACGGCGTCCCGCTGCAGTCGAAGCCAGGGCCAAGCCTCGAGCCGCAGGTCTCCGAGGCTTCGGACGGAGGGGCTCCGCGTCCTTCCGCCCCCGGCGTCATCGCCGGGATTTCCTGCACCGTAGTCTTCCCGGCTGTCCAGGCTTCGGGTGCGCAGCACCAGGCAGCCTTCGTCGTTTGATCCAAAGAAGATGTAGCGCGCGTGGTCTGTGAGGTTCTCCCGCAACAAGATTCCGGCCGTGGCCGAGGCGCTTGCAACACGGGCCGTGAGCTGGACCGACCCGTCGGCCAGGTCTGTTGCTGCTGCGAGACTGTCGCGCTGTCCGCGGAGGTAAAGGTTCGCATCATCGCCGCCGGCAAATCCTCCGGCCGTGACTTCTGTGAACCTGTAGGTGCCTGCTGAGGAGAATACTGCGGCGTCGGCTGCGGACCCGATGAGAGCGGGCGCCAGTCTCGGTCCGTCACTGCCTGGCAGAGTGGCTGCCCGCACCGGCCGGGATGCGGGCCCCGATCCGTGCGGACTGGTGGCGGCGACTGTGTAGGCTGCCTCGTCGTGGCCTACGCAGATAATCGTGGCAGTGCCCGCAACGTCGTTGGCCACAATCTCCGGCCCATTCGCTCCCACTTTCCGGTAAACGGTGTAACCGTTGGCACCAGCTACGGGTTTCCAGCTCAGGCCGATCTTCCCCGCCGCGGGGGTGGCGATGAGGGCGGGGATGCGGCCGGGAGCCGCTGGACGATCACCTCGCTCTTCACCCGTTTTGAGTACGACGGCGGTCAGCGGCTGCAGTGTCAGCTGGTGGTCGGGTGTTGGTAGCCACAATCCAGTGATCAGGTCGAGGACGGGGCCGTCCCCGTTTCGGGGCGGGAGGTTGACGGTGAAGGTGCGCCGGTTTCCGTAGTCGGTCCTGGTGGTGTTGATGGCAATGAAGTATTCACCCAGGTGCGCTGTTACGAGCTCCGGGTAGGCAGAGTAAGGATTGTCTTCAATGAAGTTGTCGCGCTGGATTTCGCCGACGCCCGGGTGCGCGGTGACAGGCAGGAGTTCTCCTGTCAGCGCGAAGGGGCGGCCCTCGATGACTTCGTCGCAGGCTTTTTGCCGGTATTCCTCCCGGGTGGCGCCCCGGATGGTCACGTAGCTGTGGGGTGTTTCGGCGTCGGCCTGGAACTGGAGCAGCTGTTCCGTTCCGTTGTACTGGATGTGGGCACGGCTGGCGCCGGACAGGCCCGTGTTCCGTTGGAGGAGGTTCGCGAAAACGTGAGTGTCGCCGTCGCGGGCTGAGACCAGCAGGTTGTCGATGTCCACCCAGGCGAAGGTGGTGTTGTCCCAGCCCGGGGCCATGCCCAGTTTTTGCTGTTCTTCTGCCGTCAGCATGCTCAGATGAGAGTGGGGCAGGACACGGCCCGCACCGGCGGCCCCGAGGACTGCCGCCCTGCCGCCGGTCACATAGTTAAAGGTCTCCAGGATCCGCAGGTCATATTTGAGCTTGCGGTCGGTCCAACGTCGGTGGAAGGAGCCGAAGAACTGCCCATCCAGCAGCTGCTGCTGTGCGTAGCCGGTGGCTTCCCTCGCGTATTCGCGGTAGTCCGCCCAATCGTCGCCGGAGTAGCGCTCGGGATTGCGGGCCATGAATTCTTCCAGCGAGGCGTACCGGAGAGCGGCGCCGGACTCCTCGTCGGTTCCATAGGCCGGGCGGCCCGGATAATCGCTGTTGCGGTCATCAACCACCTGCTCCATGAACATGGTGCGGCGGCCGTCCGCGGTCCTGCCCTGGTAGCGGGTGAAGCCGCGGGCGTGAAGGTTTTTCAAGGCCACTTTGAGGATGTCGTCATTTAGTCCTTCATCACCAACGTGGCCGAGCGTGCGGAAGAACCAGCACGGAAAGTAGTTTGTTGCTTCCCCGTACACGCCGACATAGCCGTTTTCCCTGACCAAACCGGCGATCGTCAGGCCGTAGTAGTGCGGACCGTAGGGCATCCGGCGGACCTGGTTGCCATCGGCGTCGAGCTTGCTGATCGCGAGGCCTTTCATGATCACCTGGATATAGTCGTCCGTGTATTCGGCGTTGCCATCATGGTGGAAGAGTGAATGATGGACATCCAGCCCAGCGCCATCGGGGGCCAGGAGCACCTCCTCGCCAAGGAACGGTTCGATGCCCAGGAACTCCCGGACGATCCGGTGGCTGCGGCCCCGTCCCTGATAAAACGGGGACCCGATGACGCGCAGGCCCTCATGCGCCTTCCAGGCACCCTCATAGGTGTACATCACCTGGTTGTAGATGTAGCTGAGCCGGGACCGGGCGAAATCGAAATTGGCTTTCAGTACCCGTTCCCAGGCGGACCTGCGTGTCAGCGGGCGGCCGTCCCAGCCGGCATCCGCGAGCGATGTTGTGCTTTGCATGCTGCCTGTGGTGAAAGGTTCGTCCAGGAAGGACGAAAACTCATCCGGCCCGCAAACTTCCTGGTCGGCTATGAGGTTTTCGAGGATGTACAGTGCCTCGCCCAGGGCCGCGTAGTAGCCGCCCCAATCGGACTGGTGTCCCCCGGTGCCCAGGAGCAGCACGTTTCCGTAGTACTCGCGCGTGTAGTGATCGATGGTTTCGAAGATACGCCGGAGGCCGTTGCGCTTGTGCTCGGTCGTTGCGGCGGGCGACCAGTCCATCAGGAGCGATTCGGCGTAAAAGCGCAGATCGTCGTCGTATCTGCTGATTGGCATCGGTTCCCCCGCATCAGCACGGGATTCCAATGCCCTGAAATGGTCCACCTGCCATTGGCGGAAGTCTGCGATCATCGCTGCCTCCTCCTCGGCAGTCGCGCGTTCCGGTTTCGAGGCAGCCAACAGCCCGGCGCCTTCTGCTGCGGGCGCCGTTTGCGCCATCAGGGTTGATGGCGGCAACGCTGCCGATGTATGCGTACCGGCGGAAAAAAAGCGGCGCGACACGTCAGTGGCCTTTTCGAAACCGGTTTGCCCTGCCAGGGTCCGATAGGACAGCACGTAGGTCCTGAGCGTGATTTCGACATTGCGCTGTCCCATGGTTGATGAAAAGGGCAGCGCCGCGGTTGAGTGGAAGAACCTGCCCGGCAGCCCACCCCGCGTCCCAACGTTGATCGGTTCGTAGTCGCCGACGTTCCGGTACGTTGCCTGTTCCCCGTTCACCAGCACCAGGGTTTTGTACGGCGACGAATCCCCGCCCCAGAACTTCACGGTCAGATAGTTCTGCAGGAGCGGGTCCACGGCCATGGTGAACCGCAGATCGGCGAGCCTGGTAGCCGCCGGTGAGAGTGGCAGGGTGATCCTGCCACTCTCACCTGGATTGCCGACGACTATGTTGTCCGCTCCGTCAGGAAGCCCCCGGAACCCTGCCTCTTTCCCGCTGGTGATAACGATGCTCGCTTCGCTGGTGAATGCATGGCCAGCTTCGGAGACTTCGTCGCCGAAATCAACAAAGTCGAGCCAGTTACTGTCGGCGCGGTCCGGGCGCGGGGCTTCCGTGCTCGGGCCAGTAGCGGATGACATGGGGTCCTCTCGGGAAGGATGGATGGTGTGATTCTTGAATTATTTCCTTGCTGCGCTTAGCTGGCGGCTAAAGCATCTTCGAATTCCTTACGCGCCTGGTCTCCGCCGGCAGCCTTCCAGGCCGGAACCACTTCGGATTTAATGGCTGAAACGGGCTTGCGGCCAAGCACTACATCGTTGATCGCCGTGGTGACCAGGGTGTTCAACTGAGCTTTCTTGTTGCTCCAGGTGTCGGAGAACAGAACTTGGGTAGGATCCTTGCTCAGCATGGGCTCGGTCTTGGCCTGGAAGTCGTGGATCAGCTTGGTGCCGTCCTCGAAGCCAGGGTTGAACTGGGGAAGGGGTGCATTGCTGAGGTAGCTGAAGCTGATGCCCTTTTCGGTCTTGGCTAGATCGGTGGGGGTGATGACACCGTTCTTGTCTGCCCAGTGGAGGTCCTTGACGCCGTAGGTGACGTTGAGGTGTTCCTGGCTGCCGAAGGGTGCGGCAATGTAATTGGCGATCCGGAGCATCTCCTTGATGCGCTCGGCGTCCTCGGTCTTGGCGAAAGCGGTGAAGAAACCGTAAGGGCTGCCGGCATGGAGGACTGCCTTCTTACCTGCTGCAGCTGGTGCCACCCAGGGTGCGATCTTGGCGCCTGCTTTCACGGCGGCTGCGTACACGCCCGGCCAGCCGGTGGCGCTTCCGAGGGTGGTGGCCACGTTCCTGGCGGCGAAGAGCCGGTTGCCGTCTTCGACGGTGATGCCGTCAGGGTGAATAGAGCCGTCCTGCTTGACCTGTTGGGCCCACGCCAGCGCCGCCTCGAATTCCTCTGTTTCGATTTCGTGGGTGAATTTGCCGCCGTCTTCACGCCAGTTGTTCGGCGATCCGTTGCCAAGCCGACCGTAGTAGGCCGCGGAGAAGGGATTCGAGACGCCCCAGAGCGACTTACCGGGGTCAGTTACCGTTTTGAGGGCCTCGCGGAGTTCCTCGAGACTTCCAGGCTCGGACGTGATACCGGCAGCATCGAAGCTGTCAGTGTAGGCAAGGATGGGAGCCCCGCCGGTGGGCCGCGGGCAGGGAACACCGTAGATGCCGCCATTGAAGACCGTCGCCTGCCACGCTTCGGTAGGGATGTTGGCCAGGTTGGGGTAGTCCTTGATCGCGTCGCCGGACACGTGGCTGGTGATGTCGGTGAATTTGGACTTCAGGAGGGCAGGGGTTTGCGGGATCGGATAGTTGATGCCGAACGTGACCATGTTGGGCACCTGGCCCCCTGCGATGACGGTCTGCACCTTCTGGAGGTACGAATCCGCCAGTGTGGTCTGCACGTCGAGGTCGGCGTTCAGTTCTTTGTTCATGAACTGCCAGTACTTGTTTTCCGCTTTCTGGGTGCCCACGGCCCCGAACGTCAGCGTGAGGAAGCTCAGGCTGCTGCCGTTGCCCGGCGCTTTCTCCACGGTCTTTTTCAGGTCACCGAGCGGGTAATTGAAAAAGCCTGGCTGGATGGCCGCGCCTTTGCCGGGCAAGTCCGCCTCGACGAGCGAAGAGGGAATGTACGACGGAAGGATGACTTTGGTGTTGGCGCCGGAACTGCTGGTGGCGCCGCCACCGCCGCAGCCGGACAGAAGCCCGGTTCCGGCTGCCCCGCCGAGCAGGACGGCCGCGCTGAGGAATCCGCGGCGGGATGGTTTGAAATCGGTCATGTCTTTTTCTCCTTTGAAAATCGGTTTTTTCCAGGCGATGCTGCTGATGCTCAGCCCTTGACGGCGCCGGTGAGCATGCCCTTTGCGAAGTGTTTCTGCAGGAACGGGTAAACAATCAGGATCGGCACGATGGAAACCACCAGGATTGCCATCTGCAGCGCTGCCTGCGGCGGAGGTATGGAACCGTCGAGGGATTGCTGGTAAGTCTGGCCCTGCACCACAAACGTTCGCAGGACCAGCTGGAGCGGCCATTTCGCGTTGTCGTTGAGGTAGAGGACCGCGTTGAAGAACGCATTCCAATAGCCGACCGCGTAGAAAAGCGCCACGACGGCGATCACTGCCCGGGACAGGGGAAGGATGATCCGGTTAAGGATGGTGAATTCCGTGGCCCCGTCGATCCGTGCGCTGTCGATGAGTTCCTGCGGAATGTCCATAAAGAAGGACCGCACCACGATGACGTTGAACGCGTTGACGCAGACCGGGAGGATCAGCGCCCAGTATGAATCAATCAGACCCAGTTCCTTCACCATCAAGTAGGAGGGAATCAGTCCGGGCGCGAACAGGAGGGTGAAAAGGACCGTCATCAACAGCGGCTTTGCACCGAGTGTCTTGGGCCTGGCGAGGCCATACGCCAGGGCAACCGTGGTCACAATGCTGATCAGCGTACCCACCACTGTGACACCGGTGCTGACCAGCACCGAGCGCGTCACCACACCGCCGGAGAAGATCTGCTGGTACGCGGCGAACGTAGGTTCGGTGGTCCACAGGACGAAGCCGCCGGCCTGGCGCACCGTCTCCTCATCGGAGAGGCTCGTTGAAATCACTGCGACGAAGGGCATGATCACCAGGACACAGGCGACCGTCAGGACAACTGCCTTAAGTGTCTGGACCGCCGGACTCGGCCTGCCCATCCACAGGGGACGTTCGTTCCCTGCCAGGCGTCGTGCCCGGGGCGAGCTTCGCCGTTGGCTCTGAACTGCATTGTGCCGGTTGGACTTCTTGAGTACGGAATTGGTCATGACTGGTACACGCCCCTTTCTCCAAACATGTGGGCAAGTTTGTTGGCGCCCAGGACCAGGGCCAGGCCAACCACGCCCTTGACCAGCCCGACGGCGGTGCTGACACCCCAGGCCCCGCCGATCACGCCGTTATTGAAGACGTACGTGTCCAGCACTTCGGAGACTTCCAGTCCGGCATGCTGCTGCTGGAGGATGATCTGTTCGAAGCCCACCGTCAGCGCATCGCCCAGCCGGAGGATCAGCAGCAGGATGATCAGGCCACGCAGACCTGGAAGGGTAACGTGCCAGATCCGGCGCCAGGGCGAAGCCCCGTCGACGGCCGCAGCTTCGTGCAGTGACTGGTCAATTCCGGCCAGGGCCGCAAGGAACAGGATGGTGGCCCATCCCGTGTCCTTCCAGATCACCTGCGAGGTAATCAAGGCCTTGAACAGGTCTGGGTTGCCGATGATGGAGACCGTGGCGAGGTCAGCCGAGCGGAGCATCGCGTTCAGCAGGCCTCCGCCGCCGAGCATCTGCTGGAAGATTGCCACCACAATGACCCAGGACATGAAATGCGGCAGGTAGAGGATGCTCTGGACCCATTGCTTGATCCCGTTGGACATCAGGCTGTTAAGGAGCAGTGCCAGCGCAATGGGAGCGGGAAAGACAAGCACCACCTGGAGAACCAGGATGACGAGAGTATTGCCGAGGGCCCGCATGAACGCCGCGTCCCCGTTGAACAGAACCTTGAAGTTCTCAAGCCCCACCCACGGGCTCTCCCAGATCCCGATAAAGGGCTGGTAGTCCTTGAAGGCGATGACGTTCCCGAGCAGGGGAACGTAGTGGAACGCCAGGATCAGGACGATACCCGGCGCCGCGAGGAGCAACAGGGGCCAGTCCGTATGAAACCGGGATCGGATCGAACGCTTGGGCCTGACAGATGAACTGGCATTGCGTTGCTCTGTGCTGTCGCCGGGACGCTGGGCGGGAGGGCCGGTGCGGTTGGCATCCGGCGGTGCGCTCAGATTGATGTTGGACATGGTAAACGCCTTTGTTTAGACGAGCTGGATTTGCTGGAGCCCTGAGGGGTCTCGGAGGCTTAGAATGCCTGAAATCGATATCAGAAGCCTAAAAGGCTTACTGAAGTAATGCAAGAGACATTGGTGCCTGTTTAAGTGAGTTCGGTGGCGGGGGTAAGGGCCGGGATCCAGATCCGCATGGTGGAGCTGCCTCGTTCTGCCCAGGAGTGGTAGGGCACCAGGGAAACTTCCGCGTGCGGGGAGCCGTCGGCGGCGGCGTCCTTGGCTGTGGGGGTGAAGGGCCAGTTCCGTCCGGTGGGGGTGCGCTGCAACTGCCTAAGCGTTGCGGTGGCGGCGCCGTCCCGTTCGGTCAGGCCGGCCCCTGTGTCTATTCTGGCGTCGTCCAGGTCCCAGCCTGCTGGAAGATCGATGGATTCCAGGGCGAGGACCTCTGGGCCGCGTTCTACAGCTACGCAGCCGCGGACGGCGTCAATCCGGTTATCGGGCCATGAGAATCGAGGTTCCATCGGCAGTTCAAGGATGATCTGCTGGCCCGGTTGGAAGGTCTGGGCAGCAGTGGCTGTTCCTGGCTCGACGGGCCGTGGCCCTAGGCCGGAGTCAAGCGTCGCCCCTTGGGCCCATGCCGGCACCCGGATCGAGACGGCGGCCGGTACCGGCGGGGCGTCCGTCACCGTGATTTTGATCCGGCCGCTGGCCGGATAGTCCGTCTCCACTTCAAGGGCCAAGACACCGGCCTCCAGCTCGGCCCGGATGTGCGATGTCGCGTACTGGTGGATCTGAACGCCGGTGGCGTCGGTGGTTGCGACGTACGCACCGAGGCTGGCCAGGGTCCTTGCCACGTTGGGCGGGCAGCAGGAGACTTCGAACCATGATTCCCGGCCGCTGGAACCGCCGCGGATGCACACGCCGTCTTCATTGAGCGGGGCCTCCCCGGCGGTGGTGCGCTGGTGGAGGGTGTTGGCGTAGAAGAACGACTTCCCGTCAGCGGAGGGGGAAGTGGCGACGATGTTGTAGAGGGTGCGCTCCATGAGGTCGGCGTATTTGGCGTCGCCGGTCGCCAGCAGCAGGCGCCAACTGAACATCATAGATGCAACACCGGCGCAGGTTTCACAGTAGGAACGGTCAGGCGGCAGGACGAAGTCCTCGCCGTAGGCTTCGTCCATGTGGTGGGAGCCCATGCCGCCGGTGATGTAGGTCCGTCGGGCAACCGTGTTCTGCCATTGGAGTTTCAAAGCCTCCAGCAGTTCGGTGTCACCGGTTTCGACGGCGACGTCCACGGCTCCGGCCGCCAGGTAGAGGGCCCGGACGGCGTGGCCGCGCAGTACGGTTGCGGCGCGGACGGGGATGTCGTCCTGCCAGTATGCTTTGCCGAACTCGAACAGGGGCAAGGTGCCGGTGCCGCGGCGTTCGATGAAGACACTCGCCTGGTCCAGGTAGCGGCGGTCGTCGGTGACACGGTAGAGCTCCACGAGCCCCACTTCGATCTCGGCGTGGCCGCACACTTTGTCCAGCCCGTCGGGGCCGAACATGGTGCAGACATGGTCGGCGAGTTTCCGGGCGACGCCCAGCAGCCTCGTTGATCCTGTGGCGCGGTGGTTGGCAACGGCTGCCTGAATCAGGTGGCCGAAGCAGTACAGTTCGTGGCCCCATTTGAAGTCGGAGTAGCGAGGTTGCTGCCAGGGCCTGCCAAAGAGCGTGTGCAGGTAGCCGTCGGGATCCTGTGCCGCTGCCAGTTTGTCGATGAACGCGTCCAGGACCTCATCGAGTTCCGTGTCACCGGAGCGGGCGTGCTCCCACGACATGGCTTCGATGAGCTTGTAGATCTCCGAATCGGCGAACTCGCGGCCGCGGTGCTCGTACTTGCCCCCATCGGCGGCCTTCTCCAAATTGCCCAACCAGTCGAGCCGTGTGACCCAGGAGACTGCGTGCGGGATGATCGCGGACCGGTTGAGCTCCTGGCGCTCCCCCCAGAAGCCGCCTGCCAGGGAAACCGCTGACAGGGGCAGCGGGGAAAGCGTCCCTGACGAGGGCGTGACCGGGAAGGTGTTCAAGATTGGTGTGTGGACGGGCTGCATTACTTGCCTCCAATAGCCGCGTCTGTGCGGCCGGTGTTGTAAGGGATAGGAATGGCGGCCTGTCTTCTAGGACAGGTCTGCCTGATGTTCTGCCGCGAGCTGGATAACGCCGAAGACGGGGTCTTGGTCGACGATGCGAACGTCCGTGATCCCCTCCCTGGCGAGTCCTTCGCGGAAGGCTGCTTGAAGACGCCGGGCATGCGTGCCGAGTCCTCCGCCCAGTACCACGGGCCCGGCAATGCCGAGCCGTGTCAGCGTTTGCACCGTCATGCCGGCGAGGTCTTGGCCCGCCTGGTCCAGCATCATCTGGCTGGGGTGGTGGCCTGCTTCGGCGGCGTCCACGACGACTCGGGCATGATGCGCCCAATACCGGCGGCCGGAGCCGGCGGAGTGGAATAGGGCGATGAGCCGGTTGGGATGGTCCACATCGCATGCTGCCAGGAGTTCGCGGGTCAGCAGGTCGGGCTCATGGCCTTGGTTCATCCTGGCCAGGCTATGACGGACCGCCTCGCGGCCGAGCCAGTATCCGCTTCCTTCATCCCCTAGCAGATACCCCCAGCCCCCTGCCCGGGACTCCTCGCCGAGCGCGTTGCGGCCCCATACGGCTGAGCCAGTCCCTGCGATGACTGCGGCTCCGGTGCTGACCCTGCCGGCTGCCAGCAGCAGCCGGGAGTCGTGGACGATGGTGATGTCGGCGCGGGGGGCGAAGGCGGCTATCAGCGCTGTGAGGGCTGCCGCGTCGTCGTCGGTATCGATTCCGCCCGCGCCGACGTACACCTGCCTGACATCTCCGTACCCGATGTGGGTAAACAGTTCTGCGAGGTATGCGCTGGCGGCTTCCCGGCTGACGTTCTGGACGTTGGCGCTGCCGGTGATCGTGTTCTGCACGGGCATGCCGTCTTCGAACCGTACGCCGTGGGTCTTAGTGCCACCAATGTCCAGGCCGATTAATGTTTCGGTCATGGCTGCCCCGAACGTACCGGTGACGCCGGGTTGGCGGCGATGGTCGCGACGAAGGCAACGACTGCTTCGGGCCCGACGGCCTGAAGCATCGCCGGGCCTTCGTCCGCGGATATGAACGCACTGTCGCCGCGAAGCAGGTCCAGGGCTGTGTTTCGCGAACTAAGGACTCCTGCGCCGGCCACCGCCAACACTATTGCCGGTGCCCCTGCGGGGAGTTGGATCCCTTCGCCGGGCCGGGTTTCAAGGCGCTGCAGCTGAAACTCGTCGAACGGTGGCTCCCAGACCTGTCGGCCGCGGCTCGGTGCGGATGCGTTGATCCTTGGAACCGGCAGGGGTTTGAATTCCACCGTGCTCATCAGTTCTTCGACATCGATGTGTTTTGACGTCAGTCCCCCACGCAGGACGTTGTCCGATGATGCCATCACCTCGATGCCGAGGCCATGCAGGTAAGCGTGGATGTTTCCGGCGGGCAGGAACACGGCTTCACCTGGATGCAGTGTGACCTTGTTGAGCATGAGCGAAATAAGGACCCCTGGATCCCCGGGGTACGCATCGTTCAGGGCCAGAGCGGTTTCGAACTCGACGGCATGCGGGCCTTCCGGAATACGTTCGCGAAGCAGCTCGGCGACAATATGAACCGTGTGGGAAACATCAGAGCCGCCGCGGATCAGTCGGGAGAAGGCGGTCCGGATAGCAGCTGACTCGTTACTGCCCGAGAGATTGCAGCGCACTTCATCCAAGACGCCCGGGGTTTTGGCACCGGCCGCTTTGAAGGACGACACGATGGATCCGAACACCGCCGAGGACTGCGCAGCCGGGCGGAAGCCGCACAGGGCAGCGAACTCAGTCAGTGCCAGGATCATCTCGGGCTTGTGGTTGAAGTCCTTGTAATTCCGTGTGGGGGCACTGCGGGGAACACCCGACGCCTCTTCGGCAGCATAACCTGACGCTGCCTGGTCCTGGGTCGGGTGCACCTGCAGTGACAGGGGCGATCCGGCAGCGAGAACCTTCAGCAAGAAGGGCAGCTTGTCTCCGAAGGCGGCGCGGCTGCGATCGCCCAGGGCGTGTCCGGGGTTAGCGGCAATCAACTCGTCGAGTCGGATCTTGGTGGTACCGTTTTCAGCTATCGAGGGCGCTCCGGGGTGTGCGCCGAGCCAGAGTTCCGCCTCCGGCGTTTTGGACGGGGAGCGTCCTAGATAGTGGGCCATGAGTGTGTGCGATCCCCAGGCGTAGTCCCGGACTGTGTTTTGCAGTCTGTACATCTTTTCTTTCTCTCTGGTGTAGGCCGAAATCAGTACGGCTGCGGAGATACTGGCTGGGGGCTGCCGCCCCTTACGACCCCGCTACGGCGAATGTGCCTGCCAGTACCTGCCCTGGGAGGGCGTCGAGGATCAGGTACCCGGAGGCATCCCACTTGGTGGTGAAGGAGGGTGTGGCCCCCAGCCACTCAAGGGAGATCTCCTGCCCGGCCCAGCGCGGCAGGTGCAGGACTGTCTGGCTTTCCGTGCCGGCCCGTTTCCAGACAGTAACCAGATCCCGGTGCGGAGCATGGAGTCCGGTCGAAAGCCATTCGGCGTCCCAGTTGGGTATCCCGGACGGGTGGAACGCGGTTGAAGTGCAGATTTCCGGAAGCATCTCCTTGTGGGCAGCTAACGCCTCACTGACCAACACCAATTGGCTCGCGCTCATCCTGTCCAAATAACCGGACAGGCACATCCGGCCCAGCATGGCGGTTGACAGGGTGAACCGGATCTCTTCGTCGGTCATCTCCGGCTGGGGATAGGCCCAGTTCGCTGCCTGCTCGGGCAGGACACTGAAGAAGGCGTTGGCGGCGATCGGAGGGTACAGCAGCGGGTCCTGCTGGTCGGAGGTGGACTGCAGGTCCAGGCGGGAGAGCAGAGCATAGTCCTGACGCATTGCCCCGGACGCGCAGTTCTCGATCGTCAGGTGGGGATGGCGCGTTTTCACGCCGTCAATCCAGTCGAGGTAGGCGCGGTTGTGCCCGAGCAGTCCGGCACCTGGGGAGCTTGCGACGACGTCGGATCCTGACCCAGCGGTGATGTTGTAGTCGAGCTTGAAGTAGACGCAGTTGAACTCCCCAACGAGCCTGTCCACGGTGTTGTCCAGGTGCGAGGTCGCGGCGGGATGGCGGAAGTCCAAGTGGTACCTGCCGTGTTCCACTAACCGGACGCCGTGCCGCTGGAGGAAGGCTCCGTCTGGCAGTGAGGTGGCCAGGGGGCTGCGTACTCCGATAACTTCGGGCTCGAGCCACAGCCCGACGCCCATTCCGTGGGCGCGGATCGTGTCGGTAACCTCGGACAACCCCCGGGGGAATCGGCCCGCTGAGGGTTGCCACTCCCCCACCGCATCCCACCAGTCACTCGTGTCGTCGTACCAGCCGGCGTCGATGCAGAAAACGTCCGCACCGACATCGGCTGCGGCTTTCACCAGCGGAAGGAGTTTGTCGGTACTCGGGTCTCCCATAAGCGTGTTCATGAAGTCGTTGTAGATCACCGGCGGCCGCTCCGGCCCGGGGGCAGGGCGAAGGGCGCGGCGGTGCGCTGTCATTTCCGCAAGGCCGCCGTACAGGCCGCCGGTGCTGACTGCCAGGGCGGCTGGAACGGTGGTGAATTCCTGGCCGGGCTCAAGCCGGTGGACCCAGTGGTGCTGGTCGTCGGTGGGTCCCAGAAGGGCAAGGTTGACGGTGCTGCCGGTCTCGCTTAGTTCCCATGCCCAACCGCCGTTGTGTTCAACCTGCCACATCCAGCACAGGTTGCTGTCCGTGTCGACGACGGCGGCAGTGGGCAACGGTCCGCCGGTTGACCAGGAGGACGTGGAGGCTCGAAGCACGTGTCCTCGCTGGTCTTGGGCATGGAGGCCCAAGTTCAGGTCCGGAAGGGAGTTTCTGAGCGGTTCCAGCGTCCACTGGTTTTCGCCCAGCCATTGGGACGTTGCGGAGGCCAATGTCAGGCCAGTGGCGTCAGCCGGCTCGTGGCCGGCCAGAAGTGGCAGGGCCAGGGAGGTGACGGCCTGCAGCAGGAGGGGTTCGTTGCCGTTGTTCCGGACCGTGGTCACCGCCTGGAAGGTGCTGGTTCCCTGGGCCGCGCGGATGGTGGCTTCCGCTTCCAGACCTGTATCGGCGTCCCGCTGCAGCACGGTCAGGGTGTGCCAGATGCCGTCCAGCCCCGTCCGGTGGCCGGCGTAACGGAGGCGGCCTCCAATAGCCGACTCAGCATACCGCTGGCTGGTTCTGGCCCTCCCCTCCTGCACGCTGAGGATCTCGACTAACGCCGGACCGGATTGCAACGGCTTCGACGTGGCTTCACTGGGGTGGAGGTAGGCGATGCTGACCGGTCCTGTCTGACCAACCTGCAGAGTGAGATGGAGGCATCCGTTGGACCATGAGATAGCGTCGGTGTGCATTTGCTATGCCATCCTTACCAGGTCACTCAAACTAACGGGAAACCGCGGCGGGGCTGCCGCCGCAAAGCGTTCGATTTCGTCGATGGCGTAGGCCGCAAGCCGATGAAGCTCAGTACCCATGGACCCGGCGATGTGCGGTGTGAGCAGGACGTTGGGGAGGGTGTACAGCCGATGACCCTTGGGCAGCGGCTCCGGGCTCGTGACGTCCAGGAAAGCACTGATCCGTCCTGTTTCCAGTTCCCGGACCATGGCCTCGTGGTCAACAAGTTCGCCCCTGGCAGTGTTGATCAGGGTGGAGCCGTCTTTCATTGCTGCCAGTTGGGCGGGCCCTATCATCCGGATGGTCTCCGGAAGGACCGGGGCGTGCAGGGACACGACGTCGCTGGATGCCATGAGCTCGTCCAGCTCCACACGGCGGGCTCCGAGGCGCCGTGCCTCGGCATCGGTGACAGTGGGGTCATAAAGTGCTACCTCGAAATCGAATGGCTGCAGCCGCTCCATAACCAGCCGTCCGATGGTTGACGCGCCGACGATTCCCACCGTCCGTTCGTAATTGCCGGTGTCGGGAAACTCCGCTTCCCGGTCGATTTTGGCTTGCCGCTGGGTATAAAGATGGCTGGCTGCCAGAACGGACTTGCCAGCGAGAAGAATCAGACCCAGCGTAAACTCCGCCACCGGAAGCGCGTTGGCCTCAGCCGCGGTGGTAACGGTGACGCCGCGCTCCCAGCATTCGGGGAGGACATGGCCTTTAACGCTTCCACCGGAGTGGGCGATGAGCCTGAGCCGGGGCATGCGCTCCAGAATCCTTGCATCGATGCGGGGTGAAAACCAGCCCGTAAGGAGGACATCGGTGTCGGCCAGGGCGTCGTCGGCGACGGCTTCAAAGTCCTGGATCACCAAGCTGAAATCGCAGTCTGCGATGGCTTCCAGCCGGCTGCGCAGGCGCTTGGAGAACAGCGAGTCCCGCAGATCGGCATCCTGCATGGCGAGGGCCACTTTGGGCCTGAACCGCAGGGGCCTTGGCTCTGCCGTGCTGTGCAGTGCTGCACTCAATTTATGTCCTTTTCCCAGTGGCGATCGAGCCATGTGCGGACGGAGCCCAGTGCTACGTCCAGGTCTTCCACCTGCGGATACCATGCCTTTTCCCACTCAAGGGTGACCGGGCCCTGGTAGCCGTTGCGGACCAGCAGTTGAGCGAACTCCTCTGTGGGCAGTGAGCCGGTTCCGACCAGTACCGGAACGCTGCTGCGCGGCATGTCGGCATCTTTTACCTGGACGCTGCCGTTGCCGGCTGTCAGCCATGGGGCCAGCGCAGACCAGGTTTCTTGAAGCCCTTCGCCTACGCGCCACGGATGCATCAGGTCCCATACGGCGCCCACAGGTCCGTCCACGTCCTGGAGAATGGCGGCGATGTCCTTCCCTGTCGGGTGTGAATCGTGCGTCTCCAACACCGGAAGGACGCCCAGGGCTGCCGCGTAAGGGGATACTGCGCTGAGTCTTCGGGCCGCACGCCGGTCGACGTCCTCCCGGCGTTCCACCATCCGCGGGGCTTGAGTGAAGGCGCAGGGTTCGGTTTCGGCTCCGGGAAAGACCCGGACGGCGGGTGCTCCGAGGTCCCGGGCAAGGTCGAGCGCTTGGATCAACTCCGCGATGACCGCGTCGTCGTCGCCCGGCGCGGCCACCTTGACGTAGCTGGCTATGCCGGTCACACGCACTCCTGCGGCGGCGATCCGCTTCCGGAGTGCCTCCCTGTCAGGCAGGTTCATTGCGGGGTCGGCGATTTCGTTTGCAGCAAGCCGCAGTTCAATGCCGTGGATCCGGTTCCGGTGCAGCCAACCCAGGACGACCGCGAGGGGTATCCCGGGTGCGCCCAGCGTAGAGGCTGAAGGCGTAATCATCTGATTCCTTGGGTCGTGAAGGGGGTCAGCCCTTGAGTCCTGCGCTGGCCATGCCTTCAACAAAGCGTTTCTGGGCAAAGATGAACAGGATGATCATGGGCAAAGTCGCGAGGGTGGCACCCGCCATCAGGTAGGGCCATTGCACGTTGAGCGGGTCCTGGGAGAAGATCGCCAGGCCGACCTGAAGCGGACGGAGCTCGTCGGAGTTTGTGACGATCAACGGCCAGAGGAAGCTGTTCCACGCCGCTTCTATTTGGAACACCCCGATGGTGACCAGAGCGGGTTTGACTAACGGAGTCATGATCCGGAAAAAAATTCCGAACTCACCGAGCCCGTCCACCCTGGCAGCATCTGCGAGTTCGGATGGGAGCGTCACGTAGAACTGACGGGCAAGGAACGTGTACAGCGGCGCGATGGCCAGCGGAATGATCAGTGCCCACCACGTGTTCAGCCAGCCGGTGCCGCCCATGCCGAAGATGTCGTTTCCGCCGAAGAGCGGGATTGACTTCACGAGCAGGAAGAGGGGAACGAGGATGATCTGGAAAGGGACCATCATCAGGGCAATGAAATAGTTCAGAATCCCCTTGGCGCCCCGGATGGGGGCCTTGGCCAACGCATATCCGGCCATCGTGCAGAAGACCAACGTCAGTGCGGTTTCCCCGACAGTCAGGATCAGGCTGTTCCAGAAGTAGCGCAGGAACGGTGCAGCGTTCATGGCTTCCGCAAAATTGGACCAATGGAACTCGCTGGGAAGCCATGAAAAGGTACTGACTTCGCCGGTCGATTTCAGCGCGGTGAGGATCATCCAGATAAACGGGCCGATCATCAGCACGCTGCCCAGAAGGAGCACAATGTAGAGGACCACGCGCCCCAGGGTGATCTGCTTCTTACGCATCCTGGTCCTTCCTTTGTGAACGACCGCCAAGGTAGATGAAGGCAGCGATAAGTACGAGCATGATGACCGTCTCGGCTGAGGCGTAGCCCAAGCGGAGGCCTTCGAATGCGTTGTTGTAGATGTCAAAGGTCAGAACGGTCGTGGAGTTGACGGGCCCGCCCTTGGTCATGACGAAGACAAGGTCAAAGACCTGGAACGTTTGGACGATCGCGGTGATCAGCACGAAGTAGTGCGCTGGGCCAAGCGCGGGCCAGACGACGTTGCGGAAAACCTGCCAGCGGTTCGCGCCGTCCAGGTTTGCTGCCTCCAGGAGTTCTTTGGACACGCCCTGCAGGGCGGCCAGATAGACGATCATCTTGGCACCAAGACCCTGCCAGATGCCTACCGCCATGAGCGCTGGCAGGGCAGTGGCCGGATCATTCAGCCATTCCGAGCGGGCCAGTCCGAAGAGGCTTCCTACGGCGTTAGCCAGGCCGGCGCTGGGGTGGTAGATCCAGAGCCAAACCGATGCCACAGCCACGGTGGCAGTGACTACGGGCAGGTAGTAGACCGTCCGGAAGAAGCCTAGCCCGCGAATCTTCTGGTTAAGACCCAGCGCGATGAGCAGGGCGAGCACCATGGAGAGCGGTACAACGACGATGGTGTAGACGATGGTGTTGCGCAATGCCGCTTGGAACCGGGTGTCCTGAACCAGCTCTACGTAGTTTTCCGCGCCGATCATTTGCCATGCCCCGGAGAAGTCATAGTTGGTGAAGCTGAGGAAGACAGCTGCAACCGCGGGGACGGCGAGGAAGAACGTGGAGTGCAACAGGGCCGGGGCCAGAAGCCACCAGCCGGCGCGGGACTGCTGGCGGGTCAGACGTGATCCGTCCCGCCCTGCGGGGCGCACGGCGCGGGTTTTTCGCGCTCCTGCCGCGCGCACCGCAGGTGTGTCTTTTAGTGTGCTCACTTTGACTGCTGCTCCAGAGCGGTCAGCGTTTCTTGTGCTGACTTCTTACCCAGCAGGGCGTCGTCGAGGCTCGTGCCGAAAGTTCCGCGCAGATCGAGCCAGTTGGCGGCGCCACCCTCGAACTTTGCGTCGCCGAGGTTGGCGGCGACGAATGTGCTGGCGGGGTTGGATTTGACTACCGCGGAGTCCGCGGCGTCTTTTCCTGCCGGAACGGCGAAGTTGAGCGTGGCCATGCCGGCTTCAGCCTCGGGCTTGCTCAGTTCCTGAATGAAGTCCCATGCCGCAGTCTTGAGCTTGCTGCTCTTTCCCACGGAAGCAAGCTGCCCGCCGGTGAACATCGAGCCTTCTTTGTCTTCGAGGTTGAAGTAGACCAAGTCATCACAGACGGCCTTGCCAACGCCCTTGTCCGAGCAGTCAATGTAACCGCCGGTGAAGCCCATGGCTGCCTCGCCGGTGTTGACCAGAGGCGACTTGGCGGCATTCTGCGCGCCATACTTCTGGACATTGTTCACCATGCTTGCCATCCACTCCAGCGTCTTCACTCCTTCAGACCCTGAGAATTCGGGGGTTCCATCGGTGCTGTAAAGGGGCTTCCCGAGCGAGCCGAGCAGGGCAACGAAGTCCTGCCGGTAACCACCAGGTGCGGCCCAGAAGTCGAAACCGGCCTGCGTGATGTTGCCCGCGCCGTCCTTGACCGTCAATTTCTCAGCGGCTTCCTTGATCTCAGCCATGGTTGTCGGAGGCTTGGCAGGATCAAGTCCCGCCTTCTCGAAGAGCGATTTGCGCAAAGCCAGCGGCTTCGGACCGGCGATCAGCGGAACGCCATAGACCTTGTCCTTGTACACAGCGGCCGGAACAAGAGCCGGGTTGGTGGATTCACCCAACGAGTCGGCTGTCGCCCCGAATGTGGACAAGTCTTCGAAAACGTTCTTCGCCGCGAAAGGCGGAACCCAGCCGATACCGGTCACCAGGACGTCATAGCCCTGGCCGCCGGCGATAGAGGTTGAAATCTTCTGGTTCAGGGTGTCAAAGGTGGCGAAGTCCGGTTCGACCGTCACCTTCGGATACTTGGCCTTGAAGGAGGCAACCACCTTTTCCAGCTCGGCCTTACCTTCGTTGCTTGCCGGGTAGCTGGGCACCAGCACCCGCAGGGTGCCTGTCACCTCAGCAGGGTCCGAAGCCGGGGCGCTGGCTGTTCCGCCCGAGCCGCAGGCCCCAACGGCCAGAGTGCCAGCAACGGCCAGCGCGAGAAAACCTGCACGACGACGTGCCATATCAATCCTCCTGAATCGGCCAACCACCATTGGAAGGCGCCTGCACCTACTGTATGATATCGATATCAGAGATGCAAGTCACAGCGCACCCGGGTTTTAGGATGGAACGGTCTGTGGCTCAGGTCCGCAATGTCGCTGCAAGAAATGGATGGACAATGGAACAGCATAAGCGCCGATCGCGGGGCGCCGCCGTGATGGCCGGCTTCGAAGTCGTGGGGGACGTGCTCCTGCTGCAGATACTGTTCCTTTTGGTTAGTCTGCCACTGCTAACCCTTGTCCCCGCGGCCATTGCACTGCAGCGCGCCCTTCGCAAGACTGTGATCGAGGATCGACCGGGTGTGACACGGGTGTTCTTCAGTGAGTTCCGGTGGGCCTGGACGCGAGTGGGGGTGTTAGGCATCTCTGTCCCGGTCTTCATGGCAGCTGCAGTTTTTTCCATCCTCTTCTGGCTCGCATCTCCGGGGGGCGTGGGCATCGTTGCCCTGTGCGTGATAATCCCGTTGTGTGGTGCCGTCGCCGCTGGCTATGTGGCGCTGCTCGCAGCAGCCATGGCTGCAGACGAAACCATCACCCGGCGGGGGCTGCTTGAGAACGCGCGCACTCTGGTGTTCACGCGGGCCCTTCCCCTGGCCGGTACCGTCATTGCCTTATGCACATGGCTGCTCTTGACATTCCGTTTGCCGACAGTGATCCCCATCGGAAGCGGCCTCGTCCCGGCATTCCTTGCCTGGCTTCTCGTCCGGAAGCAAATAGCGGCCCACAACGGTATTTCACGATAACGTTCGCAGGAGACATGAACTGAACCACGAGGACCTCCAATGAGAATTACCAAGGATTCCCGCCAGCCCGTCATCGCAGACGTCGCTCGCCTCGCCGGCGTTTCGGTGCCTACAGTCTCGCGGGTCCTGACAGGCAACATTCCGGTGAGCGAAGAAAAGCGGAAGCGCGTCCTGGCAGCCATCGAAGAGCTTGACTACCGTCCCAGTTCACTGGCCAGGGCCCTGAAAAGCGGCGAACGGACCATGATCGCCATCTTCGCCTCAAGCACGTCTGCGTATGGATATGCGTACACCCTGGCCGGAATCGAGGAGGTCGCCCAAGCGGCAGGATTCTCCATTGTCATCTCCGCTGTGAAGTCGCCGGCCGCTTCCGACGTGGCGGCGGCGTTGGAGGTTGCACTGCAGCAGCAGCTGGCCGGGATCATCGTCCTGGACTTCGACCCGTCGGCCGCGGAGGTCCTCAGGCAATTGCCCAAGAACATTCCTACGGTCGCGGCGTCCGGGTTCCCGACCGGGCAGCCGGGCTTCCCCTACGCCTTCATCGACGAGTACGCTGCCGGGCGCGCGGCAACAGAGCATCTGCTCGGGCTTGGACACCGGACCGTCCATCATCTGGGCCTGTATCCGCTGACACAGTTTTCTGGCCGATATCAAGGGTGGCATGATGCCCTGACACAAGCCGGCATCACGCCCCCGCCTGTACTGGAAGCTTCCCGCGCCCCGCGCTCAGGCTATGAACAGGGGCTCCGGATCGCAGCTGATCCCGAGATCACGGCTGTCTTCTGCTCGAACGACGGCCTGGCTGCCGCCGCCCTCAGAGCCTTGCTGGAGAAGGGAGTCCGGGTTCCGGAGGAAGTCTCCATCATCGGCTGGGACAACCAGCCGTTCAGTGAGTTCACCTGGCCTTCCCTTAGTACGGTCGCCCCGGACTTCAAAGATCTGGGCACCAGGGCCTTCGGCCTGCTACAGCAGCGCCTCTCCGGGGTGGAGACTGTTTCCGACTCCACCGCCGGCCCGGTTTTACTCGAACGGGAATCCACCGGCCCCGCTTCCCTCCGCCAAGGCCTGGACTCCGTGGTCTCAGGTTGACGCAAGGTCTACCGATGCAGCCGCAGCAGGCATCTCCAGGCGTACCGATCAGATCAGCCTTTGTTTCCGGTTGCGCAGTCGTGCTCCTCGTCATCCAGGCAGCACTCAAAATCCTTGGCCCCCTCACAAAACGATCTCGATAAGATGAAGTCGTGCAAGTGCGTGGCGAAGGATAATCTCTTAGGTCTTGTGCGCACACGCCGACCAAGGACCGGTAAGTACAATTGGTTTCCTTAGTCATCCGAGAGGCGGGTGAAGTCCAACTCTGGTTCAGACCAAACAGGATGATTACCTTCCTGCGACCACTGGAAGCGGAGCTTGAACTGCTAGATGCACCTTCAAGCGTGCGGTCCCTCCGGAAGCACTGTGTTGACGGCGAGAATCTTCACGAGACTCTGTCGCCCGTCGTGTTCACACAGGTCGCTGCTGCGTGGTGAGGGACACGATGTCGCAATACACGACGACGCCGATGAAGCACTGCGAGGACCCGCCAAATGGTCACGCCGACCTGATCTTCTGGTTCTGAACATCGGCAATCCTGAAGATGGAACTCCCACAGCCGGCGTGGCTTCAGCCCTGCTCGCATATCTAAAATGCAGGGCTACCACTCCTTGCCCTGCATTCCGGCGCCACCGCGTTCCCGCAAATGGCACCCCGGGGAAAACACCCTGGGCCGGCGATGGGTCCGGAGGCAAGCCTCCCACCCCGTCCAGGTTGCCGATACCTTCACACGAACCATGCGAAGACGCTGTACTTCAGCTGGTGAAACGGAAAGGCCCCGAGGCCTGAGAGCGTCGGGACCTTAGCGTCTGGCCTGGATGCGCCTTAGTCAAGCACGCTGTCCGGGAGACGGGCTCCTTGTCAGTGGACAATCTCGCGTGTGACACCGAAGGGAACCTTGTCGGACAGGGCGGCCGTGTACCTTCCAGGACTGTGCCGGGTAACCAGGATCCCGTGGGCTCCTGTGAGCATTGCAGCTTCCTGGAGGTCCTTCACCGCAGCGTCGAGTTGTTCCTCAAGGACGTTCCGGCTGGTTGCGTGGATATCGATGGCTGTAACTATTGCGGTCGGCATGATTGCCCTTTCTGTATTAGCCAGTGCTTCCCTATCGGTTGCCTGGTTCATGTTCTCGACTCGGACTTGGGATTTGTGCGGTGTTGGGTGCATGCCCGCAACAGTGCCGGGCACGCAGGCGCCCCGCGGGGAGGTTTTTGCGACAGGCGGGAACATCGTCGGCGACTTGCAGGCGTTGGTCAGGCAGTGGCCCGAACCGGGACTTCGTTGTGTACGCGGAAGTCGGACTCGAGCTCTTCGAGGGACCGGCCCTTTGTTTCGGGAACGAACTTCCACACGAAGCCGAGAGAGATCAGGTTGACTGCGACGAACAGGGCGAACGTTCCAGTGGAACCGAGCGTGCTGTTGACGATCGGGAAGGCGAAGGAAATGGCTGCGTTGACGGTCCAAAGGACGAAGACGGCGATACCCATCGCGAAGCCGCGGATGGCCATTGGGAAGATCTCCGAAAGGAGCAGCCACACGCAGGTGCCGATGAAGCATTGGACGAAGGCTACGAACAGCATCATCGCACCGAGGATCGTGTAGCTGACGAGATCAGACTGCGGAAGGAGGAAGACGATTGCCAGCAGGGCCTGGGAGCCGGCAACGCCTGAGAACCCGATGATGAGCATCTTGCGACGGCCCACAAAGCCCAGTAGCCAGATGCCCAGGATGGTGGTCAGCACGGAGGTGACGCCGACGCCGATGGTCGCCACCAGGGAAGCGCTGACCCCGAGCCCACTCTTTTCCAGGATCGTCGGGGCGTAGTAGTTCACAGTGTTGATGCCGGTAGCTTGCTGCACAGTGGCCAGGCCGATGCCGATCCAGAGAAGCTTGCGCATCCAGGGATTGGCCTTTAGATCTCGCCATACGTGACCGCGCTCTTTCTTGGCTGTTCCGGCGGACGCAACAATTTCGTTAAACTCTTTCTCAGCCTCTTCCGGGGTGCGGCTCAGGTCCAGGATGCGGCGGCTGTCGCTGAGGCGGTCGCGGATGGCGTACCAGCGCGGGGACTCGGGAAGCAACAGCATTCCGGCTAGCAATGCGAGGGCGGGAACCGAAGCGATGCCCAGCATAGTGCGCCAGACTTCCGTGTCCTGAATCAGGGCATCCAGAAGGGCATTGATGGCGAAGGCCAACATCTGGCCGGTGACGATCATGAGCTCGTTGATGGTCACCATCCGGCCGCGGAGGTGGGATGGGGCCATTTCGGCCAGGTACAGCGGGCAGGTAACGGCTGCGGCACCAACGCCCAGGCCGAGGATGACGCGGGCCAACACCATGAATTCGACTGTTGGTGCGATCGCGCAGCCTATGGCACCGACGAAGAAGAGCAGCGCGCAAACCAGCAGGGTGGAGCGGCGGCCCAGCCAGTCGGCGAGGCGTCCGCCGAGCAAAGCGCCGACTGCCGCACCGGGGAACAGGAGGGCACTGACCACAGTGGCTTCTTCCACCGCGTTCATGTCCAGGGAGTCGTTCATGTACAGCAGGGCGCCGGAGATCACGCCTGTGTCGTATCCGAACAATAGCCCGCCGAGGGTGGAAATAACTGTCAGCCGGGCCAGATACCCGCCGCGCTTGGAGCCGCCTTTGGCGCCCGAAGAAGTATGCAACGACATCGTTGCCTCTCTGATCGTGGGACAACCGCCCAGAGACGGTCGTATTCGGAAAGCCGCCCAGCTAGGACGGCCAGTCAACTTCCAGCGCGGCCAACCTTCACGGCAGGAGCAGTTCTGCAGCCTGGTCCAAACTGTTGGATGGATCACATTGGAGCGCTCTATTGACTATTAGAGGCTAATTACAGGGCTCATGTCAAGACATATGATCAAACTTGTCGGTAACGACTGCGGCCGTCATGTCACTGGTGATGTTCGTCCTATGCGGCCGCTAGCCAAAAACCCGTGGCCCCTTAGCGCTCTCCCTGCATTGGAGCGCGCTATACACCCTGTTCCACACATGCTTTTCCTGCTACTGTCGGTCGCAGGATATGTCCTAACAAACAGGGCAAACATAGGAGCAAGCAGGCGCGGACATCTGCTCGGCTGTGCTTCGTCCCAGGAACAAAGGAACGCACCGTGGCGAACGCCCTTGGTCTCAGCATCGACGGCTCCTCCCCCGTCCCGCTCTATCACCAGGTGGTACAGGGGATCGAGGCGGCAATCTTCAGCGGGGTACTGGAGCCCGGCAGCCGACTCGATAATGAAATCGACCTCGCGGCCCAGCTGAACCTTTCCCGGCCCACCATGCGCAAGGCCATGGATGAGGGATGCTCGCAGCCGAAGGCCTCTACGCCATCCTGCGCCGCGGCGGCGTCAACTTCCGGTTGGCCAACCAGCGCATCGGCGCAATGATCGCCAACGACTACCAGGCCAGCCTGCTCGACGCCCCGGCTGGCTCGGCCCCGGTCAACATGGAGCGCACGGCCACGGACGACTCCGGTCGCCGGGTGAAATCCGGCCACCACGTGTACCGCGCCGATTCCTGCAGCTTTGAAATGACACTCGTACAGCGCTAATGCAAGGAGCCAACTCCATGACCAACTGGGTCTATCCCCTCGGCACCGCCACTGACGGCAAGTGGGACGTTTCCCTCGGGACGTCCGATTCCGCCCTCGCTGTGGATGGGTGGGCATACACGGGACTGAAGGTGGCCACCCTCGCAGCAGGGGCCGACGTCGTGCTTCCCGCCGCCGGTGAGGAGCGCATCGTGGTGCCCCTTAATGGATCTTTCACGGTGACGGTGGACGGGGAGTCCTACGGGCTGAACGGCCGCGCCTCGGTTTTCTCCGGTCCCACCGACGTCTTGTACTCGGGAACCGGTAGGACGGTGACCATCAGTACTTCCGACGGCGGCCGGGTGGCCGTTGCCACCGCTCCGGCCAGCGCGTGGTACCCCACCCGGCTGGTGACGGCGGCGGAAACCCCTGTGGAGCTGCGCGGGGCGGGCAACTGCTCCCGCCAGGTCCACAACTTCGGCACGCCGGAAGCACTTGAAGCGGACCGGTTCATCGTGTGCGAGGTGCTCACACCGGCAGGCAACTGGTCCTCCTATCCCCCGCACAAGCACGACGAGGAAAAGGACGGCGAAACCCACCTCGAGGAAATCTATTACTTCGAGACTCGGGTGGCAGCCGGTTCCGCAGCGCCTGCCGACGCCGACGCCATCGGCTACCAGCGTGTGTACGCCTCTGACGAGCGTCCCATCGATGTCTCCGCCGAGGTCCGCACGGGCGACGTTGTCCTGGTGCCCTACGGCTGGCACGGGCCCGCCATGGCCGCACCCGGTTACGACCTGTACTACCTGAACGTCATGGCCGGCCCGGGGCCGGTCCGCGAGTGGCTGATCAGCGATGACCCGCATCACGGCTGGGTCCGACAGGGCTGGGACGGCCAGGACATCGACCCCCGGCTGCCGTTCGCCTCATAGGCCGTCGCGGCTTTGACAGCACTGCCGCCCTCCAAGGTGGCAGTGCTGTCAGCTGACTGAGGGTACACGCCACAAGCGGTCCGGTCTTGAGCCAAACTCCTCGGAGCGACATGACCGCGCACGGAGCCTTGCTGGAAGCAGCCCCGAGTCTCTTACAACTCAGGGCCAGGGATCAACCTGACTGTCCGGAGCGCCCTTTTGCGGTTTGCCGGAGTCTTGACGTGATGGCACGGTGGGCAGGGCGACTCATGCATTGACCTTCTGGACATACTGCTGCATGGTCTCCAGCTGGTAGCGGGAGATGTCCTCCGCGTTCTCGTCTTCAGCGAAGACGCTTGAGACCATGACGGTATCGTCCCGGTCAAGGAAGCCGATTTCTTTCAGGCCGCCGAAGAACTCGTCCCAGTTCACGTCGCCGTCGCCGATCTTCAGATGCTGGTGGACGCGGACCGGGTTCCCTGGCGGGTTGGTGATGTAGCGCAGCCCGTGTGAGGCGTGGTGGTTCATGGTGTCTGCCACGTGGACCAGGCGGAGCTTGTCCCCTGCGGCGCGCATGATGTCCAGCGGCTCGTTCTGCATGTGGAAGCTGTGCGAGGCAACGTAGACCAGGCCCACGTTCTTCGAGTTCAGGCCGCGTATCACGCGGATGGCGGCGAGCCCTTCCTCCACGAAGTCGTCCGGGTGCGGGTCGATCAGGAGGTCGATGCCCTCACGTTCGATGATCGGCAGCAACTCCTCCATCGAGCGGTAGAAGGCCCTTTCGGATTCCTCTGCTTTCTCCGGCCGGCCGCTGAACTCGGTGTTGATGGTGCCGACGCCGAGGTCCACGGCGATTTGGATGGCACGCTTCCAGTAGCGGACGGCCGCCTCTCGTGCGTCCTCGTCCGGGCCTGACCAGCGGAGCACCGGGAGGACAGAGGCGATTTCAATGCCGGCGTCCCGGCAGGCCTTGCTGAGCTGGCCCACCAGTTCATCGTCGGCCTTGGGGTGGTTGTAGAAGGGGATGAAGTCCGCGTGCGGGGTCATCTGCATGTACTTGTAGCCAAGGTCTGCAACCACTTTGGGGAACTCCAGCAGGCTGTGCGAGTGGTGGAACGGGGTGGGATCAAGCGCGATTTTCACGGGGAACACTCCAATGTGGCTATGTCAGGGAGACAGGGAAGGGGACGGATAACTCGATCCCCTTCCCGTGTCCTACTTGTAGAGGTCGGGCTTGGCGGCCAGCTTCACGGCCACCTTTTCGCCGTTCTTCTGCGCTTCGAGGCCGGCTTCGCAGCAGGCGGCGGTGGCGTAGCCGTCCCAGGCGGAGGGGCCGCCAAGTTCGCCTCGGAGTGCGGCGTCTGCCCAGGCCTGGATTTCAACGTCGTACGCCGCACCAAAACGCTCTTCAAAGCCGGGAGTGACGTTGCCACCCCAGCGGCCCGCGCTGCGGGTATAGGGGCCCTTGTCTCCGCCGATGCTGACGATGCCCTCTTCGAACGAGGCCTGGGTGGCCACCTCATAGCCGAACTTGGCGTTGACATAGATTTCAACGTCGGCCAGGACACCGGACTCGGTCTCGATCAGGACGTGCTGGGGGTCGTGCTGTCCAGCCGGGGCGTATCTGGTTGCCTTGCCCAGGCGAACCTGAACAGATGTGATTTCCTCGCCGGTGAAGAACCGGATGGCGTCGAATTCGTGCACCACCGAATCGTTGATCAGCATCTCGTTGGTGAAGGTGTCCGGAACACTGGGATTACGGTGCTGATGGTGCAGCATGAGCAGCTCACCCATTCCACCACTTCGGATGATTTCGCTCAACGCTGCGTATTCTGCATCAAAACGGCGCATGAAGCCGACCTGGATGAGCTTGTGGCCCAATTCAACCTCTGCCTGCACGATCCTCCAGGAGGACTCCGCGTCAGGGGTCAGCGGCTTTTCGCACAAGACGGGAATGTCCAAGGCAATCGCCTTGAGCAGGATGTCCTCGTGCAGGAATCCAGGGGTAGCAATCAGTACCGCATTGACATCGCCGTTGTTGAGCGCCTCGTCGGCATCGGCCAGTGCCACGGCGCCCGGGATGCCATCGATGGCGGCCCGGGCACGGGCCAGGTCAACGTCCACAACGGCGGCTACTTCGGCTCCGTGGATACGGGTGTGGAGCCGCTGGATGTGGTCAGCGCCCATGCGCCCGGCGCCGATGACGGCTACGCGAAGGGTTTCAGTCATTTTGCTTTCCTTAGGTTCGGGCCTGGGCTAGTTGGAGGGGAAGTTGTAGGAGGCGCCGGAGGCGTGGTGGGTTTCGGGCCAGCGGGAGGTGATGACTTTGCCGCGGGTGTAGAAGGAGACGCCTTCGGGGCCGTAGATGTGCTTGTCGCCGAAGAGGGATGCCTTCCAGCCTCCGAAGGAGTGGTAGGCCACCGGGACGGGAAGGGGCACGTTGATGCCGATCATGCCGACGGTGACGGAGCGCTGGAATTTACGGGCTGCGGCGCCGGAGGAGGTGAAGATGGCGGTGCCGTTGCCGTAGGGGTTGGCGTTGATCAGGCTGATGCCGTCTTCGAGGGTGTCGACGCGGACCACGACGAGGACGGGGCCGAAGATTTCCTCGGTGTAGGCGGTCATCCCGGTTTTGACGTGGTCGATGACGGTGGGGCCTACCCAGAAGCCGTCTTCGTGGCCGGGGACCACGAGGTCGCGGCCGTCCACCACCATCGCTGCTCCTGCGGTTTCGGCTTCGGTGACGATCCGGACGATGCGTTCCTTGGAGGCCGGGGTGATGACGGGGCCCATTTCGGCGTCGGGGGCGGTGCCGTTGTTGACCTTCACGGCGAGGGCGCGCTCTTCGACCTTCTTGACGATCAGGTCCGCGGCGTCCCCGACGGCGACGGCGACGGAGATGGCCATGCAGCGTTCCCCGGCGGAGCCGAATGCGGCGGCGGCGAGGTGGTCGGCGGCGTTGTCCAGGTCGGCGTCGGGCATCACGATGGCGTGGTTCTTCGCCCCGCCCAGGGCCTGGACGCGCTTGCCGTGCTTGGTGGCGGTTTCGTGGACGTACTGGGCGATCGGGGTGGAACCGACGAAGGAGATGCCGTCCACGTCCGGGTGGGTCAGCAGGCCTTCGACGGTTTCCTTGTCGCCGTGCAGGACCTGGAACACGCCGTCGGGCAGGCCTGCCTGCTTCCAGAGCTTGGCCAGCAGCATGGAGGCGGAGGGATCGCGTTCGGAGGGCTTGAGGATGAAGGCGTTGCCGGTGGCGATAGCCATCGGGGCCATCCACAGCGGCACCATGACCGGGAAGTTGAACGGGGTAATGCCGGCGACCACACCGAGCGGTTCGCGGAAGGAAAACACGTCGATGCCGGTGGAGACCTGGTCCGAGTAGTCGCCCTTGACCAGGGACGGGATGCCGCAGGCGTATTCGATGACTTCCAGGCCGCGGCCAATCTCGCCCTTCGCATCGGAAAGGACCTTGCCGTGCTCCGCGGTGATCAGGGCCGCGAGGTCGTCCACGTGGGCGGCGACCAGTTCGCGGAACTTGAACAGGACGGCAGTGCGCTTGGCCAGGGAAATATCGCCCCAGGAGTCCGCGGCCTTACGGGCCGCGGCCACCGTGGCGTCCAGGTCCGCCCGGTTGGCCAGGCGGAGCTCGCCGGAAACCTTGCCGGTCGCCGGGTTGTAGACGGGCTGGGTGCGGGTGCCCTCGCCGGCGGTTTCGGCGCCGTTGATGAAGTGGTTGATGGTGGTGGTCTGGGTGGGATTGGTCTGGGTGGTGGTGGCAGTCATGGGACTCTTCCTTGAGTAGGTGGAACGAAGTGTCTGTATGAAGTGGTTCGGCGTGGAGGTTCTCAGCCGAGGAATGTGCGCTGGCGGTTCTTGTGTTCAACGTAGGTCTGGAAGGCCTGCTTGGTGGACTCCAGTTCGGAGACCTCGGAGACGGGAACATCCCACCAGGATTCGGAGCTCGGGGCGTCCAGCAGCGGGTCTGATTCGACGTGGATCAGGATGGGGCCCCCGCGTTCCGGCGCGGCCTTGGCGTCGCGGATGGCCTGTTCGAGTTCGGCAATGACCTTCTCCCCCGGTTCGATCCGGATGACCTTCACGCCCAGGGACTCGGCGTTCAGGGCCAGGTCCACCGGGAGGGTCTCGCCCTCGTCGAAGCTGTGCTGCTCCTCGTTCAGGGCCCGGTACTGGGTCCCGAACCGCTGCGAACCGAGCATTTCCGAGAGCGAGCCAATGGAGGCGTAGCCGTGGTTCTGGATCAGGACCACGATCAGCTTGATGCGTTCGGCGACGGCGGTGACCAGTTCGGTGTGCATCATCAGGTAGGAGCCGTCCCCCACCATCACGACGACGTCGCGCTGGGTTCCGCCCCTTGCCGCCTCGGCCAGTGCCGCGCGCTTGACGCCGAGGCCGCCCGGGATCTCATAGCCCATGCAGGAGTAGGCATACTCCACGTGGTAGCCGAACGGGTCCCGGACCCGCCACATCTTGTGCAGGTCCCCGGGCAGGGAACCGGCGGCGCAGATCACGACGTCGGCCGCGTCCATGGCCCGGGACGTGGCGCCGATGATTTCGTTCTGCGCCGGCAACGGCGTGAACCGGGTGTCAAACGCTTCATCCACCGTGGCGTCCCAGCGCTTCTTCTCGGCCGCGACCTGCTGTTCCAGGTCAGCGCCCACTCGGTAGCCGCCGAGGGCCTTGTTGAGCTTAAGCAGGGCCTTGCGGGCGTCGGCCACGATCGGCAGCGAGGTGCCGTGCTTGTACGCATCGATGGCGGCGACGTTGATGTTGATGAACTTCACGTCCGGGTTCTGGAACGCGGTCCGGGAGGCGGTGGTGAAGTCCTCGTACCGGGTGCCGATCCCGATGATCAGGTCAGCCTCGGCAGCGATGGCATTCGCCGCCGTCGTGCCCGTGGACCCGATCGCGCCGAGGGAGAACATGTGGTCCCAGGGCAGGACACCGACGCCTGCCTGCGTGTTGCCCACCGGGATCCCGGTCAGCTCAGCGAAAGCGGCGAGTTCATCGTTCGCGAAGGCATACAGGACACCGCCGCCGGCAATGATCAACGGGCGCTTCGCCGCGCGGATCGCGGCCGCGGCGCGGGCGATATCGTCGTCGTCGGCGTCCGGGCGCCGGATCCGCCACTCACGCTCCGCCAGGAACTCCTCCGGGACATCAAAGGCCTCGGCCTGGACATCCTGCGGCAGCGAGATGGTCACCGCACCGGTTTCGGCCGGGTCAGTCAGGACGCGCAAGCCGTGATGGAACGTGGAGAACAGCTGCTCGGGCCGGTTGACCCGGTCGAAGAACTTGGACAACGGCCGGAACGCGTCATTGACCGTGATGTCGTAGGCGTAGGGCTGCTCGAGCTGCTGCAGCACGGGATCCGCAGCGCGGGTAGCGAACGTATCCGACGGCAGCAGCAACACGGGGAGCCGATTGGTGGTGGCCAGTGCGGCACCTGTCAACAGGTTCGAGGAACCCGGCCCGATCGAGGTACTGATCGCGAAGGTCTGCCGGCGGCGGGTGTGCCGGGCGTACCCCACCGCCTGGTGTACCTGTGCTTGCTCGTTCCGGCCCTGGTAGTAGGGCATGATGGCAGGGTCCAGCTGCTGGTACTGCTTCAGTGCCTGGCCCACACCGGCAACGTTGCCGTGCCCGAAGATACCGAAAGTGCCCGGGATGAGCCGCTCCCGGTACTGAACACCACCGATCGAATCAACGGTGTACTGCTTGGAAAGGTATTCGACGACGGCCTGCGCCACCGTCATTCTGCGTGTTGACATGTCTGTCTTACTCCGAAGCTTGTGCACTGCGGTTGAGGAGGGAGGCGGCCGTGGCCACGGCTGCGGCTACATCCCCGTCCTTGGGATACAGCAGGGTCCGGCCTACGGTGAGGCCTTGGACGCCGGGCAGGGCCAGGGCGGCCTGCCAGCTGGCGAAGACTTCGTCCTGGGTGCCTTCCGGGTCCCCGCCCAGCAGGACGGTGGGCATGGTGGTCGCGGCCATGACGCGCTCCATCTCTGCCACGACCGGAAGTTTCATCCAGGTGTAGGCGCTGGTGGATCCCAGGCCTTCGGCGATCGCGATGGATTTGATCACGGCGTTGGTGGACAGGTCGTTGCGGACCCTGCCGTTTTCACGGACCGAGAGGAAGGGCTCCACCATGGCGATCAGCTTACGCTCGGCAAGGGAATCGATGGCCTTGGCTGTGGCTTCCAGCGTGCTCACGGTGTCCGGATCTCCCAGGCAGATACGGGTAAGCATCTTGCCGCCGTCAGCGCCGAGGGTTTCCAGGGCCGCGGCAGTGTGTCCGGTGAAGCGGTCATCAATCTCGTTGACCAGGCCGGACAGTCCGCCCCGGTTCATGGAGCCGAACACGAGCTTGCCCTCCAGGGCTCCCAGCAGCAGCAGATCGTCCATGATGTCCGGGGATGCCAGGACGCCGTCGACATGCGGGTTGGCCAGCGCGATCTGCAAACGGTCCAGCAATTGGCGGCGGTCCGCCATGGCCACTGGATCATTCCCGACGGCCAGGGCGCCGCGGGCCGGGTGGTCTGCGGCAACGATGAAGTTCTGCTTGCCGTATTTAAGGCCAGGGTGGCGGCGGCGGGCCTTGGCGGTCCGGACAACCGCGCCGGGGTCCTGCAATCTGATGGTGCTGAGGTGTTCGTAACGGCGGGGGTCATCGTCCAGGACGTTGTTCGAAGCGAGGGGGGCGAGTGTCACAGTGCTGCTCCTTGAGGGATGGAGGTGCCGGGTACGGGGCGTCCGCGCTCAGCGAGCAGCGAGGTGACCTCATCAGGTGTCGGCATCGCATCAGCGCAGGACAGACGGGACGCGACGATGGCGCCGGCGGCATTGGCATAGTCCAGGACCTGCGCCAGTGGCCAACCTGAGAGGAGTCCGTGGCAAAAAGCGCCGCCGAAGGAGTCCCCGGCACCCAGGCCGTTGACGGTCTCGACCGGGACGGGGGCGGAGACGACGCGCTCGGTGCGGGTCTTGGCCATCACGCCTTCCGGGCCGAGCTTGACGACGGCGATCTCGACGCCAGCTGCCAGCAGCCGGTCAGCTTGCTCATCGGGAGTACCCTCCCCCACTGCCACGGCGCATTCCTTGTCGTTGCCGATGGCGACGGTGACGTGCGGCAGGATCTTGGCGACCTGGGCCCGGGCCTCTTCCTCCGAAGCCCAGAACATGGGCCGGTAGTCCAAATCCAGGATGGTGTATTGACCAATCCGCAGCTCGTCGCGGGTGCGTGCTTCGTGGGCCTTGATGTGCGCTTGGCGGCTGGGCTCCTGACACAGGCCGGTGACCGTGGACCAGAAGATCCCGGCGTTTTTCACGGCGTCCAGGTCCAGGTCCTTGGCTTTGATCTGCAGGTCCGGAGCGGTGGGGAACCGTCCGTAGAAGTACAGCGGGAAGTCTTCAGGGGGCTTGATCGCGCAGAAGGTCACCGCTGTGGGCCACTCCTGTACTGCGGTAACGAAGGAATCGTCAACGTTGAACTTGTGCAGTTCCCGGTGCAGGTATTTGCCGAACGCGTCATCGCCGGTGCGGGTGATGACAGCGGTCCGGCGGCCGTGCCGGGCCGCGGCCACGGCCACGTTGGACGGGGAGCCGCCGAGGTATTTGCCGAAGGACGTCACGTCCTCCAGCCCCACCCCGATGTCATTCGGGTAGATATCAACACTGATTCGCCCGATCGTTAGCAGTTCGTGGGTCACGGTTGTGAACCTTTCTGGGTTTTGAACTCCGTGGTTTACAGAGCAGACGCTCGTGACCCGTGATGGCCAAAGAGCAAGATGGTGAGGTGCGGAACTCCGGAGTCATGCCTCCGAAGCGGCGGGAAAGGATCCGTGTCAGCGCACTGTTGGGAGGCTTTCCCGCTTGACTATTTTTTGGGTACTGCCAGTTCACCGGTGACGTACTGGGCGCGTCCGAACCCGAAGGACCAATCGCCGGGGGTGTTTTCGACGTAGCCGATGAAGACGTTCTCTCCCCCGACTCCCCTCTCAGCCAGGCGTGCGGCAACTGCGGCGAACAGCGCCTGCTTGGCTTCCTGGCTCCGGCCACCTTGGGTGAAGATCTGGATCATTACGACGTCACTGGTTCGCTCGAAGCCAAGCCCGGCGTCCTGGGCAAAGATCTGGCCAAGCGGGTGTTCGGTCAGGATGTGGAAGTAGTCGCGCTCCGGGATGCCGTATTCGGCCAGGATGGCATCGTGGATCCCTTGGCTCAGGCTTTGCAGCTCTGCGGGGCTCCGGCCAAGGTTGACATCGATTCTTACTAGCGGCATCAGCCTCTCCTTAAGTTTGTACTGACATACTAACAAATAATTGACGGGTGGACAATAAAGTACCGTGAGTGCCGTCCACGTCCACCCGGTGGCTCGACCGCGCCGAGTGGGCAAGGAAGGTGTAGCCGCCGGCCCTCCAAAGGGCCTTTGGGAGTGCCCTTAGTCCCGGCGGCTACACCTTGGAGAAGTGGGCTAATTGCGTTTGTTGAAGATGACGTCCACGGCAACAGCCAGGATGATCACGGCGCCCTTCACCAGTCCCTGCCAGTACGCGGCTACTCCGAGGAGAACAAGGCCGCTGGAGAGCGAAGCGAGGATGAGGACTCCGACGATGGTGCGCGGGATGGATCCGAAGCCGCCGCTGAGCCTGGTGCCGCCGATGATCACGGCCGCAATGGCGTCAAGCTCTGCTCCCGGCAGGGCAACAGGGGAAGCTGTCTGAAGCCGGGCGGTCAGGAGGATCCCTGCGATGCCGGCACACAGCGCGCAGACGATGTACGCGATGGTGAGGACCTTATTTACCTTGATACCTGCCAGACGGCTGGCTTCGAAGTTCCCGCCGATGGCGTAGATATGGCGGCCGAAGCGGGTGTGGGCCAGGACGATGTGGGCGACAATGGCGATGCCGATGAACCAGAACACGATGCTGGAGACGCCCAGGATCTTCAGGGAGGTCAGACCGGTGAGCCATGCCGGCAGGTTGCTGACGGAGCCGCCGTCGTTTATCAGCAGCGCAACAGAGGTGAGGATGGTGTACATACCCAGCGTCACCACGAAGGGGTTTACCTTGGCCCGGGAGATCAGCGTGCCGCTGATCAGCCCAACGATAATGGAGGACAGTACCGCCAAAGAGATTGCCGGGAACATCCCAAGGGGGCTGAGAAGTCCAACGACCATGCCGGCGACAACGGCGGTCCGGGCGACGGCGAGGTCGAATCCGCCGGTAAGCATCACGACGGTCTGTCCGATGGCGAGGATGCCGATCACTGAGGCGCTGAGGAGGATGTTGCGGATGTTTCCTTCGGACAGGAACTCCGGGCGGACCGCAGCGAAGACAAGCAGCAGGACCCCGAAGAAGATGATGAGGCCGTTGCGGCGAAGGACCGGGCGGATCTGTTGGGCCCAGTTCGTCTGGAGCGGAGTTTTTGGTGCCTGCACGCCGCCCGGCGTGGCCGGGGTGGCCGTGGATTGGATAGTCATTGGATTACTCCCTGCTTGAGGTGTTCTTCCGCAGCAGTGCGTGCCCGGAGAACGGCTTCTTCTGTGGCGTCCTTGCCACTCATTTCGGCCACGACGCGGCCATCGTCAAAGACGAGAACACGGTGGCTCATGCCTTGTAGTTCGGCCTGATCGGCCGAGACGATGATGACGGCCATCCCTGTTGCGGTCAGTTCCACGATCTGGTCGTAAATTTCGCGCCGGGCACCGACGTCGACGCCGAGTGTGGGCTCGTCCAGGATCAGCAATTTCGGGGAAACCGCTGCCCAGCGTGCCAGTAATGCCTTCTGCTGGTTGCCGCCACTGAGGGTGATGATTTCCTGGTTGGGGCTGGCCGAGCGGACGTCGAATTTGCGGATAAGCTCCAGACCGATCTTTTTCTCGGTCCGGGGGTTCAGCACTCCCATGCGCCCGAGCCGGTGGGATTTGACCAGGGTTGCATTTCGCCAGACTGACAGGGCAGGTATCAGTCCGTCGGTTTTCCGGTCTCCGGACACGTACCCGATTCCCGCCGCCATGGCGAGGTCGGGTCGGCCGTGCGGGAGCGGCCTGCCGTTCAGGGTCATGGTTCCGCGGCCGATGTCTGCTCCGAAGATGATCCGCGCAATGTTCCGTTGGCCGGCGCCGATTGCCCCGGTGATACCGAGAATTTCACCTGTGCGGACTGTGAAGCTGACGTCCCGTGCCCGCTTCCCGGACACGCCGGAGACTTCCAGGACGGCGTCTACCCCGACCTCGGGCAACTCCGGGAACAGGTCGGTGATTTGCCGCCCGACCAACAGTGGAATGATTTCGTCCGGAACGGAGTGTTCCTTGTCCAGCTCACCGGCGTACGCGCCGTCGCGCAGTACCACTACCCGGTCGCAGATCCGGGGGATTTCATCGAGCCGGTGGCTGACGTAGAGAACAGGAATGCCCTGCGCTTTGAGTTTCCTGATGACCTCGAACAGTTCATCCACCTCGTCGGGGTTCAGAGCCGCTGTGGGCTCATCGAGGATGATGAGTGTTCCCGCCTCGCTTGAGGCTTTAAGGATTTCCACCCGCTGGCGCTGTGCGACGGTGAGGTCACCGGCCAACGTCTTGAGGGGAAGCTCGATACCGGAGCGGTCAACAAGCTCCTGGGCCTGGCTGAGGGTTTCTCGCTTGCGGATCCAGAATTTAGCTGCCTTGGTCCCGGGCTCCTTGCCCAGCACCAGGTTTTCGGCGACCGTCAGATTGTCGGCCAGCATCGAGTGCTGGTGGACCGTGGCGATCCCGGCAGCCAGGGCTTCGGAAGGCTCCTTAAAGTGTGTGTCCACGCCGTTGATGACGATCGTGCCGCCCTCGGGACGGTAGACGCCGGAGAGGACTTTGATCAGGGTTGATTTGCCGGCGCCGTTCTCGCCGAGCAGTCCGACAACTTCACCGGCGTACAGGTCCAGGTCGATGCCCTTGAGGGCCGGTACGCCGGCGAAGAGCTTGCGGATGCCCTTCGCCGACACGCGGGGCGTTGCTTCAGCGACCGTCACGGTCTCACCACTCACCGGGGTACTGTGCAACGTTGGCCTTGGTGACCTTAACCGCGGCAACCTCAACGGTGGGTCGATCCGCGATGGTGGCTACATCCACAGACTCTTTTCGCATGATTTTGACCAGGGTTTCGACGGCGGCGCTTGCGTCAGCCTTGGCTGAGACCCATACCGTTCCGTAGAGGGCGCCTGATTCCACCGCCGCCGTTCCGTCCATGCTGCCGCCGATACCGATCACCTTGATGGCATCCTGCCTGCCCTGTTCTGCGACAACACGTGCAGCGGCCACCGCCTCGGGGTCGGTCTGGGCCAGCATGATGTCGATCTTGGCGTGCTTCTGCAACAGGGTCTGGGTGACCTCCACAGCCTTTGTGGGGTCGAAGTCATTGGACTGCTTATCGATGATCTTCACGTTCGGTGCGGACTTAATGCCCGCCATCAGCCCTTCGGTGCGCTGGATCTGAGGTGTAGCGCCCAAGGTCCCTTCCTGCAGGACAACCTGGCAGGGGTCAATGCCCTTGCACGCCTCGACAACGAGTTCGCCCTGCATCTTGCCGATCGCCACATCGTTGAAGCCCACATGCACGCGGGGATTCGCACCATCCAAACCGCCGTAAGCGGCTTCGATCGTCCGGTTACCAGTGATGAGAATGGCCTCGGAGTCGGCAGCGGCCTGCGCCACTGAGGCGTTGGCCTTCGGGTCCACTGAGGCAATGATGATGCCCTTGGCGCCACCGACGAGCAAGCTGTTCACCTGGTCGTTCTGGGTGTTGGCATCTCCCTTGGCATCGGAGAAGGTCGCCTCGACCCCCAGCTTGGCTGCCGCGTCCCGGGCGCCGTTCTGCCAACTGGTCCAGAAGGTCTGGTTTCCTGCCGGCAGCGCGATGCCTATTTTTTCTTTGCCCTCGCTCCCGGCGCTTTCGGCTGCCGAGCATCCGGTCATTGCGAGCCCTGCAACAGCGGTCAGGGCCGCTGCCTTGAGAAGGATTCCTTGATGAATGGAAGTCACGTCGTTCTCCTTTGAACTGTAAGGCGCATCACTTTAGCGCGCTCTAAGCCACCATTAGAGCGCTCTATAAACATCCTTGTCAATACATTCGGTCAAACTTGGTGGCATGCTGTTTGACTGTCACGGAGGCGGGCATGAACAGAACTACGTGGGATAGTGGACGTGTGATCGAGAAGACCTCCCTGTCCCGGCCCGTGACCATGGAAGATGTGGCACGCCGCGCTCAGGTCTCCAGAGCCCTGGTCTCGCTGGTCATGCGGGATTCACCGCATGTGTCCGCTGACAAACGTTCAGCGGTCCGCGAAGCCGCCCTGGCGTTGGGTTACAGCCCCAACCGCCTGGCCAGCAGACTGGCAAGCCGTCGCACAAGCACCCTCGGGGTCCTGCTTCTGGACCTCCACAACCCGGTTTTTGCTGATATCTATGACGGGATCCTGGAAGGTGTGGAGCACAGTGGCAATCACCTGATGGTGGCCGTTGGTTCAACCGATCTTGCCCGCGAGGCCGAGGCCGTTCGAAGCCTGCTGGACATGCGTGTGGACGGAATCCTGCTCGCGGGCTATACGGGAAGCCCCGAGAGCCTGGCACTGATGTTGGGCGGAACCCCGGCCGTTGTCATAACGCGTGAGGTTGAAGTGCCCGGCATTGACTCCGCCTCAGCCAGCGATCATCGGGGGGCCCAACTCGCCGTTGAACACCTGCAGCACCTGGGGCACAAGGAAATAGTCCACATAGCAAAGCCACCGGGACTGCCCTACCCGGGGCGTCGCCTCGGCTACATCCAAGCCATGGAAAGCCAGCAGCTGGCTCCAGTGATAATTACAGCCGACATGACCGAGCGCGGCGGCAGGCAGGCCATCGATCGCTACCTCGACTCTGGAGCCGCTGTTCCTACGGCAATTTTCGCCGATAACGACCTGGTCGCGCTTGGTGTCCTCGACGCGTTGTCCAACAGAAACATCTCCGTGCCCGACGATGTTTCCGTCGTGGGCTACGACAATACCGAGCTCGCAGAATCCCAGCTGGTCAGCCTCACCAGCGTTGATCACCACGCCAGAGAACTCGGCCGCTTGGCGGCATCGGCCATTCTTCGCCGCCTGAGCGGAGACACCCAGTCGCCGCCGATCAATACCCACGTCGACCCATTATTGGTCGTTCGACAAACGACCGCGGCACCCCGACACTAATTAAGTCCTGTAATTCGGCGGAAAATCAACGGGTACCTGCAATCCGGCGCAGCGGCGACGCGACTCCCCCGGCCCACCCCTGGTCATAGGCTGAGGCCAGCGGGATCAGTGCGGATGCATATTGATCCGCAGGCATGCCGAGCCGCAGCTGCAATTTGCCAGGTGCAGCATAGGCGAGCATGAGCCCCGCTGACGCTGCGCCTCGACGAAACCGGCGCCGCCATCTTCCAGCCTCCAGCCCTCAACGATACAGCCGCGCTCTACGGATGCGCCTGCTCATAGATGCCGTGAGGGCAAAGGTCCAGGTCTTAACTTATTGACAGGACAAATAAAGTGGTCCTACGGTTATAGAGCGCTCTAAATCGAGCGCTTCAAGCCTTAAACATTTCAAGGGAGAAATACATGGCACAAGGGATCGGCGTTGCCGTAATCGGGGCGGGAATGGCAGGGAAGGCGCACGCCGCCGCTTATCGGACGGCCTCGACGCTGTACGCTCCGAGCCTCCCTCCCGTCAGGCTGGTATCGATCTGCGACGTGAACCCCGTGTTCGGAGCCTTGACGGCGAGGCGCTTCGGCTACGAACGTCACGACACGTCCTGGCAGGCCATCGCCGAAGCCGAGGATATCGATGTTGTAAGCATCGTTATCGCAAATTCGCTGCACCGGGAAGTCGTCGAGGGCCTGCTGGCTGCCGGCAAACACGTGTTATGCGAAAAACCCCTGAGCGACTCCCTGGAAGACGCCCGCGCCATGGCAGACGCGGCCCGCCAGGCCCAATCGACCGCTCGAATCGGCTTTACCTTCCGCCGAACACCCGGCATCGCCTACATTCGGGAACTCATCGGCACCGGCGTGCTTGGCAACGTCCTTCACTTCAGCGGCCGCTACTGGACCGACTACGGATTCAGCCCCTCCGCTCCCATGAGTTGGCGTTACAAGGGAGGGCCCGGGTCCGGCGCGCTCGCCGATGTTGGAAGCCACCTAGCTTATGTCTCTGAGTTCCTTTGCGGCGACATCAAGTCCATCACCGGTGGCCGGCTCAGCACCGTGATCGATAAGCGGCCCCTGCCACTCACGGCAGTTATCGGGCACGACCACGCCGCTGTCAGCGATATCTTCGAGGCAGTCGAGAACGACGACTATGCCGCATTCTCGGCAGAGTTCGACAATGCGGCCGGCAGCTTTGAAGTCTCCCGCGTCGCCGCCGGCCACGCCAACAGCCTCCACTTTGAAGTGTTCTGCGAGAACGGCGCCGCCAAGTTTGACCAGCGCCGACCAGCTGAGATTCAGCTGTTCCTCAACGACGGCTCCGGCAACGAGAACGGATACCGCCAGGTCGTTCTCGGCCCCGGCCACCCCTACATCGCCGGCGGCCTGGCCATGGACGCCCCCGAGGTCGGCTTCGGCCAGAACGACGCGTTCGGCTACCAAGCCCGGGCGTTCCTCGAAGAGGTTGCCGGTCTTAGCGAAGAAGAATCCCTGCCCCGCTGCGCCACCTTCGATGAAGGGGTCCGCAACATGGAACTCCTTGGTGCAGTAACCGAATCATCACTCAATAACGGAAAGACAATCACACTATGAAACTCGGCATCTACAACGCCATCCTGCACGATCGTCCGCTTCCCGAGGCACTGAAGGTCATCGCAGACCTGGGCCTGACCGGCATCGAGATCAACACGGGCGGCTTCCTGCCCGCAGTCCACGTTCCGAACATGGACCAAATCCTGGAAAGCGACGCCGCCCGGGACGACTACCTCGCGATCTTCGAAGGGACGGGCGTCTCCATTGCAGGATTGAACTGCAACGGCAACCCGCTGCACCCGAAGCGGGAAGTCGGCGAAAAGCACGCCGAGGATGTCCGGCGCTCCATCCGTCTCGCGCACCGGCTCGGTCAGGACCGCGTCGTAACCATGTCCGGCCTTCCAGGCGGAGAACCGGGAGCCACCACGGTCAACTGGGTAGTCAACGCCTGGAACTCCGCCGCACTGGACGTGCTCGAGTACCAATGGCGTATCGCCGCTGACTTTTGGAAGGAAACCGACCGTCTGGCAGCTGACCACGGTGTCAAGGTCGCCCTCGAACTGCACCCTCAGAACGTCGTCTTCAACACCGCTGACGTCTACAAGCTCATCGAAGTCACCGGTGCCACAAATGTTGGGGTTGAACTCGATGCTTCACATCTGTTCTGGCAGCAAATGGACCCTGTCGCTGTGGTCCGCGAACTCGGTCCGTTGGTCTTTCAGGCAGCTGCGAAAGACGTCCGCGTGAACACGGAGAACGCGGCGCTCTATGGGGTGCTGGACAACAGCTTCCGCCGGCTCGCACCTGAGGAAAACCGAACTAACCTCGGCGGCGACGAGTGGGCCAACGAATGGCCCAAGAACTCGGCGTGGGACTTCGTGGCCCTGGGCCGCGGGCATGATACCAACTACTGGACCGAGTTCCTGCGTGCGCTCTACGAAGTGGACCCCAATATGCTCGTCAACATCGAACACGAGGACGTCTCCCTTGGACGGATTGAGGGCCTCCAGGTTGCGGCCAAAGTGCTGCGCGACGCCGACACCGCACTCACATCCTCCCTTCACGTCACCTCTTAGCTGAACCAAACCCCGGGAACCTGAGTCATGCTCGCCGCGACACCAACCCGGGGTGGGCAGCGGTTGCGGCCGTCACTAAGACCGCAACCGCTGCCATCGCTCATGGAATAGTTGCGAAGCGCGATGTCAGCGTGAAAAATCGACGGCAGAAAGAGGTCTTGCATGCAGCGGATCGGTCTTGTCGGGTACGGGGTCGGCGGACGCCTTTTCCATGCCCCGTTCATCGCAGCAGCTGAGGGGGTTCAGCTGGCCGGAGTAGTCGCGCGGTCAGAATCGAAGCGCGCACAAGTAGCGGCGGATTATCCTGGGCTTCCGGTCTTCTCAACGTTGGGTCAGATGCTTGGTGCAGGTGTGGATGCAGTGACCATCACTACGCCGCCGCAAACACGGCAGGACCTGGTTCTCGAAGCGATCGCCGCAGGCGTTCACGTCGTTGCCGACAAACCCTTTGCCCCAAACGCTGCCGCGGCCCGGGACCTGGCAGAAGCTGCCCAACACGCCGGCGTGCTCCTGAACGTCTACCAAAACCGACGTCGCGACGCGGACATTCTCACGCTGGCCAGCGTCCTGGCATCAGGGGACTTGGGCGAAATATGGAGAGTCCACTCCGTCATGGACCAGGACCAGGCCAACACTCTGGAGGTCGGCTCCACAGGGGGCCTGCTCCGCGACATCGGCAGCCATCTGGTTGACCAGATGCTGTGGCTGCTCGGTCCCGCCACACACGTCTACGCCACCCTCGATTGGACAGACCGTTTCGGGGAAACCACGGACTGCGGATTCGTGGTGACGCTAACTCATGCGACGGGGACAACATCTACTGTCTCCGCCAGCAAACTCAACCACTCCACGACCCGGCAACTGCGTGCCTACGGCAGCGAAGGCACATACACCGCATTCAGCTCCGACGTGCAGGCCGAAGCACTGTTTGCAGGCCGGCGTCCCTCTGAAGAGCCCGACACGTGGGGCATCGAAGCCGAGGAAAACTGGGGCGTACTATCGCTTTCATCGGGCCGCGAGAAAGTCCCGTCGGCGCAAGGAAACTACGCCACTTTCTACACCGAATTTGGACAAGCAATTCAAGGTCTGGCACCAGAACCAGTTCCGGCAGCGGAAGGCATCAGAACCCTTAAGGTTCTGGATGCCGCCCGACAAAGCGCGATAGAAAATCGGGTCGTAGAACTTCAGCCTCTGTGACAACTGCTCAGGTGCACCAGGTCCTCAGATCGCGGCTCCTCATCAGCACCCTTCAGTACGTGGATAACGTCAGTTCCAGTGGTGGATGCGCGGCGGTGAGTGCACTGGCTGCCATCTCCTTAAGGGTGTGGCGCATTTTCCAGCCGAGATCGCGGGCGGCGAGGTCGCCGTTGGCGACGATTCGGGCAGGATCGCCGGGGCGGCGGTCACAGAGTTCGACGGGAAAGTCTGTTCCGGTGACGGCAGCCATGGTTTCCATGATTTCGCGGACAGATACCCCAGTCCCTGAGCCCAGGTTGTAAACCGGTTCCAGGGGACTGTCTGCGTCAAGGGCGCGGGCTGCGGCAACGTGGGCCAGGGCCAGGTCGCTGACGTGGACGTAGTCGCGGACGCAGGTCCCGTCCGAGGTGTCGTAGTCGGTACCAAAGATTTTTGCGGGACGTCCCTCCGCGAGGGCGGAGAGCACGAGGGGGAAGAGATTGTGGGGGCTGGAATCGTAGAGCCGGGGGGAGCCGGAGCCGACCACGTTGAAGTAGCGGAGGGATGTTGCCTTGATGCCCTGCGCCCGGACCTGGTCCCGGATGAGCCACTCCCCTATTAGCTTGGTTTCGCCGTAGGGCGATTCGGGGAACGTGGGCGTCGCCTCGGTGACGTCCTCTCCTGCCGGCGTTCCATAGACGGCGGCGGAGGATGAGAACACGATTTTGTCGACGTCGGCGTTCTCCATGGCCTGAAGCAGCAGGGCGGTCCCGGTGACGTTGTGCTCGTAGGCGACAAGGGGTTCCCGGACGGATTTCCCGGCGTACTTGTACCCGGCGAGATGAACCACCCCCGTCACGTTGTGCTCTGCCAGTGCGTTGGTGATTCTCTCCGTCTCCAGGATGCTGGCCTGGATGAACGGGACACCTTCCGGGATGAACTCCCGGTGACCGCTGATCAATGAATCAACGGCAACGGTATCGATGCCGGCCTCTGCGAAGGCCTCCAGCACGTGGGCGCCGATGTATCCGGCTGCTCCTGTTACCAACCAGGTCATTTCCCGGGCCTTTCTCTTGGTGTTGGCATGGCCAAGGGCAGGGTGGAGGCCCTGCCCTTGACCATTGATTTAGTGAGTGTTTTAGAGCAAAGGCTCAGGGAAGATTGACGGTTGATGCCGGGTCGGGCCAGAACTCGTTGATGGCCGGAAGCGCCCTGTTGTTGTAATCGAAGACTGCCTGATTTTCCCAGGCGTTGCCCGACGACGGGTCGGCCGGGTCCCAGCCGTTGCCCGGGACTGAGGTCCAGGCCGGCTCCCAGTAGACAGCGCCGAGCCCGCGGCCACCGGGTGCGGAGGCAACCACGTCCTGGACGGCGCGGAAGTTCGCTGCCTGCCCTGCCGGGGTGGCCGGGTAGTTCTTGACCAGCTGGGAGGTACTGGTGATGACGTTTTCCCACGGGGCGTTGGGGTTGTCGGCAAGGGTGAACGGGTAGGAGGTCTCGACGACGATGACGTCCTTGTTGAAGCGGGAGGACAACGACGTGACTGCGCCCTGGAGGTTGGCCAGTGTCCCGTGCCAGTAGCCGTAGTAGGACAGGCCGATGATGTCGAACGGCACCGCACGGGCCGTGACTTCGTCGAACCACCAACTCAGGCCGCTGACGCCTTTATCGAGGTTGGTCAGGTGGAGGACTTTTTTGGTGGTGGGGCTGACTTCCGTGACGGCACGGGCGCCGGCTTTGAGGAAGGAGGCGAGGTTGTCCCACTGGGGTCCCACCACGTTGTCGTTGGGGTTGACGTCCGTGGTCTGGCCGTAGGGCCAGAGCATTCCGGGGTTGATTTCGTTGCCGATCTGGGCGCCGTAGGGGGTGATACCCGCCGCTTTGAGGGCCGACATGACGTCGCGGGTGTGGTTGTAGACGGCGTCGGCAAGTCCTGCAGGGTTGAGGCCCTGCCAGGCCGCTGGGATCCCCTGGGCACCCGGATCGGTCCAGCGGTCGGAGTAGTGGAAGTCGATCAGGACCTTCATGCCCTTGGCCTGGGCGCGCTGGGCCATGGCGACCACTTGGGCTTTCATGTTGTAGCCGTCGGCGGGGTTGACCCAGACTTTGAGGCGGACCAGGTTGGTTCCCGTTTCGGCGAACGCGGCCACGGAGTCCACGGCGGTGCCGTCGTTCCAGGCGTAGGCGGCACCGTTTGCCTCGTTCTTGGGCACGCCGGAAAGGTCTGCTCCGCGTACCTTGCGGTCGATTTTGCCCTGGGTGAACGTGACGCCGTCCATGCTGGCCCAAGCGCCGGTGCCCGTGGTGCTGAGTTTCAGGGTGCAGGTTCCAGTGGTGACGTTGGCGCTGACGGCCAGTGAGAGCCATTTGTCATCGGTCTCTGTTGAGGGCAGGACGGTGGAGCCGTCGGTGCCGCAGCCGCTGAGGACCAGTTTGGAGGAGTTCACCGGCCCGCCGGATTTGATGTTGGCGCGGAAGGTCCACCAGCCGCTGGCAAGCCCGGTCAGGGTCTGCGAGGTTGTCACTGTGGTGCTGGTGGAGAGCCAGTGGGTCAGCCGGTTGGTGGACTGGTATCCCCCGGCTTCGGTCTTGGCTGACCCGGCTGGTCCGGAGACGGACCAGCCGGTCAGGCCTGATTCGAACCCGGGGTTGGCGACCGTGCTTGCAGCCTGTGCTGTTCCCGGGACCAGCAGCGCGCTGGCGGCCAGTGCCATCGCAGCGGCGACCGCCGGGACACCCCTGCGCATGGGTTTCCTCTTGCCGGGATTCGTATCCGGTGCGGGGTTGGTCATATCTCGTCCTCCTTGACGCTCGTGCTGCTGGAAGCCTGCTCCTGTAGGGTGCCGGCCGATGGGGTTGGGGGCTGGTGCGGGGTGTGGTTAGTGCGTGTGCTCCCTTGTCAGTCCGAATGGAACCTGGTCGCTGAGGGAGACGCGGTAATGGCCGGGGTTGAGCCGGGTGACCAGGATTCCGTGGGTTCGGGTGCGGGTCGCTATCGCCTGCAGATCTTCTACGGCGGAGTTGAGCCGGTCCTCGATCTGGCACGCACTGGCGACCCGGATTTCCCGGTGTTCAACGGTTGCGGTGTTCATGCGGCTTCACTTTCCTTTCACGGTGTGGATGACGCACACGGTGCCGGCCGGAACCACGGCGGTGCCGGTGACGGTTTCGCCGCTGAGGAGGTCGCGTCCGGTGGCCGGGTACTCGGCGTCGGTTTCTGCGTGGTTGATCAGGAACGTGAAGGTGTCCTCCCCGGTGCCGCGGGTGGCAACTTCCAGTCCTGCCGGCGGCCGCAGAGCCGTCTTGATTCCGGCTGTTTCGACGGCGGCGAGCACGACGGCGGTGAGGTCGGCGCCGTCGATTTTAGTGGAGACGTACCAGGCGGTACCGGTGCCGAAGGTGTTGCGGGTGATGGCCGGGCCGGAGGCGGCCGGTCCGTCGAGGTAGAGGCTGAGGACGGTGGCGGTACCGGGGTGGATTTCCTCGGACCATGCGGTGCCGGCGGCGCCGTTGCTCAGGGTGACTGTCTCGTTCTCGCGCAACGGCAGGAATTCGTGGATCTCCAGGCCGAGCACGTCCCGGAGCGCGCCGGGTAAGGCGCCGGCCGGGACGGTGTCGTTGGCGTCGACGATGCCCGAGAAGTAGGAGACCAGCAGGTTGCCGCCGCCATGGACGTACTCCTTGAGGTTGGCGGCAGCCTTGTCCCCGACCAGGTAAAGGGCAGGGGCGAGGATGAGGTCGTAGCCGGTGAGGTCCGCTTCGGGGTGGGCGAAGTCGGTGCTGATGCCTGCCTGCCAGAGCGCGGTGTAGTAGGCCTCGATGCGTTCGCGATGGTTGAGGTCGCTGCTGGGGCGCCATTCAAGGTCCTGGGCCCAGAAGGATTCGACGTCCCAGAGGATGGCTACCCGGGATGTCACCGTGGAGCCCTTGGCGGCTGCGAGTTTCTTCAGGTCATCGCCCAGGTCCAGCACTTCACGCCAGATCCGGGTGCCGGTCCCGGCGTGCGGAAGCATGGCGGAGTGGAATTTCTCTGCCCCGAACCGGGACGCGCGGAACTGGAAGAACATCACGGCGTCCGCGCCGCGGGCCAGGTGCGAGAGGCTGTTCCGTGCCAGCTCGCCGGGACGTTTGGCGATGTTCCGGCCCTGCCAGTTCACCGCTCCGGTGGAGTGTTCCATCAGCATCCATGGCCGGTTCCCGGCCAGTGAGCGGGTCAGATCGGCGTCCATGGAGAGCAGGATGTGGTTGTCGGTGCGTTCGGCCACGAGGTAGTGATCGTTGGCCACGATGTCCACTTCCTTGCTCCAGGCCCAATAGTCCGCGGACAGGCAGTTGGTGGCCATGAAATTGGTGGTCACCGGAATCGTTGGTGTGTACCGGCGGATCACGTCGCGTTCGTTGATGTAGCACTGCAGCAGGGCGTCCGAGGTGAAGCGGCGGAAGTCCAGGCGCTGGGCCTGGTTGCTGACGCTGGCCGAAAGCCGCGGCGCGTCGATTTCGTCCCACTCACCGTACTTCTGGCCCCAGAAAAGGGTGCCCCAGGCATTGTTCAGCTCCTCCAGGGTTCCGTACCGGGCCTGCAGCCAGGTCCGGAACGCGGCGACGGAGGAGTCATCGTAGGATTCGCTGACCGGTGCGCCGTACTCGTTGTGGACATGCCAGAGGACCAGGGCGGGGTGTGCGGCGTAGCGGCGGGCAAGCTGCTCAGTGATGTTGGCTGCGGCGCGGCGGTACTCGGGGGAGCTGGGACTGGCCATCCCGCGGGACCCGGCACCCAGGGTGACGCCCTCACGGGTGACGGGGAGGGCCTGCGGGTACTTCTTCCAGAACCAGGCCGGCGGCGCTGCGGTGGGGGTGCCCAGGTCCACGCTGATCCCCGCGTCATGCAGGAGTTCCATCAGGTGGTCCAGCCATTCGAAGTCGTACTCGCCTTCACGCGGCTCAAGCAGCACCCAGGAGAATATGCCGATGCTGACCAGGTTGATCCCGGCCTCCCGCATCAGCGCGATGTCCTCAACCCAGACCTCCCGCGGCCACTGCTCCGGGTTGTAGTCCCCGCCGTAGCAAAGACCGGCCGGGCGCTGAACCCAGGGCGCAGGGATGCGCCGGGGCTCTGCTACGGTCCGCGGCCCGGTGCGGTGAAGGACGTCTGTCATGGTTTCTCCTTAGGACTGTGTGCGGTCCCAGTTCTATCACAGGGAAAAGTCTGAACACCAGAGCAAACCCGCTATTGACATAGATCACACTTCTGTGGATTACTGGAACCGCTCACAGTCATGCGGCTCAGGTTCGGATGAGGGTGATAATTCAGCAGGACCCATTCAGCTTTTCGACAAGGAGGACGAGATGCGTAAGTCATTTCGTGCAGGCGCCGTCGCCATGCTCGCAGCGGCCACGATACTCACCGCAGGATGTTCCGGGAATTCCGGTTCAGGTTCCAGCGGAGCAGCAAGTGATCCCAACCAGAAGGTGGAACTGACCTACTGGGCCTGGGCCCCGAACCTGGACAAGGTGGTGGAACTCTGGAACGAGAAGAACCCCAATATCCACGTGACCGTGAACAAGCAGGACGGCGGCGATCCTGCCGTCACCAAGCTGCTGACCGCCGTCAAGGCCGGGTCCGGCGCCCCGGACCTGATCCAGGCCGAATACCAGAAGATCCCCACCCTCGTGGCAGCGGATGCGCTGGCGGACCTGTCCGGGACCGAAGCCAACGGGACCGAGAGCCACTTCCCTGAAGGCGTCTGGAACGACGTGACGCTCGGCGGCGACGCCCTGTACTCGGTTCCGCAGGACACCGGCCCCATGGTCTTCTACTACCGCGCTGATGTCTTCGAGAAGCTCGGCCTCTCCGTTCCCACCACGTGGGACGAATACGCGCAGGCCGCCAAAGCCGTCCACGCCGCCGATCCCGAGGCCTACCTTGGCACCTTCTCCTCCAACGACGCCGGCTGGTTCACCGGAATGACGCAGCAGGCCGGAGCGTCCTGGTGGGGCATTGACGGTGAGGCCTGGAACGTCAAGATCGACCAGGACCCCACGCAGAAGGTCGCCGGGTACTGGGGTGGCCTCGTCGAAGAAGGCATCATCGACAACAAGCCGATGTACACCCCCGAATGGAACACTGCCCTGAACACCGGCAAGCAGGTCGGCTGGCTCAGCGCCGCCTGGGGCCCGGGCGTGCTCGCCGGCAACGCGGGCGCCACCGCCGGTCAGTGGAAGGTGGCCCCCATGCCGCAGTGGGATGCCTCCAAGCCTTCCACCGGTAACTGGGGCGGTTCCTCCACCGCTGTGACCTCCCAGTCCAAGAACGTGGACGCTGCCGCGAAGTTCGCCACCTGGCTGAACACCGATCCGGAGGCCGTCAAGGCCCTGGTTGAGGTTGCAGGTATCTACCCGGCCGACAACGAAGGGGCCAAATCAGCCCTGACCAAGGCCCCCGAGTTCTTCTCCAACCAGCCCGACTTCTACGAGGTTGTGGGCGACGCCGCACAGAACGTCGGCTCCTTCACCTACGGGCCGAACGTCAACGTCGCCTACAACGCCTACAACGACCAGTTCGCCAAGGCCGCGCAGTCCAAGCAGAAGAGCGCTTTCCTGGACGCCGTGAAGTCCATGCAGCAGGTCACCGTCGAGGACCTGAAGAAGACCGGCTTCACCGTCAAATAGAAACGCTCCAAACAGAATCGGTTCCGGGAGGGACGCCCCAAGCCCCTCCCGGAACCGGCACCACCCCCAATCAGTCAAGAAGAAATTTTCCAGGCAAGGAAGTGCACCCGTGGCAATGACCGTGACCAAGCCCGGTCCGGCGGCAGAAACCGCAGCCGGACCAACCAGGCGGGCCAAAAACTTCAAGTCCCGGGTACTCGTCCCCTATGCGATGCTCGCCCCCGGCATCATCCTGTTCCTCGTCTTCATGGCAGCGCCGATCATCTACACCCTGGTGCTGAGCTTCCAGAAAAAGAAGGTCAGCGGACTGGGCCTCGGCAAGGGATCCCAGAGCCAGGTGTTCGCAGGCTTCGAGAACTACATCAGCGCACTGACGGACCCCGAGTTCCTCGGCAGCGTCCTGCGCGTCCTGCTCTACGGCCTCATCCTGATCCCGCTGATGCTCGGTTTCGCCCTGCTGTTCGCGCTCCTGCTGGATTCCCGCCGCACCAGGGCAGGCAGCTTTTCCCGCACCGCCATCTTTTTGCCCTACGCAGTGCCCGCCGTGATCAGCTCACTGCTGTGGGGCTTCCTGTACCTGCCCGGCGTGAGCCCCTTCCACTTCCTGGCCCGGCAGTTCGGCGTCGCACTGCCCTCCCTGCTGGACCCCAACCTGGTGACCTTCGCCATCTGCAACATCGCCCTCTGGGGCGGGGTGGGGTTCAACATGATCGTCATGTACACCTCACTCAAGGCGGTCCCCAGCGAAATCTACGAAGCCGCAAAACTGGACGGCTGCTCCGAAATCCAGACCGCGCTCCGGATCAAAATCCCCATCATCGCCCCGTCCTTGGTCATGACCGCACTGTTCTCCATGATCGCCACCCTCCAGGTCTTCGCCGAACCCACCACTCTGCGCCCGCTGGCCAACAGCCTGTCCACGAGCTGGTCCCCGCTGATGCTGGTCTACCGCGACGCGTTCACCCGAAACGACGTGTTCTCCGCCGCCGCCACCAGCATCGTGATCGCCGGCGCAACCTTCATCATTTCCTTCCTCTTCCTGCGCATCGTGCAGAAGCGGGCCTTCGGACAGGAGAACTGACGTGACCACCCTCGCCCCCAGCCCGGCTTCACAGAAGAAGTCGCCCCGCGCCTCCACCCGGGCCGAATATGTCCGGGAAAAGCCCAGCTACCTTTCCACCGGCATCCTGATCCTGGGCGCCCTGTACTGCCTGTTCCCCGTCATCTGGGTGGTGGCCGCCGCAAGCAAGGACGGCACCGAACTGTTCTCGACCTTCACCCTGGCACCCAGCACGCACCTGTGGGACAACATCATCGCCCTCACCGAATACCGGGACGGCCTGTTCTGGCGCTGGATGCTCAACACCGCGCTCTACGCCGGCGTCGGCGCCATCCTCTCCACCTGGGTCTCGGCGCTCTCCGGCTATGTCCTGGCCAAGTTCGACTTCCCCGGCAAAACCGGGATCTTCAAAGTCCTGCTCATGGGCGTCCTGGTCCCCGGCGTCATCCTCGCCATCCCCCAGTACCTGATGCTCGCCCAGGCAGGCCTCACCAACACCTACTGGTCAGTGCTCCTGCCCCAGATCATCAGCCCCTACGGCATCTACCTGGCCCGCATCTACGCCGCGGCCTCCGTACCCGGAGACGTCATCGAGGCCGCCCGAACCGAAGGTGCCAAGGAAATGTACATCTTCAACCGCATCGCCGTCCCCATGATGCTGCCCGGGCTGGTGACCATCTTCCTGTTCCAGTTCGTCGCCATCTGGAACAACTTCATGCTGCCCTACATCATGCTCGGCGATGACCACCTGTTTCCCATCACCGTCGGACTCAACGGCCTGCTCAACCAGGGCGCATCCGCACCCGCCCTCTACACCCTGGTTCTGGCCGGCGCCCTGCTCTCGATCATCCCGCTGGTCATCATGTTCCTCCTGCTGCAGCGCTACTGGCGCGTCGACCTCGCCGCCGGCGCGGTCAAGGCATAGTCCTCGATAGGCTAAACCCATGACTCAACCCACCTCCCGGCCGCGCCCCAAGATCGATGACGTGGCCAGAGAAGCCGGCGTTTCACGCGGAACGGTCTCCCGGGTACTTAACGGCGGACACTGGGTCAGCCCGTCCGCTCTGGAAGCCGTCAACGCGGCCATCAAGAAAACCGGCTACCGCGTCAACCCCCACGCCCGGAACCTGGCCACCAACCGAGCCAACTCCGTCGCATTCCTGCTCACCGAAACACACGACCGGCTCTTCGAGGACCCCAACTTCGCCGTCCTCATGCGCGGGGCCGCGGATGCCCTGGCAGTCCACGACATTCCACTGGTCCTGATCATGGCCGGCACAGACGACGAACAGCGCCGCGCCACTGACTTCCTGACCGCTGGCCACGTGGACGGTGTCCTGCTCGTCTCCTCCCACGCCACCAGGAAAGGGATCATCTCGGACATCATTTCCGCCGGTATTCCCGCCATCTCCTGCGGCATCCCCCTGGGATTCGAAAAGAAAATGGGCTACGTCGCCGCCGACGACTATGAAGGCGCCCGGGACGTCCTGCGGTACCTGCGTGAATCCGGACGCAAACGGATTGCCACCATCACCGGACCCCAGGACACCTCAGGCGGCATTCGCCGGCTCGAAGCCTACCGCGACGACCAAGGCAAAGACCTCGACCAAGCCCTCATAATCCACGGCGACTACAGCAAGGAAAGCGGGGCTAAAGGGATGCGCGATCTCCTTAACCGGGTTCCCGATATCGACGCTGTTTTTGCCGCCAACGACCTCATGGCACTCGGCGCCCTGGAGGTACTGCAGGATGCCGGCCGCCGAACACCCGAGGACGTCGCCGTCGTCGGCTTCGATGACATCAGCGCATCCTCCGTCGCCACCCCCGCACTGACCACGGTGCGCCAGCCCTTCGAGCGCATCAGCGAAGAAATGGTCCGGCTGCTCCTGGACGTCATCAATGGCAAGCGTCCCGCAGCCATCACCATCCCCACCGAACTAGTGGTCCGCCAATCCGCCTGAGGGCTGCTGTCCTGCAAGGGCGGTTATCGGGCCGGGTCACGTGTGGGGGCCTTAAATTTTCGAGGGTCCGGATCGGTGCCAGGGGGTGCGCATCACGATTGTTCCCTGCTTCCTGAGAGGACGCTGCCCGTACCCCTGCCGCGTCCTGAGCAAACGACGATGCCTCCGGCCGACGATACGACCGTTTGAGTTTGACGCACCTCCCGGGTGAGCAGAGGCTATTTTTGGGGGCCGCGGTGTTCCGGATGAAGCGCTGTTGCTGGCATCGACAGGCGGCACGACACCGGTCATGCAGCCAACGCCAAGGCTGGCCATTCTAGCGGGGCGAGGCACAGATCAGTCAGAGTGGGGACGGAATCCACCACGCATCCTTAGATACGACGATCAAGCCATGCGCGAGACCGGGGCGGATATGAAGAGAAATACAAGGAGAGCTGGCGCGGCGGCTCGCCGCCGTCATGTGAGCTCTTCGTTTATGTCTTCGGGGGACACACGGGACGCGGCGCTGCCTGCCCGGTAGTAGCTGACGCGTTGTGCGGCAGGCTACATCCCTTCGGTCGCGGCAGCCGGGATTCCTTACGCCGTCATCGACGAGTACGCTGCGGGGCGCGCGGCAGCAGAGCACCTGCTGAGGCTCAGACGCCGGACCGTTCATCATTTGGGCCTTTATCCGCTGACACAGTTTCGGGCCGATATCAAGGCTGGCATGATGCCTTGTCAGACGCGGGCATCACGCCCCCGCCCGTACTGGAAGCTCCCCGGGCGCCACGCTCAGGCTATGAACAGGGCCTCCGGATCGGAGCTGATCCCGAGATCACGGGAGTGTTCTGCTCGGACGACGGTCCGGCCGGGGCCGCCCTTCGCGCTTTGTTAGAGTCGGGAGTCTGGGCCTTCGGCCTGCTGCAGCAACGCCTTTCCGGTTCGGATAGTGTCCCGGATTCCACGGCCGGCCCACTCCTGCTCGAAGGGAATCCACGCCGCGCCGGCGTCCGACAAGCCACGGAGTCAGTCATCTCAGGCTAATCAAACGGCACTCGCATCGAAGCCGATGTGACGAACTCACGAAAGTCCGCGAGGAAGGATTGATCTCTTAGGTCTTGTGCGCAGACACCGACAAAGGGGCCGGTAAAGTTCAACTGGTTTGCATAGTCATCCGATAGGCGGCTGAAGTCCAGCGCTGGTCCCATTCCAACAGGATGAGCCCTTCCCTGCCACCACTGGAATTGGAGCTTCCCATCGGCCAGCTGCACCTTCAAGCCCAGTGGTCCTTCCGGACGCACTGTCGCGAGGGCGTGAATCCTTAAGCCCTGCAGCCTGTCGCGTTCCCACAACTCGAGGATGCGTTCAGGGTGCTCGGTGTTTCGCGCACTGAGCCGTAGGTAAAAGTAGGCCGACGTGTTGTAGTAGATGATCAGCCCGGCGGACTGGGTATAGTTCGCCGGGGTCGCATCGACGGTAACCTCGACGGAAGTACACGGGCTGATGATTCGTTGGGCAATCAGACTCTGGTCCCGCAAAGAGTCGGTACTGCGGCGTCCGCGGAGCCGAACCCATCCAGGCCGTGCCGTGGTGCTGAACCATTCGGCGTGCTCATGCGTGCTAGGTCCGGATTCACGGAGCGTGGACCACGGCCAGGCCAGGTTCTTCTGGGACCCAGGCAACGAGGATGCCTCGTAGCAGTCAGCGTCTGTGCCTTCAGGCAAAATGCCAAGGCCGTGCGCCGGTGACATGATCTGCTGCGCAGGATGGTGTCCGCCCTGAGCAAGCCGTGGCCATTGGTCAGGTTCCCACGTGAGCTGCTGGAGGCACGTTTCTCGGCCCAACACGGCGCGCCTTTCCTCCACGTTCTCAAGGACCCGGCTGGCCAAGTGCACCAAGTATGGTTCTCCCTCGGCTGTTAGGACAATTTCGCCGTGCCCGGACTTCTGCAGGAATAGGCTTCGGTCGTCCCGGCTTGTCAGGAGCGCACCGGAAGGGTCTGCTTCGTAGGGGCCATTCAGCTCGCGTGACCGGTACATGAGAATCCCGTGGTTGAAGCCTGTCCCGCCCTCGGCCACCATGAGGTAATACCAGCAGTCACGGTAATAGACATTAGGTCCTTCAGTGAGCGTTGCCGGGCGGAGAATGTTCCGGGGTGCACCTATAGTGTCTGTTCCCTCGGCGTTCAATTCCTGGAGCGTGAGCCCGGCAAAGCCGCTCGTTACCCCAGGGCGGTGGTCCCATTCCATGTTCAACAGCCAGTGTTTGCCTTCGTGATGGAAAATTGAAGGGTCAAAGCCTGTAGTCGTAACGCGTGCCGGGCGTGACCAAGGTCCGGCTACGTCAACGGCCCGGGAGACAAAGGTATCCATGTCTTTATGGTTGCCGCCGAAAGAGTGCACCACGCTGAAAGTAAGCCAGAACGTGCCTTCATCCCAGCTTAGCGACGGCGCCCAGATGCCTCCGGAATCCTGAATGCCGCTGAAGTCGAACCGGACGTCGGGTCCCTGGAGTGATCCTGCAAACTGCCATGTCATCAGATCGCGGGAGCGGTGGATAGGGATTGCGGGAAACCACTCGAAGGAGCTGTTGGCGATGTAGTACCACTCCCCTACCCGGACAATTGATGGATCCGGGAAGAATCCCGGGAGGACGGGGTTGACGATGTAATTGCTCATGACGTGCTGCGGTTGGCCTCGGGATACGCGAAGCTCCGGTCGCGCCGGTAGCGGAGAAGTTCAGCGAGCACATGTTGGCCAAGACGAGCCAGCTCTCCGCCCATGGATCCAGCTATGCGCGGGGTCAAGAGTACGTTGGGCAGGTGGAAAAGTTCATGGCCGGTAGGTAGCAAGTCCGGCACTGTCACGTCCAGGATGGCCCTTATCCGGCCGGTCCTGAGCTCCGTGAGAAGCGCTTCTTGGTCGATGAGCTCGCCTCGGGAAGTGTTGATCACAGTGGCCCCGTCCGGCAGCTTGCTTAGAACCGGGCTTCCCCACCCCGTAACCAAGACTTCCAGCCTTTCCAGGATCCCCGCGTCGACGATTTCCAGGTCTGTGACCACAGTGTCCTCCACCAGTTCCACGCACTCACGAAGGCCCTGCCAACCTTCACCGAACACCATATCGGCGAGCTGCGGCGGCGACATGGCCAGCAGCGCCTTGGGCCTGCGGAAAGTCGACGCCGGACCCTGGCCGGCGGTGCTGACCCCCGGGGCCGTCAAGGTCCCTTGGCCAGCGTGAACGATTGTCATGCCTGGACATCTTCCGAAAACTTGTCGGAGGTGGCCTGTCCTGTCACTTCGCCGTCCCCGAATGGGCATTTTGGATCGTGGAGCTTGCTTCAACAGCACGGACGGCGGCCAGTGTCTCGCTAAGTGGGCCGTGTGGGACGAAGTGGCCGAAGGTGTCGTTTGCGAAGAAGGAGATGCCGTCAATGCAGTTGCCCTCCTTGGAGATGACTTCCCGCTGGTACAGATAGGTGCGGCGGTCATCCAGATGTGTGCGGTACCAATACCACGGGTCCACAAAGTCAACGCCCATTAGAATTCTTGGCCCGCCGCTGGGTCCCCCAAGCGCCGACTTGGAGTGCAGGTTCGGGATGATCTCGGTACGCTCGACGAGAACCGCGAACGTGGAGACCATGATGGCGTCCAGGGCGGCATAGGCGGCGTCGGACATGCCCCATGCGGCTTTCTCCACCTCAACAGACCAGTAGGTATCCATCCAGTACAGCTGTTTCGTTCCAAGTTCTGCGCGCATCCGCGCAAAAAACCGATCGATGCCCGCTGCGCGCTCAGGAGTCAGTTCGGGCGCGTTATCGGGATGCCAGAAGCCGACGAGACCGAACTGGTTGCCGAGCATTACGCCGTCGAGCCCGAAATCCGCTACGAATGCTGCCGACTGGGCGGCAACGAAATCACCTGCCGGCAGACCTGACGTTATGCCTTCCGGATACGCCGCGTATGCGGCTGGGTCCTCGTGCAGTGGGAGGGTGACGTCAATGACCCCGGAAATCATGTGGCCGCCCGCATCTGCCGCAGCTGCCGAGACCTCGGGATGACGACCCGTTTTCCACTCACTGCGACAGAATTCCGGGCCTGGTTCCAGATACTCCAGCAACCGGACACTGATACCGCGGGATGCTGCCTCAGCGCGGATGGCGGCGTAAATGCCGGCCAAAAGTGTGTAGTCCAGCTTCTGCTCGGACAGGATCATCATCGGACCGGCCGAGTAGGGATTAAAGGATCGTTCACCGCCTTCCCGGACGCGGGTAAGCCAGTCAAGGTTGTGCGAACGCGCGATAGCGTCGGGGCCGCCCGGATCTGACGCGTAACAGTTGTAGCGTGCCCAGTCGAACGTCTCTTCCCAAGAGTTCAGCCCTGCGTAGTTCAAGATGTGGTCTCCGTTCCCGGCACAAAACACCAGTGTCACCTCCCGCCCGGAGAGCCAGTCCCTATGGTGGTCAAAGAAGGCGGTTACGCCCGATCGCGGAGAAGTGAGATCGTCGAAAACCTTCGGCGTCAGCCATAGGCACGCCTCAAGGGGCTCCCGGGCAACTGATGTTTGTGTCATGGTCCCTCAATGTCTATACCCCGCCTCATCGCGGGCTTTTCAGTGGCGGTGGTGCCAAGGTGCCTGGGTAGCCTCCCCTGGCCGTCGTTCGGCCTTGCCGAGGTCTATCTTCGGGAAGACTGCACCGGTGAAACTCGTTTCACTAGCGGCTTGCTATTTGGATTTACATGTATGAAACTAGTTCCATTAGTGACGCACGTCAAGTTATCCCAACTAGAGGGCGTCACGGCTAACTCGGTCGAGAACCGCCAAGGCAGGTTTCACGCGCCGGGTTCATCCGCCGAAGAAGCGTAGTCAGAAGGACCACAATGTTGTCGTTCCGTTTGGAAATGCCCGCCGGGGTGCCCACCGGGGTTGTCGTTGCCGTGCACGGCCTCATGGAATCGGCAGCGTGCCTTCGGACCATGTTCCCTGCGTGGGCATCCCAGGGCTTAGCGGTACTGGCCGTGGACCTGCGGGGGCATGGTGGATCGCCTCGTTGGACACTGGAGCAACTCACTAAGCATCCCGGAGACGTGATGGTGACAGATTTGGTGGCAGTCCTGAATCTTGCTGAAGTCCGCCGCCAAATCAGGCACCTTCCAGTGCTCCTTTACGGCCACAGCGCCGGAGGTGGAATTGCCGCTGCCGCGGCGGCGGCCCTCGTCACGCACGGCGAAGCCACTCCACCCGCAAACGGAAGAGCGTGGCAGGTGGCGGGGGTGCTCCTTGAGGACCCGTTCTGGCGTTTGCCGGTTACGCGCCTCCAGGCCCGCAGTGTCGCTGAGGCTGCTTACACCACCCTTGTGGCGGCTAAAGCACTCGTCCACGCGAAACGTATTGACCGCAAGAAGGCTCAATGGCCCGACTGGGACGACGCCGAGATCCAGGACTGTTGCCAGGCGCAAACCGAAGCGGACGAACAGTTGGTTCGCAACGGCAATGTCATTCCGTCAGTACCTTGGCCGGCGGTACTCGACGGACTCAAATGCTCCGGGATCCCCGTGCTGATCGTGACCGGCACAAACCGCGTCGGCTTCACTCCAGTCCATCAGCACCTGGCCCTCGGTCACGGAGCAACCGTGGAAGTCATTCGTGGTGCATCCCACTTCGTAAGGCGGGACGCCCCTGACGCGTTCAGGAAGACAGCGTCGAAATTTTTCGCCGACTGCATCAAAGCCGTCGTCGTCAACATCAACTAGCACAGGGATTTCCGGTGCAGTTACAAGGAGAGAAATGAAGAGCACGAACTACCTCAGCCTCGCATCCGCCACGTTGGCCCTCGCGATGGGACTCACCGCCTGCGGCACAGACTCCGGAAGCAACGCGTCGGACAACAAGACTCTGGTCATCAGCGGAAACGCCAGCGAAAAGTCCGGCCTGGATGCCGTGATCGACGAATTCAAGAAGGCCAATCCGGGGGTGGAAGTCAACGTCAACTATGACAAAGACCCTGCAGCCATCGTCCGTACGCAGCTCGCGGCCGGAACCGCTGCTGATGTGCTGTATGTGTTTTCCGGTCAGAGCGCTCTGTCCACCGGTGCCCTCGCGCCGGACGGTTACCTCACCGACCTCAGCAATGAAGCCTGGGCAGGCAAGCAGCCGGAATCCTCCAACATGATCAACGATGTTGACGGCAAGCGCTACATGGCCGCGATCCTCGTCAATGGCATTGGCGCCATCTATAACGACACAACCATGATGGCGACAAAGTTGGTGGCCCCTACCACTTTCCCGGAAGTACTGCAGTTCTGCGATGATGCCAAAGCACAGGGCAAGTTCGCCTACGCCATGGGCATGGCAGACAAGTTCGTGGGCCAGATGGTTCCCTACGCGCTCGCCTCCACACTGGTCTACGGACCCACTCCAGACATTGACGAGAAACTCAAGAGCGGTGCCTCAAAGTTCGCGGAGACCGCGTGGGTCGATGCCATCGAAAAGACCAAGGAAATGCAGGACCGCGGCTGCTTCAGCCCCTCCCCCGTTGGCACCAGCTATGACTCTTCATTGCAGCAGGTAGCCAAGGGCGAGGCCCTGGGAGTGGTCATGGTCAACAGTGCGATCAACGGCATCCAAAAATCCGCGCCGGATGCAAAGCTGACCTTTAAGGCCCTGCCGGCAACCGACACCGCCAGCGCCACCCAGATGCCGGTGGCATATGGAGGAACCTACGCCATCAACTCCAAGGCGAAGAATCCCGAGATGGCCAAGAAGTTCCTGGACCACCTGACCACCAATACAAGCGCTGACCTGTACGCGGAGAAAGTCGGCTCCGTACCGTTCCACATGGACGGCAGCCAAGTTACGGCAACGGCCGGTGCTGATATTACCAGCATCACGCAGTTCCAGAACGAGGACAAAACCTCGGTCTTCCCGAACGTGCTGTGGCCCAACCCGAAGGTCCAGAGCAACTTTCTGTCCGGTATCCAGGAAGTCTTTGGCGGAGCGAAGACCGCGGCCGAGCTGGCTGAGTCGCTGCAGGCGGCCTACGACACCAAGTAGGTCCATCACCGGTCACCAGCCATGCCATCCGGGCACGGCCGGGGACCACAGCTTCCTGCCCGCCCGGGCATACCCGTGCCTGCGTCGGGATATGCTCGGCTCAGGACCAACCAACACCGCGGAGAAGATCAATCATGACCAATAGCACCACCGGGCACCGTGAAGGCACACGGGGGCCGGCACGCTTCAGCACCACCAACCTCCGCGATGTGGCCTTGCACGCCCGGGTCTCGCCTGCCACCGTATCCCGGGTGATCTCAGAGAACCCCAGTGTCCGGCCCGAGACCCGGGAACGGGTACTTGCCTCCATGGCTGAACTCAACTACGTCGTGAACGGGCTGGCGCGTTCGATGACCGGGCGCGGAAGCCGCGCTATCGCTTTCCTGGTGAACAACATGGTGGGCCCTACCTTCGCCGAAATCGCGACGGGCGTTGAAGAGTCGACGTCGGCCAGTGGGAACCGCGTCACGATGCTCACCACTCATGGTGACCCGGACAGAGAACTGGAGCTCCTCATCCAAATGTGCGAGCAGCGAGCCGCCGCGGTTCTGCTGGTGGGCGCAACGCCCACCGACGCATCCTTCACGGACCGGCTTCACCGCTATTCGGAACTATTGGCGTCGGTTGGTGCCCAGCTCGTACTTTGCGGCAGACCGGAAGACCCCGCGCTCCCGGACGTCGCCAGCGTGTACTACGACAACTACGGCGGAACCCTGTCATCCACTCGTCACCTGATCCACCTGGGCCACCGCAGGATTATCTTCCACGGCGCCGCAACAAACCATACGACTGCTGAGGACCGGCTGCGCGGATACCGGGACGCTCTGCACGAGGCTGGAATCGAAGTAGCCGAGGATCTCATCATCCCCGATGCCTTTAACGTCAGGGAGGCCCAAGAAAGGATGGACAACATCCTTGCCGCCGGGACGAAGTTCAGCGCCGTCGTCGGCGTCCGAGATGAGGCTGCGGTTGGTGCTATCCGAGCCCTCCGCAAACGCGGAGTGAGCATCCCCGACGACGTTTCAGTCGTCGGTTTTGACGACGTCCCCTTTATGGAGGACCTCACGCCTTCCCTCACGACCGTCCGCGCACCCTACCGGCAGATCGGCAAACTGGCCGGTGAGCTGGCCGTGGCCGCAGGCAGCGACCTTCACAAGGTCCTCCCTGTGGAACTGCAGATCCGGGAATCCTCAGCAGAGGCACGAATCAGCTAGTTCCCCCATTGCCTGTTGCATTCGGCGCTGTTGAGCCTTAGGGTTCATGAAACTAGTTTATTGCAGCTTGCGCAGCGCATTGCCCGTCCGGTATTCGTTCAACCGGGCCCAGAAGTAACCATCGCCAAGAGACGTGGCGATCACAGCAACCACGACGAAGTGATCGGAAGACTCCTCACAATGACCACCACCACATCCGACCATCTGCCCGCCCGGGCGCGCTGCCCAAGAGGGACCCCATGACGCTCCAAGTGGTGCCTGCCACCGATCTCGAACCCACGGTCAAAGACAAAGCGACCAGGCGCCGGAACGGCCGGCTGCGGAAGCGTAAGAATGGCCTGACCAGAGCTGGAGCCGCGGCACCGTGGTGGTTCATCCTGCCGGCGCTGGCGTTCTACACGTTCGCCGTCCTCGTGCCATCGGCCCGTGGGCTCGCATACTCCTTCACAGACTGGAACGGCCTCCGCCCTGTCCTCAAATTCATTGGCTTCGATAACTACGCCAAGATCTTTGCTGACGAAGCCGCAGCAAGCAGCTTGGTCAACACGCTGTTCTTCGCGCTGGCCGTCACGATACTGCAGAACGGCATCGGCCTGCTGCTGGCTTTGGGCGTCCACAGGCTGATCAAGTCCCGGAACATCCTGCGGGTCATCCTCTTCACACCTGCCGTACTCACACCCGTGGTGACCGCATACGTATGGAAATTTATGTTCGCTCCGGATGGACCAATCAACTCCACCGCCGATTCGCTCGGGATCGCGTGGCTGCATCAGGACTGGCTGGGGAATCCCGCTCTGGCACCGTGGGCAATCGTGATGACCATCGTCTGGCAATTCTCCGGTTACTCCATGGTGATCTTCCTCGCCGGATTGCAGGGCATTCCTGAGGAGATCTATGAAGCCTCTGCCGTGGACGGCGCCGGCTCCGTGCGCCAGTTCTTCGCCATCACCCGCCCCCTTCTGGCACCGGCCATCACCGTGAACCTCATGCTCTCAATCATTGGTGGCCTCAAGCTGTTCGACCAGATTCAGGTCATGACCGGCGGCGGCCCGGGCAACGCCACAGTCACGCTCTCCGGTCAGATTTACAAGACGGGTTCCGAGTTCGGCCAATACTCGTACAGCATCGCCATGGCCGTCATCCTGACCATAGCCGTAGCATTCGTCTCCGGTATCCAATACAAACTTCTCGCAAGGCAGGAAAACCGATGAACCGCTACACCTGGCGCACGGGCGTCCGCGAAGCCGGCATGATCCTGGTAGCACTGACAGTCATGATCCCTCTCTACATCCTCGTCAACCTGGCGCTGAAGAAAGAAGGCGACCTGGGCTCACCGCTGCAACCCGTTACGAGCCCCACCTTCGAGAACTTTTCCGCTGCCTGGACCGAGGCGGGACTCGGCCCTGCAATGTTCTACACTGCCACCATCACCTTGCTGTCCCTGGTGCTGATCGTCTTCATGGCCGCCATGGCTGCCTATCCCCTGGCCCGCATCACCAGGACCTGGTCCAAGCTGGTCTTTGTCCTTTTTATGGCCGGACTGCTTCTGCCGGTCCAGCTGGCACTGTTTCCGTTGTACTCCACCATGCGCGATCTAGGACTCCTCAACAGTGTCTGGGCGCTGGTGATCTACTACACGGGACACATTGTGCCGTTCTCCGTGTTTCTCTACACGTCGTTCCTGCGGACCATGCCTACCGACTTTGAGGAGGCCGCAAGGATCGACGGCGCCAGCCCGTTCCGTACCTTCTGGTCCGTGGTCTTCCCGCTCGCACGGCCTGTCACCGGGACCGTGATCATCCTGAACGCGATCGGTATCTGGAACGACTTTCTTACACCGCTGCTCTACCTCTCTGGCAGCAAGCAGCAGACCATCCCGGTAGCGCTATACAGCTTCCTGGGCCAGTACGAGTCACGCTGGCAGCTTGTTTTCGCTGGCCTGATCATTGGCCTGGCTCCAATTCTCGTCATTTACTTCCTCCTCCAGAAATACATCATCCAGGGCTTTGCCGGCGGCCTGAAGGGCTAAGACCAAACGCCGCGGCGGCGCCGCCGCCGCTGAAGGATAGGAACACCCCGGTCCTGACCGTGGTGTTCTGCTGTGTCCCGGTAACTCCCCCGGGCCGGACACGTCATGCCCTGCCCAGCGTTAGGTCCTTCTGCGCCGGAGGTGTCCAGACCCTACCAACATGCAAGCGATCCCAGGCTTGGTCGAAGCTCTCAGCCTCCAACTGCTCGCCGCGTTGGACAAGGTACAACTGGTCCGCAGGGTTACCAATGGCCAGCTCATCAATGCCCTGCAGGAGCGGCAATGGCTTATGCGACGTTGCGCCAGGACGAACCATGCATGTTTGTTCGATTTGAGGTGCTAACCGACGCGGCCGCTACCGTCTTTGGACGAAGCACACTTGGAAGGGTCAAGAAGAAGGACCCCGGTGATCATGAACTGCTCCCCGAAAGCTGGACTGAGAAATTCAGTTCCGACTTCCGGGGAGCAGTTTTAGCCATGCACGTAGTTCGTTGTCAGAGGATCAGCACGAGCCGCTGTAGCGTGGTTCGAGAAGGGCATTGCAGATACGGCGACAGCCGGCTTGCTGGGCGTCTCTCGCGCGCCGGTAAAGCTTCTCTATCGGCGGTGGAAGATCCATGGTCGAGGAGCGCTGGTGGCCAAGCCAACAAAGCATGCGTACTCGTTCGAATTCAAGCTCGCATTGGTCGAACGGTTCATCGCGGGTGAGACTGCCCCTGATCTTGCGGCGGAGGTGGGCTTGTCCTCTCCCGGGTTACTGAAGACGTGGGCACCTGTCTACCGTCGCGAGGGCGCAGACGGGTTGGGCCCGAAGCCTAAAGGCAGGCCCCAGGCGCCACCGGCCGCGCAGCCCGCGGAGATACCCGAACTGGAGCGATTGCGGCGGGAGAACGAGCGGTTGCGGGCGGAAGCCGCTTACCTGGGAAAATTGCGGGCCTTGAGGGCGCAGGAACGACGGTGAAGGTCCAGGCCCTCATTGTCCTCAAGGCTGACTTCCCGCTTCCGGTTCTGCTGCAGGCCGGAGGTCTTGCCAGGTCCACAATCTTCTATCACCAGGCCCGCCTCCAGGCTCCCGATCCCCAAGAGGCGATCAAGGCTGCGGTTTCAAGAAGAATCATGGCCGGTACGGGCATCGGCGCATCCACATCGAGATGGTCAAGCACGGGTGGACGGTCGCGAAGAAGACCGTGCTGAAGCTGATGCGTTCCCTGGGGCTCGTCTGCAAAGTCCGGCGGAAGAAGCGTTACAACTCCTACCAGGGCGGGCAGGGCCGGATTGCCCCGAACGTGCTCAACCGGGAGTTCGAGGCTGATGCCCCGAACCGGAAGTGGGTAACGGATGTGACTGAATTCAGCGTTGGCGACCGGAAGCTCTACCTCTCGCCGATCGTGGGCCTCTTCGACCGGCAGGTCATCTCTTTCTCCATTGGAATGTCACCGAACCTGGAGCTCACCAACACTTCGCTGCGCCAGGCCCTTGCCTGTCTGGAGCAAGGCCAGCAGCCGCTCGTGCATTCTGACCAGGGATTCCAGTACCAGCACGTCTCATGGCGGAATCTGCTGCAGGGCGCCGGCGCGGTCCAGTCGATGTCCCGCAAGGGCAACTGCTACGACAACGCCGTGATAGAGAACTTCTTCGGACACCTCAAGGAAGAACTCTTCCATCGGGTCCGGTTCATCAACACCGACGCACTGGCAGCGGCACTGCATGAGTACATCCGCTGGTACAACACCAAAAGAATCTCGACAAAGCTTGAGGGCCTGAGCCCGGTGCAATACCGGGCCCAGGCCCTCGCGGCTTAGGATTTTATTTGGCCAGTCCAACTTCTGGGGACCAGTTCACTCTGAACACCGGGGCCCTTCCTTTACTTCCTGCCTCAATTACTGTCGCGTAAAGACCTCTGCTTAGGCCAGAGCTAGAGCCTTGAGTGCGCTGGCCAATTTGGCAGTGGCCTCATCAAGTGCCGGCTGCTGGCCGTTGAGGGCAGCTTCTGTCACCGCCTTTGTTTCGGATACCGCCGCCCACGTGGCAGGCGTGTACAACGAGCTGTCCAGCGCGGCTACGCGGTCCAGCAGGACGGTTGCGAGGGACTTGTCCAGCAGGACCTCGTAAAGTTCAATCTCAGTGACACTGCAGGACGAAGCAGTGACACCGGTGTACCGGTAATAGCGGTAAGACTTGGGCGCTGCGGGGATTTCGTACCAGCCAGCCTTGGTCACGTTGTTCCAGGTACCGACGGGCTCCCAGCTTGCCTTGTCGTTGGACCCCTGCAGCTGGGCGCCGTTCATCCGTGCAATGGTATCCGCCCGTGCGGTCTGCGGATAGGCACGGATTCTGGCAGCCAGCAGCGGGTTGGAGCCAAAATCAGCGTCAACCCAGCACAGTGCGTTTCCGCTGGCAAGGGAAATTGTGGTTTGGATGGACCCATCGTAGACCTTCTTGCCGATCTCGTTCAGGGCGCCCGAGCCAGCGTGTCCCACATGCGAGGTGGTGATAGCAGCCCGCTCAAGGACAGGGACTTTGGACAAATCTGATTTCCCCGTCAGCCCGTCCAAGGCCGCATATAGCCCGGCTCGGTGTGTAGTCAGGTCGGTGCTGCCCTCGGTGACGCCAATCTCGGCGTTGGTGATGGCTTCCTGCAGGACGAACCAGCTTCCGCGGTTATAGTCCGCCTCAGCCAGCCCTTTGGCGCGGGAAACCACCTGGTCCAGGGTTTCGCCGAAAGCTGCAGCGTAGGTGCCGGAGAATTGGGTCGAGCCGTCCACTTTCCTCGATACGACGGCGTAAAGCACGTTGTCGGTTCGGACCTTATCGTCGATTCCGGCGGCGTACTTATTATCGAGGACCTTGACCCAGCCCGTTGTCTCACGCGGATCCGTCCCGGCGAGCTCCGGATTATCGGACTTATAAACATCGAAGGCGATGGCGTCTTTGGGCTTGTTCCAGTGGATCTGGGCGACGTCGGCAACCCTGGACGACGACGGGACGGCACCGTCGGGGCCCTCCTTGACCTTCACCTTGGTGACCTGTGCGTCGGCGGTGGCTGCCACGCCAGCGAAGGCAGCATCTGCCATCGGTATGGTCTCTTCGGCCACCCGCGTCCAACTTTCGCCGTCCGCTGACACCGAAGCGGTAAACCTGTGTGTTTCGGCGTCCCGGGTGATTTTCACGAAGGGAGTGTCCGCGGCGCTTGTGGCGGCCAGCTTCGCGCCCAACGGGCTGCGCTGCGATCCGCCGCCGGCGTTGTCGCCGGCTTTGCCTTGGCCAATGTCGGAACGCGTGTCCAACGTGCGGGTCTTCAGTTCCAAGGAACCGTCACCAGCTACCCCGACGTAGATGTAGCGACCCAGAGCACTTGTACTGTCCCGGATGATGGCACCGTTGCCCGGTTTGGCGGCGTCCAGCCTGGCGGTAATGACGGTGTCGCCTGCCATGAGCCTGGTACCCAAAGCCAGGCTGTCGGGCTGGAAGCGGGTGTAGATGACATTGTCGTTCGCTTTCGCGAAACCCCCAGTGGCGATCCCGGTGAACGTCACTTTGTTTCCGCTGATCGACACGTTTCCGGTGGCGCTGGCGCCCACCAGGTCGGAACGCCAGCCCGTGTTGCCCCTCTCCGAGGCGGCGGCGCTAAGCGTCGCAGCCCTGACGGCAGCGGATGCGGTTCCAGCAGAATCTGCCCCTACCGGAGTCACTCTGTAGAAATACTCCTTGGCCGGTTCAGCCGTAGAGTCCAAGAAGGACGTGGCCTGTATTGCGCTGCCTACCTCGGTATACGTTCCGTTTTCGCTCGTGGAACGCGAGACCCGGTAGCTGTCCGCGCCCCGCACCAGGTCCCAATCCAAGCCCACGGTGTTGTGCGACGACGTGGCGACTACCGCGTCGACCAGACCGATCAGCGCTGAAGGCTCGGACGAGGCCAGCTTGAGCATGACGCCGGACTGCGCCCGTACTGTTACTTTGCCCCCGATGACGGGCAGTTGCTCGCCCGAGACCAGATCCAACACCGACGAGCCCGCCCCTGGAACGGAGACCGAGTAGTCCTGTTTGTTCTGGAACTCGTCGCGGGTGGTGTTAACAGCCACGAGGTACTCACCGTACTGGGAGGTGATCAGTTTGGGGTAGCCCGCGTACGGGTTGTCCTCGTTGAAGTTGTCACGGGAGACCTCGCCGACGCCGGGCTGATAGCTGACCGGCAGGAGCTCTCCGGAGATAGCCAGCGGCCTGTCATCGGCGGTGAGGTAGCGGTCAAAGACGATCTGGTCCTCTGCATCCGGAGCCCGGAAGGTGGCGCGCTGGTAATCCAGCACGCCGTCTGTGGCGATCTGGGCAGTCTGGTCGTAGTCGTCGGTGCGAACATGCACCTTGCCGGAGCCGGCGAACCCGCGGTTGCGGTTGGTGAGGTTGAAGAAGAAGTGCTTGTCGCCGTCGCGCGCAGAAACTACACCGTTATCCACATCGACCCAACCGAATTCCGTGTCCTGCCCGGCCCGGGAAACGCCCAGACCGGCCAGTTCGTCGTCCGTGTAGCGGTCCAGGTCTGTGTGCGGCAACACGTAGCCTGCGGGCGTCGCGCCGAATCGCGACACTTTGCCACGGTCCGCGGTGACGTACTTCCACGTTTCGGGCAGTTTGAGGTCGTATTTGTAATTGGCCATTTCGGAGGCGTCGAAGGTGGGGAAGTACTGGTTGTCCGCTACCTGTTGCTGGACCGCGCCGACGGCTTTCCGGGCGTTGTCCCAGCTCGCAGTCCACTCATCGCCGGCATAGCGGGCTTCGTTCGCGGCCATGTGCTTCTCCAGGCTGGCGAACAGCATGGAGACGCCCTTTCCATCCTCGACTGCGTATGCCATCCGCCCCGGGAACGCTGCGGTCCGGTCATCAATGACCTGCTCGCCGTACATTGCGCGATTGCCGGCAGCGTCTTCCTCGCTGTATCGCATGTTCGCGCGGGCCCCAATGGTTTTCAGCGTCAGTTTGAGGATTGAGTCGTTGAGATCCTGATCGCCCTCGTGGCCCAGCGTGCGGCGGAACCAATTGGGCAGGTAGTTCACGCTCTCGCCGTAGGCATAGACGTAGCCATTCTCGCGGGACAGCCCCTCGGCCGTGATGCCGGTGTAATGCTCACCATAAGGTTCGCGCCGGACCACCGCCCCGGCGTCGTCCGTCTTGCTCTGGGCGAGGCCACGGAACACGACGTCATATGCGTCCTTGGTGAATTCGGCGGTGTTGTCGTGGTTGAACAGGGAGTGGTAAAGGTCCAGTTCCCGGCCCGAGGCATCTGTCAGGACTTCCTCGCCGAGGAACGGGGCGCCCCCAAGTGCTTCCAAGGCGATCCGGTGTGCGCGTTGCTTGCCCTCGTAGTGTCCGGAGCCGAGAACCCGCAGGCCTTCTGCCGATTGCCAGGCACCCTGGTACGTATAAAGCACCTGGTTGTAAATGTAGGACAGCCGGGAGCGGGAGAAATCGAAACTGGCCTTGAGCATCCGCTCCCAGGCTTCGCCGCGGCTGAGCTCGCCGCCAGCGGAGTCAACTCCAGAGATAGAGAACTCGCCGTCCACGGTGTTCGTCGGCAGGGGCTGGGACAGATACTCCCTGAACGCCTCGTAACCGAGAATCTCAGGATCGTTAATGAGGTCCTCGGAGATGTAGAGAATCTCTCCAATGATCGAGTAGTAGCCGCCCCAGTCAGACTGATGGCCACCGCTGGAGAGCTTGCGGATGTCGCCGTAGTATTCCTTGGCGAAGGCATCGATAGAACTGAAGATCCGCTTTAAGGCAGCGTTCTTTTGTTCCTTCGTCTGGGCAGGCGACCAATTCTCATGCAGAGCCTCCGCGTAGAACCGCAGGTCTTCCTTGTAACGTTCAATGGACATGGGGACGGCCGGGTTGGCGTCTGCTCTTGCGGTCTGGGCGTTGAATGTGTCGACCAGTTTGTTGTGGTACTTGTCGATGAAGGCCTGTTCCTCGGCGTCTGTCCTTCCCGCCGCGGCCTTGGCAGTGGGCGTGTAGTTCGTGTCGTCTTCAGCGGCCAATGCCACAGTGGGTGAGGTGTGGCTGTAGGCCGAGTAATAGGGACGGGAGGCCTTGTCCGCCAGTCCAGTGACGCCTGCGTACGTCCGTATGGTGATCTGCACAGACGACTGGCCATGGGTCATGTTCAGCGGAAGCATCGAAGTATTGAACTGGAAGCGGTTTTTCAATCCGCCAAGGACGCCGACGTTATTGGCCTCCCAATCACCGCCATTCTTGTAACTGACCTGTTCGCCGTTGATCAGAAGGACGGTCTTGTACGGGGATGCATCCTCGCCCCAGGTCTTAAGTGTGAAGTAGTTCTGTTTAGCGGGATGGACCCTGACCGTGAACGTCAGTTCACCGGTGAAGCTCTTTTGGGGAGACTGCGGGAGTGCGACCCGGGCGTCTTGACCGCCGGCACCGGTGATGACCTGGGACGGTCCGGCTGTGAAGGCATGGGCAGCTTCCGATGCTGCGTTGCCCAGATCTACTGCGTCGGTGTACGGGCTAGCAACGGCGGGGCCCACCGGGTCCACGGCGAATGCAGCCGCGGTCCCCAACGACAGGCCCGAGGCCAGGACAGCCAGGGACAGTGCGCTGGCACCGGCCGCCCTCCGTTTCGAAACTAGTTTTTCCAGCGAGTATGAAGATCCTCTAGAACGCAACATTGCGCAGACCACCTTGTGACTAAGGGCGTTCCGGTGAGTTCCGGAAGGCGATTCGGACCGAGCCTAGTGTGGCTTGGGTCTCACACTCAAGTGCATTTAGAAAATTTCTGAAACTAGTTCCATAGTGTCGCATAAACGACTACGCTTGTCGTAATTCGCTTGCAAACTGTTCGTCAGAGAGGCACCGCCGTGGGCAATCCCGCATCAATTCAGGACGTCGCAATCGCCGCAGGTGTGTCGATCTCTACCGTCTCGAATGTACTGAACCGCCCAGCCGCAGTGGCCGCCCATACGAGAGAACGTGTGCTGGGCGCGATCGGCGAACTTCGGTTTGTTCGCAATGAACAGGCAGCCTCACTGAGGCTGGGCAAGCCGGCTGCGCGCCGTCGAACTCCGGACTCTCATTCCTCGAGGCCAAGTGCTCCCCTCCCGGACTCCGTTGTCAGCACACCCGGCCCGCCGATCGATGACCAGGAGCCGGCACCGCGGTGCATATGGCAGCGGATAGACCCTGGCCAGCATGTCCAGGTATCGCTGGGCGGCAGGTACGTTGGCTGTGGCCTTGCAGACGGCTCCCTGACGGACGGTTCAGCCATGTGGGTGCGGTTCGATGATGGTCGCGGCCGCATCCTCCTAGCCCTGTCTGAGGGCTATTCCGTTGCCCTTCCAACCTAGGTATGGCTGAGTACACCTCACGGAAGAAACTCACCGCACCGAATGCCGCCGCCAGGCAGCCGTAATGGCATGTAGCCCGACGATCCGGCAGTGAACGAGACCGCCCCGCTCCAAAGGAGCGTCTCAGGTCACCGAGGCGATTCGGCCCTAACGCTCATCAGCGGGAACTCTTCCTAAGATTCGATCCACCGGCCGGTTCTGATGGGGCGGGGGTGTTCTGATCTTGTTGAGTATGTCAACCCGATCCAGGACCACTATGACGGCCTGATCGTGTGCGCCCCAGAACCCACTCCACGACTGCGGCCTCCCATGCCTCCGTGTCCACGTTCCACTCCTGCGAGTGTCCCTCGACATGGAAAGGGACCAACTGAATCAGGTCGCGGCGAAGGTTGGCAGCAAGTTGCGAGACCTCGAACGGTGTGGACCGGTCCCCCTCTCCATGCAGCAAGAGTACCGGCTTCGTGAGTTCAGAAGCACGTCCCACCCAGTCCAGAGATTTATAGTCGATCGGTTCTGCAAGTCCTGTAACCCACAGGAATGCTTTGCGGTGGAGGAATAGCAACCCCAGCGATGCGATCGCGCTTGGCAGGCCGCTTGCCCTGGCGTTTGACCTAAGTGTCCTGGTCCAGTCAATGACTGGTGCATCGAGAACGAGCCCCGAGATTGAGCCCGCGTAGTCCGACAAATCGGCAAGGCGGAGACCAATCGATCCGCCCAGTGACCACCCGAAGAGAACAATTCGACGGGCCCCCTCCGCCACGGCGAACTTCACCGCAGCCTCGACGTCCAGCCATTCGGTTTGGCCCAGCATGTAGCGCCCGTCAGGAGACGCAGGAGCCTCACCATCGTTCCGAAATGAGACAACGAGAGATGTGAAGCCCAACCGACAGGCGACTGGGACACCGCGGAGAGCGCCCGCTTTTGTTCCTCCCATGCCGTGGATATGGATGGCCCAGATGTCTGAAGCCTTCTGCGTACGAGGAGACTCAAATTTCCATGCCGGAGCGACGCCATTCTCAACTGGGATGGAAACGTCCGAGTACGGCAGCCCCAGCTGGTCGGGGCTCGAGAATACGTAACCGCTCCATATTCCAGCCCGTGCAGCCGTCAGATCACCGGCGTCGACTCGTTCGACCAACCGCGTAACCGTGCCAGCCTCCGGATCCTCTGCTGTCACCGAACCAATACAGGCATGGCCAGCGCCACCGGCGAACCAGAGACTGTAGCGGCCCGGAGCCGTCGTTTGCGGCGACGCGGGCAACTCGATCAGCGACGAACCATCAGCGTCTCGGAAGACCCTTCGGATCGGGAGGTCCTCCTTGCGTGTTCTCTTGGGAACAACCACCTGCCGGGCAAAGTAAGCGGCAGCAACGAAAGCCGCTACTCCCCCGGCAATCGCCGTCGTGGCAAGCGCCAGGGTGACCCTACGAACTGTTGCCGTCGTCATCACCCACCTGACGTTCGTCAATTGCCTTTCGAAGCCGCACGAGGGTTTCTGGGGATATATCCTGCAATTGCCTTGCCGCAAAGTTCCGAACCCGGGCCTCCCGCATAGTACGCAACAGCTTCAGTTGAGCATCAACCAGGCCGGGAACTTCGGCGGCGTCATCCAACAGGTATTCCGAGTCGACACCGAAGAATTCAGCCAGATTCCTTAGCAGGGCGTCGTCTGTCGCCAGGGAGCTGTCTCCGCTGCGCATGTAAGCCCATCGAGAGCGGGACAGAGGTGTTCCTCGGCGCTCCATGTGCTGGCTGATTTCTCGATAGGTAAGGGTCTCCGTTCCCTGAGCTTGGAACAGGTCAAGGAGGAGGTTAAGTTTTCTGGCGAGCCTCGCCTGAGGCGTTTCCGGAAGGTCTGCGTCTGGATCTCTCAAGAGGTGCGCTCCCCCTTTCGAGTAGGTCGAGGGTCAGCTCGATCAGCCCTGCCCCCAGGACCTGCTGCCAAGTACCGCTCGACTCGTTCGAGAAGCCGGCGGTCCCCCTCATCCAGTGTCTTCGAAAGGCCCGGATCCATAAGAAGGGCATCCTGCACTTCCACCAGCATCCTGTGGAGACGCCATCTGGCTGACTTCTGCCGATCGGCAGGCACGGCGGACACGAGCCGAATTTCCGGCATTGACTCGGTCATCCTCTCCCAGACCTCCGTGAGGCCACTGACCAGGCTGGCTTCGGCCTTCGAATCCTTGATCCGCTGGAGTCGACGAGCCATTGGTGGCAGTGCCAGTCCTACACAGAGAAAGGCCATTGCTCCGATGAACGCCCCGTCATAAACCACTGATAGTGCATACATCCCTGCCAAGTCGCCCTGAAGGTGGAGAACATCCATTCCCAAAACGGCCAAGACTAGGACCACTGCTAACGAGCAGCCTACGCCGATGAGCGTGAAAGCCACGCGGAAGTAGGGTCTGGACATATCGCCGCGGAATCTGAAACATGTGTAGCCGGTAACACTGACCACGGCTCCGATGTAAACAAACTGAAGGGCGGAGTATGTGGCCGCCGACCACTGATCTCCAAAGTCCTTCATGAATGTCGTCGAAGAATATGGCGCCTCGATCAGGCTGAAACAGACGATGAGGCCAGCAATTACAAGTCCCAAAACGGCGATGCCCAAGCGGTCGTGCCCCGACGGGATATCGTCGGGATCCGCCGCCCGCAGAATAGCCCGGGACAGGAAATAGATGCCAACGACCATGAGAATGTTTGCGCCCAGATCCAAGACATTTCGACCACCGAGTAGCGCATCTCCTGCAGAGTAGACCCGGTCAACGTTCAGAGTGAGGGCTGCCGCGATCGTAACCGCTGCTACGACAATGCTTTGGTCAGCCCGACGCTGTATGCCCGGCAGAAGGCAAAGCACGAGGCCCCACATTAGGGTGGCAGCAAGGAACTGGATCATCCGAATATCTTTTCGAACGAACGCGGTTCGATGGCACTGTCCCGAATTGCAGACGCAAAGAGATCGGCGAGGGTTTCTGCCGCCGCCTCGATATGGTCCACAAAGCTGCTTCGGGACAGCACGCGGGAAACCAACTCACCTGGAAGGTTGGGAAAGAGGACGCTGGCATAGTCGGCCGGAAGGACCAACTCGTCATGGCGCAGAACCATGTGACCAAGCTCGTGGAGGACGAATTGTTGACGGTGAAGCACTGAAGGCGTTGCAGCATGCAGGATGATTTCGGTCGTCGCTGTCGAAAGCCATAGCCCGCAAACGGACCCACCGTTCAGCGCTCCCGAGACTTCGATCTCGATGCGGCAGTTTCGAAAGCCCTCCACAACCTGGACTAAACACTCAAGAGTCAGGTGGGACGGGAGCCGCAACGCCTTGAAAGCGACTGCGGCGTGTTCCGCGGAAGCTGATCCGGTAACGAATGACCGATCCACCATGAACATCACCGTCTGGGATGAATTGCGCCAACCTTCGACCGACGCTGCCAATTAATTCCCTCAGAACTCCATTGAACGCTCCTGCTCTGGACATGTCCAGAGCAGGAGAAATCCTCCGCTCCGGGCATATCAGTAGCTGTCTGCGCCCGTCTATCGGCGAGGCCTAAAGTCCTCCGCGGCACGATATGACTTCGCCCGGGTCACGCTGTGCCGGCTGAATTTACCCATGAATGACCAGAAGATTCTTTGCTCTTTGTCATTCCGATCCCCACCACCGCTGGCGGGGCCCAGCAACTAAGCAGTTGCGCCGATACTGATCCAAAATCGATTCGGCTTCGCTGCCGCTGTATCACACAAGCTGCGGACCCTACTCGGTTCGCCAACCTGACCCCGGTCCTCATTGCCAGCGCTTGATCATCGATCAGAAGACGGACGAATCCGATCGGCACACCCTGTGCAGGCCGGGCGATAAAGGAGAAGAAAAAATGGAACCGCTGAGCATCAAGACCCCTGCCGACGTCCTCAGCTTCGTCGGGCACACCCTGGGGTTTTGGCCCCAGGAAAGCTTGGTGTGCATCACTCTGGCTGACAACCGCGTTGGGGCCACACTCCGCGTAGACCTGCCAAAGCCAGGCGCTGAAATCAGCTATGCCCGTATGGTTGCCGGCTACTTGGCCCATGATGCCGAGGCGGCGAGCGTGCTCTTCGCCGTTTACACATCAGAGACCCAGATCGGTGACAGTAGGCCTCACGAGGCAACCATCGCTGCGCTGACAGGTGCCCTCGCTGAGTGCGGAATGTCCATCCGGGAGGGACTCCTGGTCGGGGAACAGTCAGTTTCACAGTACGACGGCGACCCGAGGCACAGCGTCAGGCTCCCGTTGAGTGCCACCCAGTCGAGTCAGATCAACGCGGAATTCGTCTACCGCGGGAGCGTCATCGAACCGACTAACCGCATCACGCTCCCAGCCTCCACCAAGGAGATCCAGGCCGCGGACGCCGTCGAGCAGCAAGTTCTTGCGATTCAAACCATGACAAGAAGGGATGCAATGAAACAAGCCCGCACGCTCTGGACCGGGATGCTCGATGCGACTACCTACCCCGACGACGAGCAGACGATCGGCCTCATTGCGAACCTCCAATTCCCTGCCATCAGGGACCGGCTCATGGCGGATATTCCGGGAATCGACGAACCCATGGACCAGGTACTTATGGCTCAGACCCAAAACAAGCCACGATGGTCCCGCATCGAGTGGGCAGAGCAGCTATTGGTCCACGCTTACACACACAGCGCAGCCAGGCACTCTGCACCGACCCTGACTGCCATCGCCTTTATCAATTGGTGGGAAGGCAGAGGCAGCAAGGCCCACCAATTTCTGCAACTCGCCCTCGAAGCTGACCCCAAATACCACCTGGCCAGACTCAGTGATCAAATGATCGGCGCTGGGATGCTTGCCGGGTGGAGCATGGACAGGACGACGGCATACCAGAACCGCGGTCTCGAGGCCTGACCGATCACGCATTCGACGATGCCCGATGGAATACCCATTGGGCATTTTCCTGGGCGGGCACTGCTGGCCCGTCTGGCCCCTTCCTGGCGGTTCTCCAATACCGGCCACATGCGCTGTGCCAAGCGCGGATCCGAAAACCCTCAGGCTACTGCCGCGCTTCGATATGAAGCAGCTACATCAGAACACCCGAATCCCCTCCGACTGCCCAGTCAGAACGACTCGCGCACCTACCTTTTACCGCAACCCTCCCGACTCAGTTCAGCCGTTTGCCTGAGCTGTCCAACCCCTTCACACCTCTGGCATCCAAGGCAAGCGCCGTGGGAGTGCCTCACGCTCAGTCATGTTGCAGTCGATGTTCGTGCTGATGAACCAACGTGATCAGAACGATTTGCGAGGAGTGCCGCAGCGGCTTCGAAGCGTCGCGCAACGGTCAACGATTCTGCAGCACCCGCTGCGCAGACAGGCAGCGCGACCGCCGACGACGGCAACGAAAACGGGGAGAAACTGCCCATCCGATCGACGCCCCGGCCGTTTTACCCACACAGTCCGATACTGAGCGAGCTTTCCACAAGCCTGTCGAAGAGCGCTCGCGCAGGCGACGCGGCGAGTCAGCGACAAGGCTTTGCCAACATGCACTTGAGGATCTTCAAACGAAGCTCAGATCCCAAGCCTCAGACCTCGAGCACGTTGAAGCGATAAACGCTGAACAGCAGGCCCGTATCAGACATCTCCAAGCGGAACTGGCCCACCTCAAGCGGGCACAGCGCATCAACATCAAGGATCTGGCCCACATCTCAGCCAGGCTTGTGGCCCTTGCCCAGGCAAACAGACTGCCACTGGACGCCGGGACGATTGAGATTCTCCGCCGCCGGGGTTGGATTTCACAGAAGCGCCGAGCGGAAGCAAAGCGCCCATGACCATGTCCATCGCCAGGCTGTCTGCGCAGTCGGGCCTGAAGTATCTGTTCAAAACCACAATGATGGACGACCTGCAGGTCAGTCCCAGCGACGCCACCACGTACTACATGCAAGCCGGTACGCCACCCGGCAGGTGGCTTGGATCCGGGCTCAGCGGCATCAACCGTGCAGCCAAACAATCGGTCACAGAGTCAGATGCCAAAGCCCTGTTCGACCACGCTGTCCATCCGGACACCGGGGCGCCGCTGGGACGGACGTACAGCCAACCCACCATCGCGAAAACAGAGGAAAGCCACACAGCCAAACGTCACGCCGTAGTCGGATTCGACCTGACCTTCAGCGTCCCCAAGTCGGTCTCCGTCCTCTGGGCTATGAGCCCCCGAACGGTGCAGAACCAAATCCTGGAAACACACCACGCCGCCGTCGAGGCCACACTCAGATGGCTCGAGGAATTCGTCATCCACACCCGGGCAGGACGGAACGGCGTAGCCCACATCGGCACACACGGGGCTATTGCCGCCGCATTTGACCACTGGGAGTCCCGTGCCGGAGACCCTCAACTGCACACCCACCTGGTCATCGCCAACCGCGTGCAGCGCACAACCGACGGGGCCTGGGTCACCCTGGACTCGCGGACTATTTACAAGGCGGCCGTCGCGGCGAGCGAACACTACAACGGCCTCCTCTTCGATGCCCTCCAGCGGAGCCTCGGCACCGACACTGAGATCCGGGAGCCGGCCGCAAACACTCACAACGCAAGTCAGCAACTTACCGGGGTCGACGAAATACTCATCCGGGAATTCTCCAACCGCTCACGGCTCATCGATCTGGAAACGGACCGGCTGGTTGCCCTCTGGGCCGCTGAGCATGGCCGGCGTCCAACCGCTACGACCATCGTTAAGCTCCGGCAGCAGGCGACACTCTCTACCCGCGCGCCGAAAACGGAAACTGTCAGGCCGCTTTACATGCTCTCCCGCCAGTGGCAGGCGCGCGCCCGCAAGCTGGGCTACGACCCCAGCCGCGTCCTCCACGAAACCATCCGGCGCTCACGCACGTCCCCATTCCAAAGCTGTGACTTCACCGCGAACTGGGTCGAAGCTGTGGCCTCGATCGCCAAGGATCGCGTCGCGGCGAAGCGATCCACCTGGAACCGCTGGAATCTGCTCGCCGAGGCCGAGCGGGTCTGCGCCGAAATCCGCTGCCTGACGCCCGAAGACCGCAGCAGTCTCATCGATTCCGTTGCAACCGCCGCTGAACGCCAGTCGGTACCACTTAACGAATACCGGTACAGCGTCGATCCGAGCGCGGCACCCGACCTACGCCACGGGACACAGAGTGTGTTCGATTTCCATGGCTCCCGTCTCTACACCGACGCTACGACCCTTGCGTGTGAGGAAGTGGTTATGGGGGCCAGGAATCACGACGGCGGGCCAGCGGTGCGAGTCTCCGTCACCATGGATGCGCTCGACTCTTACAAGCGCAATGGCTCCGTCGAGCTTCACGCGGACCAGCGCGCTGCTGCAGCCACAGTCCTGCTGAGCGGCAACCGACTCGACGCCGTCGTTGGTCCGGCCGGAACCGGCAAGACAACCACTCTCGGCGCCGTAAAGGCTCTCTGGGAGTCAGAGTTTGGGCCTGGCAGTGTCCTAGGACTGGCACCGGCGGCCGCGAGCGCAGAGGTGCTCGGGTGGGAACTTGGCATGGTCACGGAGAACGTCGCAAAGTGGCTCTACGAGTCCGTCGGGAATGGTGCAAACCACCGAGCGACCCGATTCTTCGATCTCGAACGTCACATCGATTCCGGGTTGGATCCTCAAAGCTCGCGGCGAACTCGTTTGGCCCAAGAGACCGTTCGAATGGCCGCCGAGCAGTCGAAATGGAGGTTCCACCCGAATCAGCTCATACTCGTCGACGAAGCCTCAATGGTCTCCACGATCCAGCTCGCCGCCCTGGTGCACCAGGCACAAGACGCAGGAGCCAAGATCCTGCTGGTGGGCGATCCTGCCCAGCTGGATGCCATCGATGCCGGCGGTATCCTCGGCTGGTTGGACCGGGAAGGAAAAACTGCGAGGCTCGGCGCGATCTGGCGGTTCGAGCATGCATGGGAGCGGGATGCTTCGCTAAAGCTCCGGTCCGGGAACGTCGAGGCTGTCGCCGCCTACGAGCAGCATGCGCGCATCCGTCACGGCATGTATCTGAGCATGATCGACCAGGCGTACGGGAACTGGCAATCTGAGATCCGGGCCGGAAAATCGTCCATTCTTATTGCTGCTGACAACGACACGGTAAGCATGCTCAATGAACGTGCCCAGGCGGACCTGGTCATCCAGGGCAGTGTGGATGCCGAGCAGACCGTACCGCTCGGCGATGGGCTGAAAGCGGGACGGGGAGACACCATTATCGCCCGTCAGAACGACCGAACCATCTGGGACAGCAAAGGTGACTTCATCCGCAACGGAACCATGCTCGACGTCGTCCGCTCCCCCCGGCGCGATGGCTCCCTTGACGCAGTTCGCCGCGATAACGGAGCGGCTGTGACGCTCCGGCACGATTATGTTGAGACATCGGTTGAGTTGGGTTACGCGACGACGGCACACCGTTCGCAGGGTCTTACGGTTGATAGTGGCCATACCGTGGTCACGCGCGGGCGGCTCACCCGCGAACTGCTGTACGTGAGCATGACCCGAGGGCGCTCGGGCAATTACGCGTACATCAGCGAGAACGATCCTCTCGATCACGATGCTCTTGACCCGTCGGTTCAGCCGTCCTGGCGCGAGATCATCGGTGAGGTCCTAGCGGCGGAAGGTGCCGAGCGGACTGCCCATGAGGTCCAGGCTGCCGAACGTTCAAAGGCCGACAGCCTGGAACGGCTCAGCGCCGAGTACGACTACCTTGCACAGATCGCAGCCGGTGAGGATTTGGCTGCGTTTCTACAATCCCGTGCGCCGGAGCGGATCAGCGAGCTTCAGCAATCACCGTCGTGGGGTGCAGCTGTCGCTGCTTGGCGGCGGTGCAGTGCCGTCAGCCGGCCGAGCGCACAACGTCTTGTGCTCGAAGCGCTTCAGACCCGCCCCTCGGCGCGAGACATCACGTCCGTCATGCATTCCCGGCTTGGCAGCCTCGAGTCGGGCTTATCGTCGACCAGCTCTCGTGCGGTGCCCGAGTCTGTCTTCACGAACCGCCCAGATTTGGCAGCCATGATCTATCAGGTGAGGAATCGGATGCTGCAAAGGTCGGATGCCGTGTTCCAAACAGCTTTGGTGTTGGAGACAGATTGGGCGCGAGACCTTCAGACGTTCCTGGGGCAGGTAGACCCGGACGATACCAACAGGCTTATTCGCGCCGTCGCGATCTTCAGAGATCGGTGGGGCATAGACAACTCTCCGCTTCCACTTGGACCCCTGCCTCCAGACTACGAATGGGAACAGAAACTGCAGCGGATGGAAATCGAGCGGCAGATTGCCCAGGCGAGTCTCCCAGCGTCAGTCGCACTGCAGCGGATCCATGTAGGGATGGATGAACCCGACATCAGTGATTCACCTCTTATGAATGTCGGCTGGCAGCTTTAAACTGGATACAAGTAGGCAATCATGACCAAGAACCCAGTCATCCGGCCCAAATTGGCGACTCCAGCGCTAGCACTGGCCAGCGTTGTGTCCCTCATCGCGCTTGCTTACCTCGTAGCCGCACTTATCCGCGGTGCGTCCGTCGAAATTCTGATAGCTGGCGGCCTTGCATTTTTCATGGCTGCAGGAGTCCTTTGCGCAGTCTGGTTGGGGCGCGTCCGCCAGCGTCGCAGCTGGAACGAGGACGCCGAACTGAAGTGGCATAACTTCGACAACGCACGCAGCCGTCACCGGACCACGACGGAAATTACGGTTCTCAGCGTTGATGCCTTGGAACCCACTGGATCTTGGATCACCATCAATTGGAACCGTTTCGACCACACGCAGCGAGCATGGATCGAAGCCTTGCCCGACCCGATCTGGCCAGGATCTATTGTGTTGCTTTCGCCGGATCCCGCCCAAGTCAGCCCTGGCAAGCCGTGGCCACCGACGTACTACATTCGAGCTGTGGATTGTCTAGCCTGCGCGCCGAAAGACCTCTTGCTACGGGCACTACCTGCTGCAAAGCGTTCGCCCCGGCTCCGCTAGTCGTCCTCGAATTCCTCTTCAAAGAGAGTTCCCATAATCTCGTCGCAGTATGAATGCCAATCTTCGGCGGATGGAGAAACGAGCGTCGATCCTAAATCGTCGATGAACTCTATGGCCTGCGCACGCTTGTGCTTGTTAGCTGACGAATTTAGTGACGAGTCAGAACCCGCCGACATCGAGGCAATGGTGATTGCACCAACGGTTATCGTGCCGCCTTCCGGCGGTTTCCAGGTAAGTGGGAGGCCTACATATGTCCGCCAGCGCTGTGACTTGTCGTTTTCCCCCAAACTTCGCGTCACGGGCCGTCCGGCGATAAACGCTTGGATGCTGGTGTACTCACTATCGGAAGAGATCTGGGCCGTCCGAGATAGTTCCTCATCAGCCAACGTACCGAGAGAAGTAGCCCAAAGCTTCATCTCCCGTGTGTGCTGTGGGGACGTTCGGATCCAAAGTTCTATTTTGAACTTCTCGTCAGCTGAGGATTCAAGTAAAGCGCTGAGGGCAACCACTGCCGTATTTAGAAGTTCGTGAAATAGCCACTGCCAATCAGTCTCCTCATCTTGGGCTATCTCTACACTCCAGCTATTCCACCAGTCGGACAGCCTCTTGCCGTACCTCAACTCCGACCGCTGGTACTCAGAGGGCTTAGACAGTTGGGCGCAGACAGTGACCTCTTCTATGAATTGTTGGGCTTGACCGTAATAGTCGGCAAAAACAGGCTTAACGCCAAAGTGTTGATAGCGCTCGCGGATCATCTTCTGAAGGCTAGCCTTATCGGCGGCCCCTAATCCGTCCTGCATAGGGACTAAGGCGTATCGCCGGCGCCCCTCTCGGGTAGCTTCCTCTGCAGTAGCGGCCAAGGCTCGAAGGAGGGGCGGGTCCGTCATGCTAGCTCCGACGATCAAAACGGAGGCTTGGCTGAACAGTTTGTTTAGTGCCCCAAAGGAATATTCCGCTGTGATGAAGTAGTCCTGTTCACTGACCACTGGGTGCCGGTACTCCGAGACTGACCCTTTGGGGCCCGGCTGGTGGCTGCGGGGTACAAATCCATGAAGGTGAATACATGTTGAGTCCACTGCCCTGGGAAAATCATCATCCGAAATCCACGCTGCCATGGCTAACTCCTGCGAGTAACCGAGCTCCCCTTTGCGTACGCTGCTAAAGCTCAGAGGATCGATTTCTGTAGGGAATTCCAAAAGCGGATCGCCGAGGCTGAGGTCCGGGTTGTCTTCCGATTGGCGTCTGACAACTTCAACCAGTTCTTGGAAGATGTAGTCGTCGTAATTAGGTGTGACGATGCATGATCCACCGACTCCGTCGCCATCATCTTGAGAACGTTTTTGATTCATTACAAGAAGCAATGTTGCTAAGTTCGTGGCTAGTCGTCCCTTTTGCCACTGACCTCCGTTGTACAGAAGGACTCGAAGACGATCGGTTAGTCGGTCCCGAAAAGACTCTCCGTGATTCTTCTGATACAGCTGTGCGGCCACCGATGCTGACTGTAGATCCCTCATTCTTTCCAAGACTCGGGAACGCTGCTCACCATTTTCGATGTAATCCTCAAGCAACCCGGAAACGAACTCCGACCATCCGAGCCCCGAGCGATCCAGCGTTACACCCGCTCCGGCGAATATGACCAGACGCTCAGACATTGCGATCTCGACGATCGCTTCCTTAGTTACTTGTCTGCTGAAGAAAGGCCGTGCTGTCTCGAGTTCTACTGCCACGGTCAGGACTTGTTGGCGGCCGCGGCCTGCAAGTGCGATTGGGCATTACTCAATTGCCGCTCTCGGTTGCGCTTCTCCGCGATTCGGGCCATCTTCATGGCACCATTTTCAGCAATCTTTTGATTGATCGATTTACTCGACACTTTTTTACGAGCCATCTTGAGTGCGCTATTCGACAATGCCAAACTCCCTGCAGCTAGGTACCGCACCGAAATAGGACCGACCAGCCTGGGGAGGCCGACGATTTGGGCCGGACTGCGACGCGCACGCTGCCACTTGGGTCCGTGGGTAGCCACGCGAAGCTACTTCGAGTAATTTTCTAGCGATCACGAGATTCAAACACCCTTAACCACGCGGGTCCGCCCTCAATTAGGGGCATACGATTGGTCTTGCTTTTACCCGCCAGTGTAGTTCTTCGACGAACAATCACCTGATACAACAACCGATTACCCCCATGTCTCCAGTGTAGGTCCTTCGCCCGCTGGCGTGCCCGGTCCCTCATACCTTGGGACTTGACTGTATCTTGGCACCAATCGTGACTTTGTAAGGGACGTCTGAGTTGACACGCCATTGGGTCGTTGCCCCCGCCGATCATACTGGTCCACCCTAACCGTCATATATCTCGCCGAGCGCCACTGCAGGCAACTAATCGTATCCCTTCACCAGCTCATCTCATTCCCCGTGGCCGGGCCAAAAGGGGGCAACACCACCGGGTTCTTCGTCGAGACGTTGTAGGCCGGCACCGAGGACAGTCCTGAGACGGACGCATGTGGGTCAGTGTGGACTTCAGCATCTGGACGGGGGGAGGGGTGTGATGATCGCTGGTAGACAGCCGTCCCGAATCGAAGGTCCGGGCCGATGGTCTCTGCGATGATGCGGCGGGCCTCGCGCCGCTCACCGTCCTTGTCGTAAGCACGGAATTCAAGCTCTCCTGCCACATGGACCGGGTCGCCCTTCTTCAAAGAATTCGTCACGTTCTCTGCGAGCGCACGGAAGGCCGAGACGTTATGGAATACTGGCTCGCCATCACGCCATGTGCCGTCCGTCCCCTGGATGCGCTGGTTCACAGCGACTCGCAACTTGGCATGCGCGACGCCGCTGTCGCTGATGGTTAGCTCCGGATCGGCGACGAGGTTACCGGTGATGCTGATTGGAATTTTGGTGCCCATTCTTGATCTTTCCTTTCAAGTGCGAGCGGGGCCTTCCCGCTCGACAACCCTGGCGTACGGCGTTACGGCCCGGCCATCTCTGGCCCGTCAGCCATCCTGGGTGACAACCCGCGGTCGACATAGCCCGCCGTCGCCGCAACCTGCGGCCCCGTGGTTGCTAGCCGGCCTCCGAGTCCCAGCGGCTGAGTGATTTCCAGGATCCCCTTGGCCGCAGCCGTCACGCGACCAAGCACCGATTTGGCGACGTCCACCCGAGACGTTGGATGCAAGCTGTACATGTCCTCTTCGAAGGCAGCGCGCTGAGTCTGGATGACCGACTCGGCCCATCCCCAGAGGTAGAGCCCCGACTGTTGCCCGCGGTCGATTCCGTGAGCCTTCAGAACTGTGTAGGCGACGGATTCAGCCTCGACTTCTGCGAGTCCACGATGTTCCGAGCTGCTGCCGTAGAGCCTTCCCGTCTTGTCGTCCGGACCATGAAGCAGGACATGGCCCAGCTCGTGCGCGAGGACCGCGACTCTCTCTTCAGCATTCATCCATGTCCCGACCTCGATGCGTCGCTGCGCGAAATCCGTAAAACCACTGGCGAGCCCTTGCTGAGCGTCAGATTCCTGCAGCTCGAAACCGTGCTTTCGGGCAACAAGGGACAACGAATCCCACAGCATCTGGCTCGCGGCCTCCGACTGGGTCTCACCGCGTGGCACCAAAAGAGGCCTCCCCCTCGTCTGTGACACATCAAAGACTGCCTGCCCCCGCCACCCGGTTACTACGGACTTCTTCTCATCGTGGAGGGCGCCACTGGGCGCGGCCTCACCGATCGGAAGCCGCTTACGCGTGCCGTCGGGCATCGTTACCTCTTGTACCCGAGCTGTTCGGGGCGCGATGACCCACAAGGCGTGTTCGCCCTTCAGCACCATGCGGCCGTGGCGCTCCCACTCCTTGTACCCGGCCACCAGAGTCGGCTCCGCGGTTCCGCGCTGGGCCATCTGCAGCATGAGCAAAGCAACGTTGCCGCCCGAGTATCGCCACAGGGTGGCCGAGGCATCAAGGAGGATCTGCCACTGGGCTGGGGACTCAACAGCCCCTTCGAGGAACGTGTGCAGTCCCTGCGTCAATATGGCGATTCGCTCTTCCGGCGTAGTCCCGGTCTTGCTGAGCTCGTCCAGCCCGGGCGCTGAACCAAGAGGCAAGGAATCACCCACGAACTCGGACGTTGGTGCCACGACAGCCACGCTCCACACTTCTCGGATCCGCTAGTAACGGTTTCCTATTCATGTCGAAGCCAGCGGGAACCGCATGACTTCAGAAATCCGCCTCAAGTTGGTGGTGGCTCCGCTGCCACTCAAGGAACTCGGACTCCCCAGCCGTCAGCACGCGCAGGGTGGGCTCCTTGTGTGCCTGGAGACCAACACAGCCGGCGGCCCGGCAGTGCGTCCTTAGACGCTCGACGGCGTGGGGCAGCCTTTCGTGGAAGGCCAGCGGGCCGAAACCTGGATCGTCCGGAGTGTAGGAGGCGAGTTCCGCTCGTTGGAGGGCATAGAGCTCAGCCACAATCTCAGAGTGCCGCCACCAGCATTCGGGAACTACCGACGTCGTGAGCTTGTAGGTGGCGACCAGCCACCTGACCCATGCGGCCAGAGCTTGCCATGCACCCTCTGCCTGATGGGGCTCCATGTCCCGCCATCTGTAGGTAGTACCGGTTGCCCCACCCGGCGGTCTAAATGCCGAGCGGAACAGCTGTGCGGTCAAGTCCTCATCGTCGCCACCGATGGACGGGATTTCGAATCGGTCCCCGTCCTCATAGGTGCTCATCGTCAGTCACCTCCATTCGCTGCTGACGCAGCCGATGACCCTCGGCCAGAACACGTTCAAGTTCCGCTTTGGAACGCCCCAGCTCAGCCGCGTCCTTGCGCTTGTGCCATTCACGGAGGTCCAGGAGGATCGGCCTGGTGCGCCTGCCAAGCATGAGCGCCGTACCGGTGGGCAGACGACGGATCTCGTCCAGGCGGATGACAGGGCTTTCCCGGATTTGCTCACCGTCCTGCCGGCCCTGGCTGGACCATGACCGGGTATTCAGAATCAGGCTGCGCTCCCCCAGCAGCCCGGCAAGGGAGCGGAGGTCCCGTTCGTCCGATCCACCCCCAAAGATCACCTTGATGATGGCCGAGTCCCAGATAGTGGCAGCTTCGTCTATCGACCATCCGGTGCGTGCCTGCGACAGCGACTGGAGAACCACCAGTGTGGAGATGCCGATACCGCCGCCGTCTGAGAGCGCCACGGGCAAACCCGGCCAGGGTGCCAGGTTGGCAATCTCGTCGAGGATGAGTGACATTGGCGGATCGAGTCGGCCTCCGGGCGATACAAAAGCCATCTCTCGGGCCGCATTATCGATGTCATCGATCAGCGCGGAAAGGTACGGACCCGCGGCAGCGGCTCCCGCCCGCGTACCAATCAAGTAAAGGGTGCCGCGCTCGCGGATGAACGCCTTGGGATCGAACTCCTCGGAGGCGTCCTGCGGGTCGAGTGCGGCCAACACCTTTGGGGATGACAGCGGCGCCACAGCTGCTGATACACCAATCCACGAGTTGGACGTGTTCCGGGGATCGTCCTCAATGATTCCCATGAGGTCTGCCTGCCATCCCAGTGCGGCCCCTGGATGGCCCAGCACCTCCAGAGCCTCCCGGGCCAGGACGGGGCTAGAGGACCACCGCCGGAAGGCACGCACACCGTCACCGCTAAGCGCCGCGGCGTGGAGGAGGCATTGGAGGACGATCAGCGAGCGCTTTTGCCATGCTGCGTTCTCGCCCTTCATCTCGGTGTCAGCTGTGATGACCAGGGCACGGCGCGTGGCGATGTCCGGGTCATCGCATCCACGCACGGGTGACCAACGCAATGTGGAGGGCAGTCCCGACATTCCTTGCGGATCGAACACCGTCACCGGTCTGCCCCCAACAGCACGTGCCTGCATGGTGACCACCAGGTTGTCGGCACGCGTGGACGTGGTCACCACCGCGCCCGGCGCATCCAGGATGGCGTTGATGATCACGTATAGACCCTTACCTGAGCGCGGGGCACCTTGGATGACCATTGATTCTTCCGTGGAGACATGAATCGTCACTCCGCGGGATGTCCCCAGCGTCCACGAAACGTCTTGGATGCTGGGTTTGCTCAATCCGGGTCTAGTGAACTTCCCCCGTTTCCTGACGGCTCGTGCACCGAAGTCGTGAAGGATCTCGGCGCGGCGGGCGATGCCGTCGCGGTTCAGGATGTCCTGCCGAAGCCACGCTCCAGACTGCTTCCATCGTCGCCAAACCAGAATGCCTCCCACCGAGAGCGCTCCCACGAAGACGAGGACGGGGCCCGCCACCAACCAGACATCCGCCGTAGTTACACCGCAGCCGCGCGCTTGGCGCACAACCCATTCGATGCGACCCGTGAAGAGCCCGACGGCGGCTGTCGGGCTGAAGGGCGACGGCGTCTCGGCGCCACAGCGCCAGCCAACTACAGCAGTTGCCAACGCCTGAATGAAATAGGAGAAGCAAATGTAGCCGGCTATCGATACAAGCCCCGCCGTTACGAGTGGGCTGTAACTCCCTCCGCGCGCGTTCATGCCGTGCATCTAGATCATCCGGTCGTCAGTGCCGAAGACCTCCAGCTCGTCGGTGGTGACCCGGTTGGCGACGATGAAGGACCGGTTACCCACTTTCCAGAGCCCCACGCCCTTTGGAAGGTTCTCCACGTGCTCACATTCGGCTTCGGTGAGCCCCAGCGCTTCCTTGGTCAGGCGCATGGCATCGTGCTTTTGCCGGTAGATGATGCGGGTATCAGCCTCTGTGAGCAGGCCAAGGGCTTTTTGACGGTGCCCGCTGGAACTGTCGCCGATCTCATTCAGATCGGCGACCTTATGCATGATGAGCAGGTTGGCGATCCCGTAGGTGCGCGCGAGCCGCCACTGCTCGCTCATTTTGGCCAGCATGTAGGGGTCCGCGAGCATCCGCCAGCCTTCGTCGTAGACCACAAGCCGCTTGCCGCCGTCGGGGTTGGTGATCGCAGCTTCAAGCCAGGTTGCGCCGCACGCGGCAGCCAGCGACAGCGCCTGCTCGGAGGCACCAATCAACGCGGAAGTGTCCATCACCATGATGGGGGCGTCGGCGTCGAATGCCACCGTGGACGGTGCGTCGAACATCCCCTCCAGGTCGCCCGAAACCGTGCGCCGGAGCGAGTGACTCACCGCGGTGCCGCCGTCGCTGCCGACGAGGGCAACCATTTCCTTGGACGGGTTCAGGAGGTGGTCCAAAACCATAGGCAAGGTCGGGTTGGAGTTCTGTGCCATCGTCTCCATGAGTGCCATGTCCAGGGCCGTATGTTCAACGGGACGCAGAGGAGTTCCTTGGCGCATGAGGGAGACTAGGGCGACCAACAGGTACCGCCTACGTTGCCGCACCACAGCCTGCCACTGGGCCTCCGTCAGGGCGCTTGGCCGCGGACCGGCGTCGAGCGGGTTGACTCGGGCTGCGCGCCCCGGCCCAACAGAGATGACCTTCCCGCCCACAGCTTTGGCAACCGCGACCCACTCCCCCTTAGGGTCAGACGCGACGGCGGCCTTCCGCCCAAGAGTGATGGACCGGGTGACCAACGACTTCCCGCACATCGACTTTCCGGTCCCCACAGTGCCAATGACCACAATCGACGGGCCGCTGATGATGCCTTTGTCGTAGAGGATCCAGGGATCGTAGGAGAAGGCACCGGAGCCGAAGACGTCTGTGCCGATGTACGTCCCCTCGTGGCCCAGACCAGACTCGGTGATGAACGGATAGGCCGCTGCGAACGTCATCGTCGAAGCGCGATGTGGGGCAGGCCTAAGACGGTGGGGTCCGCGAAGAGAGTTCCGTTCCCGGCTCCCCCAGTCACCGGACAAACCCGGTCTTCCCAGCCTCGCCTCCGCGATGTCCGCCAATCTGAGCGCGGCGTTGTCTGCCTTCCGGTCCAGGCTGGCGGCCTCGGAGCGACGCCGCGCACGCCGCTCGCGTCGGCTCTCGCCTGATGGCTGGTACTGGGCCGCCTCTGGTTTCCCCCTCATCGCAAGCCCCTTCCGAAGGGCAGGGCGCCGGCGACGAAAGCGGCCCACTGCTGCCCGGCGAGCAGTCTTAGCTCAACGAATGCCCCCGCGGCTGCCGACTCGAGTTCTTGTCTTTGCCTGGCCAAGTCATCCAGCGAGCCGGCCGTGACGGTCACGAAAGCAGCGGGCCGCACATCTCCGTGACCGGCAACAATCTCCTCTTCGCGCTGGGCAACTTCGTCTTCCTCTGCCTTCTGTTCGCGGGTCAGTGGCCGGTCGAACCGCGCGTTGATCCGTCGTCGCGTTTCGTGGGCCTCTTGGGCAGACCTGATGTCGCGTAGTGCTTCCGCAGTCGGCACAGCGCGGATCACTTGGGTCACCGTATGTCGGAAATCGCCTACATAGACCAAGGGATGAATGAATCCAGGGAACACCTTCTGTCGCGGCCACTCGGAGACCCAGAACGTTTGATGGAAGGCAGAATCCGTATGCAGGTAGGCCCAGTGTTCTTCAACGGCCATCGGTCCACCAGTAACAGGTCCAGGCCTAGAGGCTTCACCCGCAGAGCTGACGACCGCAGTCGGATCGAACGCACCCCGAACGACCCCTAGAAGTTCTGACTCCGGCAACCATTCCTCAACCTTCACACTGTGCGTCGCCAGCCCCGTTGTGATGGCTTCGACCTCGAGCCGGATGACCCGCTCAAGGCCCACGAGTCCCCCACCTGACTCGCGGATCCGCCGTCGTGCTTTGGCTGTGTCGATGACAAGCGCGACCAACAAATCGTGTCTCGTGGTCGATCCAGCGGCCGCAACGAGGTCCTCATAAGCTCGCTTACCCCATGTGAGTTCAGCTTCCTTGCCTGCACGAGCAGGAACACTCTTGTCGTAGAAGTCCCGCAGGGCGGTTGACGGATAGGGAACCGTGTAGTCCTGAACTGCAATTCGGGCGATGCTCGATCTTTGAGCCAGCCCCGCTTGCACCCGCGACCAGGCCTGGACCGCCCACGCTTTGTCATCACTGTCCAACAGCGCGAAGGACCTGGTGCTGCATCGCAGGACTGCCACGGCTTCCCTTCCTTGGGCATCCACGATGAACGACTCACCCTGCCGGGCCTGCCGGACTTCAAGATTTCCTAAGCCCCCGGGCAGGGCGAGCCGTCCCGCCAACGGAGGGGCTTCCGGCCGCACTAAGAACCGTGTTTGTTTAAGTGCGGCCCGATAGAGGAAAAGGAAGATGTGGGTCACCCATACCGGGTACGGAATCCGCGAGTACTGCAGAAGCCCAAGAAGCATGAGAGCAAGCCACATCGGACCTGTACTGAACAGCGCGGCCGGCCCACCGACAGCAGAAGCGACGCTGGCTACCAGCACACCGCTGGCCAGAAGGAGCAACTGGTACCACTTCAAGCCCATAAAAAGGCCACGACGTTCGTGCCGGGGGAACTTAACTGCCTCCAGTGTCTTTGCTTCATCGGACATGTGGATCGCCCCCTTGGCGAGGATCGGTTGGTGGCTGTGGACGCATGATGGGCGGCGCCTTCATCCGGCGCGTCGGGGAAGAATTGCTGACATCTGGCGGTGGCGGCGGTACGTTGACCCGCTCCGAAGGAGCGTCCCTTCCCTGCGGCGAGTCCGCCGCAGATCGTGTCGACGGCGCGCGGTCACCGAGGCCCCCTCCGAGAGTTGTTGTTCCCTGGAGTCTTGGCGTGCTGTTTGCGGAATCCTCCCGCCCAGCTCCGAGCATCCGCCGCGCACCGCTCAGTGACCCCGGCGACGACGGCGCCGGGACAGTCGCAGGAAGCGCCCTGGTGGGAAATTCGGGCCGGCTCGAACGGATGGGCCGGGTCATCGCCGATCTGGATAGCATTCCGGCTAAAGTGAACCGGCCGCCGATCTGGCGGCTCACCTGTCGTCCGGCGATGCTGCTTGTCCGGGAGAGCACGTGGCCGCCTCCCGCGGTTTGAGCCGCGGCAGCGAGCTCTCCGCCCGCGAAACTGACTAGCCGCAGAGCCATCAGAGGAGCACCGCAGGCGAGGACCATACCTACTGTTCCAGCAGCTAATCCGGCGAACGACTTTGAGTCGGCAAACAGCTTGACGGCGACAGCCAGAACGGTGGCCGCCAAGGGTTTTGCCAGGAGCAGCGCTACGACAACTTCGCTCCACCGCCGGGCCCAGGTCTTAGTCTTCTCCCACGGCACCAGCATCAAGGCGACAGGAGCCACGGCGGCCAGCACTATCAGCGCGAAGGATCGGAAGATCATCGAGCACATGAGGATGAACGCCAGGATCCACACCACGATGACCGCCATGGCAGTAACGACCACCCCGCCGACTGGACCCCCAGTCGTCCCGGGAGCCAGCGAGACCAAGTTCCATTCTCTGCCCGACCCGGCGGCCGCGCGCTCAAATCCAAACAGTCGCATGAACACGAGATATGGATCAGGGCCCATCGATTCGAGGAGGGCCGCCGAAGCAGAGTCGCTGACTTTGGTCAACTGCCGGACCAGGAGCACAGCACCCGCGACCAGCGGAACGGCTACGGCCCCGCCCAGCAGAGCCCTTGCCAGTCTTCGTGGCTGCTGGCTCAGCAATCCCGAGAGTAGCTGAAGGATCATGACGACGACGAGCGGGGTCAGCATGACGACTACCCACCAGTCGGTAATTCCCTGGATGGCTACCCACTGCGAGTCATCTACATCCGACGCGCTGAACGCCCCTGTGATGAAGGCCCACAGCCAGGAGGCAACATTCTGCAGGATGTTTGCAAAGAGGGCTGTGACTGCACCGGCTGCACCGTCGTTAGCTTGCGAGACGAGCCCACAACCGGGCGGCCACCAGCCATTGAGATCACACTCAACAGGCATGTTTGACGACTAGAAGCCGAGCGGAAAGGCGGTTTGGGACCACAAGATGTAGCCGTTGATGCCGCCGAGGATCGCGGCCACGGGCCCCGTCCACAGCAGAATCACACCTCCGCCGGAAGCGAGCCGGGATGACTGACTCAGCTTGCCGGCCAGCAACATAGCCGCACCAATGATCGCCACGATGGCGATCACAACAAATGCGCCGACGAGGATGCCACCGCCGATCTGTTTGAGGGATTCAAGAAAGGGAAAATTAGCGTTTGGGGTGATACCAGGGTCGACTGCTGCCAAAAACATGGAGTGCTCCGTCCGTCGTCGTCCAATGGGGATGAGCAGCTTTGAGCTCACGACTTCATAGAATCGGCCGAGGAAAACGACATGACGCTTCAGAGCCGGGATTCAGAGACGAAGCTGGGTTTTGAGCGAGCCGTCGGCAATCGACTTTGTGGGTAGTGGAAACGTAAGCCACGTCGGAGGCATGCTGCGGGCTGTTCATAGCCGGCGATCTGGGGGTGCCCAAGGAACCGCTAGCGGCATTCTTTTTTGAATCGAACGAGACCGAATCGTCGGGTCGCCGGCAGTGCTATCCAAGGCCGCGGGCCAATCCGTGGACATCTTATAGTCCATGGATACTCGGGAAGCCGGATGCCAACGCCATCGCAACGTTCTCTGCTCTCAAAGAGCTACGCCACCTGACCGGAATTCTCCGGGCCGACCGGTAGATTGAAACCACCACTAACGAGTTACCGTCGAGTGGCGAGAGACTGCCATGTGACAGCTTCAACTGAATCAGGATCAATGCAAGGGGTACGTGCCGTGGCGCTTGTCAAAACGGATCTCAACAGCTCACATTGGAAGAGCAGTACCCTAGATTCACCAGCGGCACTGCGCCTTCTCCTAGCACAGCGCCCTAAGCTGGCTCATCACCTCGAACGGAATCACGGTGAAGGCTTCACGAAGCTAATGGACCAATACCTTCCCAACTGCGGCACCTACGCGATGTGCTCAACGGTGCACCGCGGGTCGGGGAGGCCTGGTGATGCTTAAGCGCTTTGAATATTTGGGAACACGAACGACCTTCATGTTGGTGTCGCTGTGAGTCCGAGGCCGGGAGGTGAAGCCGACAAGCTGGGCAACAAGTACGAGGCGGCATGGGCAATTAGACATGCGCTCTACTGCATCTCCGATGGCCGCCATTCACTGACGCTGGAAGACGTCGATATCGAAATCGGCAAGGGTTCGGAGTTCACCTTTGCGAGAAATGCGTCCACCGAGGTTCATCAGCTCAAACGCCAGAATGGAAGCAGCAATAGCTGGACGGTGAGGGCCCTCGCTGACCTCAATGTCTTCGAAGCGGCGGCCACTCATGTTGCGGCAGATCGTGAGTTTCACTTCGTTTCTCTAGTCCCTTGCCGTCCATTGCAGGAGTTGGCTGAGCGAGCTCGCAAGTCGCCCGACCTGACCTCGTTCACCCAGTCTTGGCTGACAGGGGAGCTCCGTCCCGTTTTTGATCAGTTGTCCGCACCGGGCATTCTTGGCAGTCCGCAGAAAGCATGGGACACCTTGCGTGGCATGTGGTTCTCGGTTCAGGACGAGCACGACATCATCCTGATGAACGCGATGCTCGCAGGACGTCAGTTGGGTGGCGCGCCGGGGCATTTGATTGCGCTCGCGATCGGAGACATCCTTCTCGAGAACCTTGGCAGCCGTCTTACCAGAACTGAACTTTTGGAACTCCTCGCTAGGCAAAGTATCCATCCGATCGAGGCTGCTTCGCACCAAAACGCGCGCGAGCAAGTGGGTGCCCTCACGAACAGTTGGCGCGAGTCAGTCCGACGCGAACTGCTGCAGCCCCGCATTGAGCGCGCAGAAGCCCCTCAGCTTATCGATGTGCTTCACGATTACAGAATGGGCTTCGTGGCCGGTACGGCCGGTGCCGGCAAAAGTTCCGTTTTAGAGCAATCCGTCGAGTTGCTTGAAGCGGAAGGCGCGAAAGTGCTCGCGATTCGCCTTGATCGCCTCGACTCTTTTGCTTCGACGGTGGACTTAGGCAGACAACTTGGACTAGACACCTCGCCGGCTGTTGTGTTGGCGATGGCCGCGGAAGACCGGGAAGCTATTCTTGTCATCGATCAGCTCGATGCGGTCAGCCTTGCGTCGGGACGAATGCCCGAGAGCTTCGACATCGTCGTGGACCTCATTGGAGAAGCAATGTCGGTGTCAGGCATCAGAGTCATCCTCGCCTGCCGTGAGTTCGACATTGACAACGACCATCGGATTCGATCACTAACTGACCGGCCGGACACGGTGAAGGTTTCCATTGGCCCTCTTTCTGATGAAGCAGTCAACGCCGCCGTCACTGAGATGGGTCTCGACCCGGCTCGTCTGACCACCTCCCAGCGATCAGTCGTGCGAACTCCGATGCACCTCGTACTACTCAAAACGATCGCCCGTCAAGAGGGAGCGTTGGCGTTTCAATCCAAGGGCTCGCTGTTTGAGGCCTACTGGGAACGTAAGCGACAAACGTCTCGCGCAAGGCGAGCTAATTTGCGATTCAACGAGGTCCTCAGCCGGGTAGCGAACGCGGCGAGCGACCGCCAGACACTTTCCGTTCCCCTCGAGATTCTTGATGACGGCGACCTAATCGAGGATGCGAACGTGCTCGTATCGGAGCACGTCCTGGCACGTGACGGTGACCGGATCGCGTTTTTCCACGAGACGTTCTTCGACTACGCGTTTGCCCGGCAATGGGTGTCGCGATCAGAGTCATTGGTCGACTTTCTGCTTCGGGACGAGCAAGAGCTGTTCCGCAGAGCGCAGGTTCGTCAGATCCTGCAGCACCTCTATGAGCGCGAGCCTGAACGTTTCCGGGTTGAAGCATCGGCCGTGTTGATGAGTGTACAGATACGCTTTCACATCAAGGCAACAGCGCTCGCAGTCCTCGCCAACCTCAGCGCTCCAACCAGCGAGGACGCCGAAGCGGTCTTCGAGGTTGCCGCGACGTCGCCGCGGTTCGAGGAGCATCTCTGGTTGCATACACGCCGAGCCCCATGGTTCAAAAGGTTTTACGAAGACGGCACAATCGCCGCCTGGCTTGATAGCGGTGAGCCGGCTCTTCAGCAGCGCGCAGTCAACTTGATGGCAAGCGCGATCAAGGAAGTACCAGGCGAAGTCGCGGAGCTTCTAAGTGCACGTCGGGCCGCGCCTGAATACCTCAACTGGCTGCGTTGGAGCGCCCGATTCTCGGATGCCCACGAAAATCGTGCGCTGTTCGACCTAGTACTCGCAGCGGTCGTCGAAGGTGGCTTCGATGCCGCTGATCATGAGTTGTGGCTAGCGGTCCATGACCTTGCGCAGCACAAGCCGCTTTGGGCGATTGAGTTGATCCAAGCGCGGGTCGTTAACCACGCTCAAGGACTCTTGCTCGAGGACAGTGGGAAGGTGGCTCTCCTCAAGCTTCGCGAGTACGGCGCAGCAGAGCTGGTTCGCGAAGCCGCCGCAGCCGAGCCCCTGGCCTTTGCCGAGGTGGTCGTACCATATCTACTTCGGGTCATGGCCGCCACGGCCTACGGGCCGCGCCCAAATAACCCCATTCGTGACCGACACTTTTCCGCACGGTTTGATGTCGACGATCTTAGCGATAGAGAGCTCGACGATGCGCTCTTCACCGGCTCAGTCCGTGCTCTCGAAGCGCTTGCTCTGACCTCATTTGACGAAGTTCGACCGCTTCTCGAGGAACTCGCCGCCGATCCTCACGATGCGGCGCAATTCTTGCTCTACCGGGCGCTCACTGCCGGTGCTACCAATTTCGCTGATTGGGCCGCGACCCTGATCTTGGATGGCGGTGCACGTCTTGATTGTGGCTACATGTCAGACCCAGGCTGGGCCGCACGAGAGTTGGTCCAAGCCGCTGCTCCGCATCTTAGCGATGAGATTCACCGGCAGCTTGAAGACCAGTTCCGCGATTTGCGCCACAAGCACGAGAGTCGACACAGTTTCGGACGATCTGCATTCACCTTCCTCTCGGCCCTAGAGGAGCATCGACTGAGCCCAACCGGTGCGCGTCGGTTGGGAGAGTACCGCCGGAAGTTCCAGGAAGACGCACCGTCAAAGCCGCGGGGCATTATCGGCGGCACCATCGGTTCGCCAGTCGGGTCGCAAGCAGCAAGCAAGATGACCGATGAGCAGTGGCTCAAAGCCATGGTCAAGTACAACTCGGACGAAACCAACTGGGGCACCTTCACGGGTGGAGCCCGCGAATTGTCGCAGGTTCTGCGGGAACAAACTGCTGCCGACTCAAACCGCTTCGCCCGTCTGGCACTCAGGCTGACCCCTGAGCGCAATCCAGCCTACGCCGACGGTCTCTTGATGGGCTTCGCGGATGCCGACCACTCCGACGAGACGGGCCCACTGATCTATGAAGCCGTCCGACACATCGCGTCCCTGGGGCATAATGACGTCGACCGTTGGCTCGGTAACGCACTGCGACCCTACTACCGCGACGTGCCGCTTGATCTGGTCGAACTTCTCTGCGATCGCGCACTTCAGTCTTCGGACCCGGCAGATGACTCGCCCATCTTCACTCGCGAGGGTGACGACGGCAGAAGTGCTGCCGATATGCACAATAACGGCATTAACACAGCGAGAGGCAGTCTTGCCGAGACGCTTGGTGACCTCCTGGTCTACGACGCTGACGGCGAGCGAACCGAGATCGTTCGACCGCATCTCGACGAACTTGCTGGCGACGCAGTGCTCTTCGTCCGATCGTGCGCAGCACATACGGTGGCAGCATCGCTCCGACATGCTCGTCCGGATGCCGTCGCGGCGTTCGAGAAGTTGATCGATGCCGACGATCGCATCTTGGCGGCGGTGATGGTGCAGCGGTTGATGCTCTATATCGGCAATGTCGAGCCAGAAATCATTATCCCCGTCATTATGCGGATGCTGGAGTCCCAGGACGCCGAGGCACGTGAGGCGGGCGGAGCACTCGCCGCATTCGCTGCCCTTGAGTGGAGCCGTCCCGAATTGATGACGAAGGTGTTGGCAGGTGACGCCAAGACGCGGAAGGGGGCCGCTGAGATGTGCGCCAATCGAGTTGACCGCACGTCGAATGCCGAGCTTGCGAGCTCCACGCTCATCATTCTAATGAATGACAATGATGACGATGTTCTAGAGGCTGCCGCGAAGGTTGCTCCTCACCTACACGCCCACCCACTTCGTCCCTTCGACAACCTGCTGACTGCACTCATTGGATCGCCCGCCTACGACCATGCCAGGCCGCAGCTACTGCTCACACTGCAGCACGCGCCAGACAAGATTGATGAACTTGTTTTGAAAGCGTCACAACGGTTCATTTCCGCCTTTGACAGCGATGCCAGCGATATCAGGACCGGTGCCGCTGGCGACGCGCATTACATCAGCGAACTTGTCGTCCGTGGCTTGGCCCAATCTCGTAGCCGAGGCCATCGGGCGGCATTGCTCGACGTCCTGGACACCCTCCTTGGGCTCGGCGTATACGGCGTGGGCAACGCAATCGCAGAAGCTGAGCGCCTGTAGACACCCGTAGGTAGGCACGCCTGCGCTTGGTTCGAAGCAAGGTGACAAACGGTCCGCTATGTCCGCTTTCTCGAGTGGGTTAGTCGTCTGACACCAGGTCAAAATACGCGGCGTCTGGGTTCCAATCAACTGGATGTAACAAAGTCCCCGCTGACGGATTGAGAGCGCTATACATCATGCCCTCCCCTGCGTATATGCCCACGTGGCCCCAGTTGTCCGGCCCTTGAGGGTTTTGAACCACCAAGTCGCCCGGCTGCGGATTGTTGGTCCGCGCACCAACCCGCCACTGCTCCACGCGTGGCAACTCAATACCGGCTTGGCGATAGATCCACTGCACATAACCCGAGCAGTCCCAGGCTTTGAAAGCCGTCCCACCCCAGACGTATGCGCCGCCCAGGCCGCCCTCCCTGGTGAACTGCAGAATTTCTGAACGAATCTGGCTCAAACTACTGGCTGCGGTCGGCAATCCCGCTGCGATCTCCGGTTCGACGCATAACGGCGGGGGGGAGCTACTTTCGAGCGCACGGACTATGGCTTCCGACTCAGCTTCCCAGCGGGCGTACAGTTCGGGAAAGGCGGAAACCTGGACTGCCTGAGCAGCCTGTCCTTTTTCCATCGAGCTCCAACCCGGAATATCGAGGAGACCTCGCGGACTGCCGTGATTGGGACCGTTAGGACCGCCGTAGAAGGCCCGGGCATTGTAGATTGGGTTCATCAATTGCTGGATGGTCCCCCAACCGGCCGCTGGTCGCTGCTGGGCTGTGCCTAGGGAATCGTGATCCTGTCCCACCCCCTCATGTGGGAAGGCGAGTGAGGCGGGGACGTTCGTGTTGGCCAGGACCCTCAGACTGGATTCCTGCAGCGACATCATGATCGCGATGATCTGCCCCTCCTTGGGCACCCCCATTTCCTGGCCGATAGAGATGTAGGTCCTAGCCACAGCTAGTTGAGCGTTCGTCAACCAACTCGGGACCTGACCGTCGACGCTAATCCTCAACCCGGCGCCGTCGTGATTGGAATCGACTGCCGGATCATCGGGCATGCAGGTCGAAGCTGCTCCCGCCGAACCTACGGCCAAGAGCGCTACGCCGGCACAGACAACCATCCCGGATACGAGAACCACCACTGAGGCGGCAGCGGATATAGTACGGAAGAGGAATCTTCGTCGAAGAAATGCTGCCAAGACAACCGGTGCCGGCATTAGTAAACGATCCTGCTCGGCGTTGCATAGAAGCCAACCATGACGCATCGATCAGCGGGGGCAGTCGAGGCTGGCGGGCAGTTCACCATGACACTCACCGGCGCCACGTAGGCGTTCTCGCCTCCCGCTGTCCGGTCAACGACGTTCACCGTCACCGTACAAACATGGAGGCCGGGCCAAGGAACTGGATAGTCACGCACCTTGGCCAGCTCACTGTCACATGCAACAGATTCCGCCGCGCCGGTGCGGTATGCCTTTTGCCCAGCAAGACTTGTGTACGTCCTGGCGGTGATGCCTGTTGCTTCGAACTCTTGAACCAGCACGGTCAATGGATTCGATCCGTCCGGCAGGAGCGTCCACAGTTCGCGAAGTCTCGAGTACACGTCCGAGAACGATGACGAGCGCGTGTCCCACGTGTAGATCTCCTGGGCGACAGTAACGGCCAGCCCCCGGTAATCTCCTGTCGTCGGCTCCTCCTCTGGTTCGCTCTTTCTCTCGTTCGGAGATACCCGAACCGGCCCTCCGGCGGCAAAGCTAGAAGGGGAGGGCTGTGACATTTGAGAGGCCTCCGCCCCAGATCCGCTTTCGGACGACTGTCGCGATGGATGCGGCAAAAGCAGAACCACGGCAACCGCCCCGATGCCGAGAAACGCAATCACAACAACCCACAGCCGCCGTCGCCCACGGTGTCCGCTCCAACCAGAGCTCGGAAACAACAACATTCTGCACCTCCTAGACGGGCCCATCGCGAGTCCGTTGCGTCACGACATGCCTCAATCGGCGGGTCGCAACTGTCCCCACAGAACTCGCCACGCAGCTCGGTACAACTGCCTTACAGGGCCGATCTGCACGGCAATGTACCTTTCGGATACTCCGAATTCAGAGGCGATTCCGGCGATTGCTCGAGTCCGTTCCGGGCCGCTGACACCAGGCTGGACTACAGCTGTGGCTATTCGGCGCAGCACCGGCGTAGGAAGGCAGTTGGCTGCCACGCTAGGGACGTCTTGTTCCTGTGCGTATGCGGACGCAACCTCCAGCGCTGCCGTGATGGTCTTGGCGGTTTGGCGGACAACAGATGCAGCATGCCATCGACGCCTATCGTTCGGCGAAGCTGGACCGTATCGTCGTGGCGTCGAGAGACTGTCGACGGCCAGGTCCCACACTTGGTTGGAGACGTTGTCCCGCACGAGAGCCAGCACCATCCGTGCCCATTCCTGGTCGATGAACCTCTCCGTGGCGCGGTCGCCGTAGTTCGTCAGCCCTGCCCACCTGTTTATCAGGTCCGCTCCCTCTCCAGTCACGGGGTCCAACAGCAGCGGTGCTGTGGCGCGGCTCAGCTCACGGCGTATGTGGGCGGAACACACGTTTGAACACACACCCTGCACCCAAGCACCGAAAGGGATGCCCGGAAGTTTGCGGTAGCGCCCCCGAGTGACGCCGTCCCAGACCGCTACCCGGACGTCCTGCATCACATCGTCGACGTCGCTGGCCCGACCGATCCGGGCGAGGTGGGAAACCACGTAGCCACGTACGCTCTCAACAGCCACCATGATTTGATCCACGGGCACTGCCGATACCTCGGGCGATGGCGCCCGGTGCACGGAAATATCCACGCCTGGTGATGTTGGTTCATTTCGCTGGGCGTCAATCGCCCACTCTTCAGCGCTCACGGTCTTCACCGGCTTTGACAGAGTTCCATTACCTTCGACGCCGCCAAAAAGGACGTCCCTCGCGTGACGGCATCCAAGCCACCCACGACCACGAAAAGCTATAGAAACTATTGTCGAAGATACCTAAAGTATCGTCAAGAGTCCCGTTCTTACTTTTCTCATCGAGATGGGCAAGAATTGGTTTTATGCCACGGCTTACGAAACCGCACGACGACGCGTGGTCTCCCGACGTCGAGGCTGCTGTGGAGACCTTTGGGAATAGGTCGCGAAATGAAATCCTCCGGTACCTCACTGCACACGGCCCTGCGACCCGCGGTGACATCGTGCTGTCCGTAAGCGCCGGCGAGCCCAGTGTGGCGAAGCATCTCCTGGCACTTGAAGAGGCGGGCGCGATCAGTGTCGATGTTGAGCCCGGACGACGGCATGGCCGCTCCCCCCGCTATTCAGCGAACGCAACCAGGATCAAGGAGCTTCTTGACGCCCATCTTCGGTATCTTCTGGAGCACTAACCGCTGCCTGCTCGCCGCCTGGATGAAGATCGATGTCCTTGTTGAGGTACTCGGAGATAAGCCGCAGGGTTTCGGGAGATACATCCCCCAGGGTCCGAGCCGCGAAGGACTTCACGCGAGCGGCCCGCAGTGACTTAACAAACTCAAGCTGGGAGTCGATTCTTTCCGGCAAGTCGGCGTCACTACCGGGAAGGAGATAGGAAGGGTCGACCTTGAATATCTCACAAAGCGCCGTCAACAGTTCAGGATCGCTGACCAGCCGCCCAGTGCCGTCCTTCATGTAGAACCAGCGCGCCCGAGACAGTTTCACGCCCCTGGATGCAAGCTGCTCCTGAATCTCCCTGAAGGTAACCGGCTTACCCCGCTCCGCAACGGCGACGTCGAGCAGCAAGTTGAGGCGGCGGGCAAGTTCTGCTTGTGGGGACGGAGAGTCAGCTCCGAGATTCGGCTCGTCAGCGGCCATTCACCATCCCTCCTCTTCCTATGGACAGCCTAGAGCGTATCTGTCCTCATCAGCACCCTCAGGGCTCAGTTTTCCCTCAAGATCCGACGCCAACAAGCCCGGGGCGTGGCGGGTCTTTTCAGGTCACCTTTCAAGGCGTACCCTGCTGCTGTAGACCCGTCTACAGCAAATTCATCTTTTTCTTCGATGCGCCGGGATTGTGGCTTCCATGTCCAATATCTTGATGAACCGAACGCGAACCCGGATCCTCCGAGTCCTCCTTATGGATGGCCCTGCCACATGTCCCGCGCTGAGCTCGGAGCTAAGAGTATCCCTCTCCACTGTTCGTAGGCACCTCAACCTGATGACATCCGTAGGGCTTGTTGAACGCACCCACGACAGACAGTTTCGTGCCCGCCCAGAGAAGGTGCGGCGCGAAGCGGAGGCGATGAGCGCCGGCCTCCTGAACGGGACTACCCCACCGGGCTCGTAGTTTGGGAAGCTGAAGACCGACCCGCTCCAAGCCAAAGATCATGTACCTTCGGCCGCTTCAGCATATGAACTTCGAAATGCCAGAGCACTTTTGGAGTTCAGATGGACCTGGAGTTCTTCGAGCCGGCAGAGGCCGCGGCCATAATGCGTTGCACTGAAGCATGGCTGCGGGAAGGCGCCGCCAGCGGCAAGTTCCCTCACGCTTGCTGGGGCAAAGGAAAGATCATCTTCACGTCTGAGCACATCGTCGAGATCGCCAAGCTACGGGAAGTTCCAGCACACGACACCGTCTCGACGCAGGAGCGCCAAATTGGAACGAGGGCAAAGCGGCGACTGACGCCCGTCCGCTCCGCACACCCCTGAACGACGGCCACAGCGAGTCTCAGCGGGCAAAGCCACTGATCGAGCGCTGGGTGGCATCCGCACCGGCCTGAAGTGCTTCCGGCATCAGGTGACCATAGACCTGCTCCGTTGTCCGTATTGACGCGTGGCCGAGCCGCCGGGAAATGGTGAACAGCGACAGGCCATCCTGGATCAACCAGGATGCATGTGTATGCCGCAGGTCGTGGATGCGGGGCGACTTCGTCAGGCCATGTGATTGCGCGGCTTTGACTGCCGGAATCCAGTAGTGATGCCAAAACAGCTTGTGCACAATCCGCTCGCCTTTGGGCGTCGTAAATAGCAGCTCATCACTTGGCCTGCTGGCCACCAGTGGGATCAACAGATCAACCAATGCGGGGTTCAGCCCGATGGTGCGCTTGCCCGCGCCTGTCTTCGTCGCTCCGATGTAGTACTTCGACTGTCCATCGCGTTTCCAGGCCTTGTTGATCCGGGCCGTGGGCGGCTTAGACAGCAGATCGACATCCGTCACCTTCAGCGCTGTTGCCTCGCCAAATCTGGTTCCTGTCATGACAAGGAAGTTCGTGAAGGTCTTGTACCTCTCCCCCATCACTTCAAGGATCATGTTGAACTCGGTATGGGTCAGGAACATGGCTTCGTCTTCAGCCTTGTCGATCCGCGGCAGTTGGACGCCGCGGCACGGATTGCGGGTGATGTACCCAAGCTGTTCAGCTGTGTTCATCGCTGCAGAGATGAGGCCGTGAACGTTGTGGATCGTCTTGGGCGCTTTGCCCTTAGCCATCATCGACTTGGCCCACTGGTTGAGGTGCCGGTAGTCAAGCTTGTCCACGGGGATATGCCCGATGATGTTCCGGATGTGCAGGTCCAGCATCACCTGGTACGTCCTGGTGGTCCCACTGGACGGCCGGATCAAAAGATCAATGTGTTCCTGGACAACCTCGGCAACTGTGGGAATGCGCGCCTCGTTTGACAGGATCGCATGCTGGGCGATTTCGAAGGACTGGCCGTTCGCGTCCAGCAGCCGCTTGAGTGTTTCAGCCTCAGTTTCGGAGGCAACTGTTATGCCCTGCTGCTCGTGGCTCTTCGGATCCCGCCACAAAACCATATAGGACGATGTGCCGTCCTTTTTGGTGCGTTTTCGGATGCTTGCCACACATAAAACGGTACGCCGCTGTCAACACTTTGGGCGATTTTGTCAACACCCAAAGACCAAACCGGCCAATGACCTGCGGTAACACTGTGCCCGAGGTGGGACTCGAACCCACACACCTTTCGATACCGCATTTTGAGTGCGGCGCGTCTGCCAATTCCGCCACTCGGGCGCGGAATACATGGAGCAAAAGGGTACGCCCACAGCTGATTGTGAGCAACGCGATCACTTCACGTACGCGGAATTACTCTACATGCAGATAGGCTGAATTCCAGAATCGCGCCGCCGACGCCGCAACCAACCCATGCAGATCAAAGTACGGCCGCGGGCCCACCTAAGATGGTGATGTTCCCCCGTACCTTTCCAAGGAGATCCCGTGACTGAACAGACGGAGTCAAACCCCACGTCCCAACCGGCGCGCCGCGTCATTGTGGCCGAGGATGAAACCCTCATCCGCCTCGACATCATCGAAATCCTGCGCGGCGAAGGCTACGAGGTTGTGGGCGAGGCCGACAACGGCGAGAAGGCCGTGCAGCTGGCTGAAGAACTGAAGCCGGACCTGGTCCTCATGGACGTGAAGATGCCCGTCATGGACGGCATCACCGCCGCCGAGAAGATCGTCAAGGCCCGCATCGCCCCCGTAGTGCTGCTGACCGCGTTCAGCCAGAAGGAACTCGTGGAGCGCGCCCGCGACGCCGGCGCCATGGCCTACGTGGTCAAGCCCTTCACCCCCGCGGACCTCATCCCCGCCCTGGAGATCGCACTCTCCCGCCACGAGGAAATCAAGGCACTCGAAAGCGAAGTCTCCGACCTGCAGGAGCAGTTCGCCACCCGCAAGCTCGTGGAACGTGCCAAGAGCCTGCTGACCACCAAGATGGGCCTGACGGAACCGGAAGCCTTCCGCTGGATCCAGAAGACCTCCATGGACCGCCGCCTCAGCATGCGCGAGGTCGCCGAGACCATCATCAACCAGGTCAACTAGCAGCCGGACCAAGCGACAAGGCAACAAAGCAAAAGGGAGGATCCCCGCCACGCGGCCGGGATCCTCCCTTTTGTGTTAAGTCCTAAAGAGCTAGGACTTCTTCTTCTTTTCCGGCCATGGGCCGAGCTTTTCCTTGGGTGCTCCGCCTTCTTCGCCATCCACGCGTGAGGTGTCGGCGAGGTCGCCTACCCTGTGCGCCTTAAGCGAGTTGGTGGAACCGGCCTTTCCGGGAGGGGAACCGGCAGCGATGATCACCAGGTCACCGTCTTCCACCAGGTCCAGTTCCAGCAGGCTGCGGTCAACCTGGGCGGTCATCTCGTCGGTGTGGCCCACCATGGGGACCAGCACCGGCTGGATGCCCCAGGTCAGCGCGAGCTGGTTCCACACGTGCTCCACGGGAGTGAACGCGAACACCGGCTTGATGGGGCGCAGGCGGGACAGACGGCGTGCCGAGTCGCCGGACTGTGTGAAGGTACAGATGTACTTCGCTTCCAGCTGATCGGCGATTTCGACGGCGGCACGGGTGATGGCGCCACCGCGGGTCTTGGGCTTGGTGCCCAACGGGGGGACGCGCTCCAGGCCGTGGACCTCAGTGGACTCGATGATCCGGGCCATGACCTTGACGGTCTCGATCGGGTACTTGCCCACGCTGGTCTCACCGGACAGCATCACGGCGTCGGCACCGTCAAGCACCGCGTTGGCGCAGTCGGAAGCCTCGGCGCGGGTGGGGCGCGGGTTGTCGATCATGGATTCGAGCACCTGGGTTGCCACGATGACCGGCTTGGCCCAGCGGCGTGCCAGTTCGATGGCGCGCTTCTGGACGATCGGCACTTCCTCGAGGGGAAGTTCCACGCCGAGGTCGCCACGGGCCACCATGATCGCGTCGAACGCGTCGATGATCTCGTGGAGCTGCTCCACGGCCTGCGGCTTCTCGATCTTGGCGATGACCGGCACACGGCGGCCTTCTTCGTCCATGATCTCGTGCACGCGGCTGATGTCCGTAGCATCGCGGACGAAGGAGAGGGCAACCATGTCCACGCCGCGGCGGATGGCCCAGCGGAGATCGTCCTCGTCCTTTTCGCTCAGCGCGGGGACGTTGACGGCCACACCGGGAAGGTTGATGCCCTTGTTATTGGACACCGAGCCGCCCACCGTCACCGTGGCAACAACCTTGACGTCGTCCACCTCGATGGCACGCAGCGCCACCTTGCCGTCGTCGATCAACAGGGCATCGCCCACGTTGACGTCTTCGGTGAGGCTCTTCAGCGTGGTGGAGCAGATGTCCTTGGTGCCCGGAACATCGTCGGTGGTGATGGTGAACGTGTCACCCTCGGCGAGGACGTGCGGGCCGTCCACAAAGCGGCCCAGGCGGATCTTGGGACCCTGCAGGTCAGCCATGATCGCTACGGGCTTGCTCAGCTGGCCCGCAGCCTTGCGGACATTCTCATAGGTGTTGTCATGCACGGAGTAATCCCCGTGGCTCATGTTCATCCGGGCGACATCCACACCGGCTTCCAACACCGCAAGCGTGTTTTCAAAGCTTGCAATTGCCGGGCCAAAAGTGGCCACAATCTTAGCGCGTCTCATATACCTACCCTAGTAGTTTGCTGCATTGGTTAAGTTGTTGTGGAGATGAACCTGCGGCGAACGCCGGAGCGTGGGAAACCCGCCTTAGAGAACGGCGATGGCGCGGTCCGTGGGAGCTACGGGAGCCGGCAGGATGGTGCTGCCCATGAGGAACTTGTCCACGGCAGCGGCTGCGGCACGGCCTTCGGCGATCGCCCAGACAATGAGCGACTGGCCGCGGCCGGCGTCACCGGCTACGAAGATGCCCTCGGTGTTGGTCATGTAATAGCCGTCGCGGGCCACGTTGCCGCGGCCGTCGAAGTCGGCCTTGACCTGCTCGTTGATCCCTGCCGGTTCAGGTCCGGTGAAGCCCAGGGACAGGAAGACGAGGTCCGCGGGAATGACCTTTTCGGTACCTGCCTTGGGCAGCCGCTTGCCGTCGACGAACTCCGTCTCGGCAACCTTTACGCCGGTGAGCTTTCCGTTCTCCCCCACGTATTCCACCGTTGAGGCGAGGTACGTGCGTTCGCCGCCTTCCTCGTGGGCGCTGGCCATTTCGAAGAGGGTGGGGAACGTTGGCCAGGGCTGGTGCCCGGCGCGTTCCGACGGCGGCTGCTTGCCGATGGCCAGGGTGGTCACCGATGCTGCACCATGGCGGTGCGCCGTGCCGAGGCAGTCGGCGCCGGTGTCGCCGCCGCCGAGGATGACCACGTGCTTGCCCTTGGCGTTGATCTGGTTCTCGATGGTCTCCCCCGCCACCACGCGGTTTGCGGGTACCAGGTAGTCCATGGCGAAGTGCACGCCTTCGAGGTCACGGCCCGGGATGGGCAGGTCACGCGGCACGGTAGCGCCGGTGCAGATCACCACGGCGTCGTAACGGCGGCGAAGCTGCTCCCACGTCACGTCAGTGCCCACGGCCACGCCGGTGCGGAACCGGGTGCCTTCGGCCTTCATCTGCTCGACGCGGCGGTCAACGTGGTCCTTCTCCATCTTGAAGTCAGGAATGCCGTACCGGAGGAGCCCGCCGATTTTGTCGTCGCGCTCGTACACGGCCACGGTGTGGCCCACGCGGGTCAGCTGCTGCGCGACGGCAAGCCCGGCAGGACCGGAGCCGACGACGGCAACTGTCTTGCCGGTCAGGCGCGTCGGGGGCAGCGGGTTGACCCAGCCGTTCTCGAACGCTTCATCGGCGATGGACACCTCAACCTGCTTGATGGTCACCGCAGGCTGGTTGATCCCCAGCACGCAGGACGCCTCACACGGTGCGGGGCACAGCCTGCCGGTCCACTCGGGGAAGTTGTTGGTGGCGTGCAGCCGCTCAATCGCTTCCTCGCCTTTATCGCGCCAGGTGAGGTCGTTCCACTCCGGGATCAGGTTGCCCAGCGGGCATCCCTGGTGGCAGAACGGCACGCCGCAGTCCATGCAGCGGCCCGCCTGTGCCTTCAGGACACCTTTTTCCTGGGCCTCATAGACTTCCTTCCAGTCCATGATGCGGACCGGAACGGGACGGCGCGGCTGGGTTTCACGCTGGCGTACTTTGAGAAATCCGCGTGGATCAGCCACCGGTCACCTCCAGGATTCGAGACCATACTTCTTCGCCGTCAGGGTCGAGACCCTCTTCGATGGCGTCAAGGCGGGTTTGCTGGACTGCAGCGTAGTCACGCGGCAGCACTTTGGTAATGCGGGCGGCTGTGTCGTCGAAGTTATCCAACAACCGGGCCGCCAGCAGGGATTCGGTTTCCTCGCGGTGCTTGACCAGGAGGCCGTGCACGATGTCGCGGTCCTCGGCGTCGAGCTCGCGGAGCTGGAGTTCGCCTGACTGCAGCGCGTCCTTGTTGACCTTGGTGGTCTCCAGGTCCAGCACGTACGCCGTGCCGCCGGACATGCCGGCACCGAAGTTGCGCCCGGTGCGGCCGATGATGAGCGTCTGCCCACCGGTCATGTACTCGCAGCCGTGATCGCCAATGCCTTCGACGACGGCGGTGGCACCGGAGTTGCGGACCAGGAAGCGTTCGCCCACCTGGCCGCGCAGGAACATCTCGCCGCTGGTGGCACCGTAACCGATCACGTTGCCGGCGATCACGTTGTTCTCCGCCTTGAAGACGTTGGTGCGGTCCGGGCGGACAATGATGCGTCCGCCGGACAGGCCCTTGCCCACGTAGTCGTTGGAGTCACCCAGCAGGCGCAGCGTGATGCCGGCCGGCAGGAACGCACCGAGCGACTGGCCGGCGGTACCGGTCAGGGTGATGTCGATGGTGTCCGTGGCCAGCACGTCCGTGCTGAACGTCTTGGTCACAACATGGCCGAGCATGGTGCCTACGGAGCGGTCGGTGTTGATCACGTCGACGGCGATCCTCACCGGGCTCCGGTCGGTCAGTGCTTCGGTGGCCATGGTGATCAGGCGCTGGTCGAAGTGCTTGTCCAGTTCATGGTTCTGCCCGGTCATGTTGCGCAGCGGCGCGTCATCATCGAATTCGAGGCCATGCAGGATCGGGTCGAGGTCCAGGCCCTCGGCCTTCCAGTGGTTGATGGCTTCGCGGGCGTCCAGGGCCTCGGCGTGGCCGATCGCCTCTTCGATGCTCCGGAAACCGAGCTCCGCAAGGATCTCGCGGACTTCCTCGGCAAGGAATTCGAAGAAGTTGACTACGAACTCGGGCTTGCCGGTGAAGCGTGCCCGCAGTTCGGGGTTCTGCGTCGCAACACCCACGGGGCAGGTGTCCAGGTGGCAGACGCGCATCATGATGCAGCCCTCCACCACCAGCGGTGCAGTGGCGAAGCCGAATTCCTCGCCACCCAGCAGAGCAGCAATAACCACGTCGCGGCCGGTTTTGAGCTGGCCGTCCACCTGAACCACCACACGGTCACGCAGGCCGTTGAGCATCAGGGTCTGCTGGGTCTCAGCAAGTCCCAGCTCCCACGGCACACCCGCGTGCTTGAGTGAGTTCAGCGGCGAGGCGCCGGTTCCGCCGTCGTGGCCGGAGACCAGTACGACGTCGGCCTTCGCCTTCGTCACGCCGGCGGCAACTGTGCCGATGCCCACCTCGGAGACGAGCTTGACGTGCACACGGGCCGAGGGGTTGGCGCGCTTCGCATCATAGATGAGCTGCGCGAGGTCCTCGATCGAGTAGATGTCGTGGTGCGGAGGCGGGGAGATGAGTCCGACGCCGGGCGTGGAGTGACGGGTCCGGGCCACCCAAGGGTAGACCTTCTGCGCCATCAGCTGGCCGCCTTCGCCGGGCTTGGCACCCTGCGCCATCTTGATCTGGATGTCATCGGCGTTGCTCAGGTAAAGGCTGGTGACACCGAACCGGCCGGACGCGATCTGCTTGACGGCAGAACGGCGCTTCGGGTCAAGCAGGCGGTCCACGTCCTCGCCGCCTTCACCGGTGTTGGACTTGCCGCCCAACTGGTTCATGGCGATCGCGAGGGTCTCGTGCGCTTCCTGGGAAATGGAGCCATAGCTCATGGCACCCGTGGAAAAACGCTTGACCACGCTGGAGACGGGCTCCACTTCCTCAAGCGGCACCGGCGGGCGGTTGCCGGTCTTGAACTTGAGGAGCCCGCGCAGGGTCATCAGGTTCTCGGACTGGTCATCAACGCCCTTGGTGTAGGCCTTGAAGATGTCATAGCGGCGCTCACGCGTGGCGTGCTGCAGCCGGAAGACCGTCTCAGGGTTGAAGAGGTGCGGCTCGCCGTCGCGGCGCCACTGGTATTCGCCGCCGCCCAGGAGCGGGCGGTGCGGCTGCTCGATGCCGCCTTCCGGGTACGCCATCTGGTGCCGCGCGGAGACTTCAGCCGCGATGACGTCGAGGCCGACGCCGCCGAGCTGGGAGTGCGTTCCGGCGAAGAATTCGTCCACCAGCTCCTGCCCCAGGCCCAGGGCTTCGAACGTCTGGGCACCGGTGTAGGACGCCACGGTGGAGATGCCCATCTTGGACATGATCTTCAGGACACCCTTGCCGAGGCCCTTGATCAGGTTGTAGACGCCATCCTGCGCGGTCACCCCAACGACGTCCCCGCTGCTGATCAGCTGTTCCACGGATTCCATGGCCAGGTACGGGTTGACGGCTGACGCGCCGTAGCCGATCAGTACAGCAACGTGGTGCGTTTCGCGGACGTCACCGGCCTCGACTACCAGGGCGGTCTTGGTGCGGTTGGCGCTGCGGAGCAGGTGGTGGTGCACGGCGCTGACCAGCAGCAGCGACGGGATAGGCGCCCACTGGGCGTTCGAATCGCGGTCCGAGAGGACCACGTACTGAACACCGCGGTTGATGGCACCCGAGACCTGCTCGCAGATTTCGGTGAGGCGGGCACGCAGCGCGTTCTCGCCGCCTTCGGGGCGGTAAAGTCCGCGGACCTTCATGGCCACGCGGTCGCCGTCGGCGTTTTCGATGTTGGCGATCTTGGCGAGCTGGTCGTTGTTGATCACCGGGAACGGAAGCTGGACCTGCGGCTGGCGGACCTGCTTGGTGTCCAGCAGGTTGCCGTTCGGACCGATGGCACACGTCAGCGACGTGACCAGCTCTTCACGGATGGCGTCCAGCGGCGGGTTGGTCACCTGCGCGAAGGACTGCACGAAGTAGTCGAACAGCAGGCGCGGGCGCTTCGAGAGCACAGCCACCGGCGTATCCGAACCCATGGCGCCGAGCGGCTCGGCACCCGTGCGGGCCATGGGGCCGAGCAGGATCTTGAGCTCTTCGGTGGTGTAGCCGAAGGTCCGCTGCCGGATGTTCACCGACGCGGCCGTGTGGACCACATGCTCGCGCTCGGGCAGGTTGTTGAGGTCGATCAGGTTGTCCTTGACCCATTCGGCCCACGGGTTCGCGGCAGCGACCTCGGCCTTGACCTCTTCGTCATCGATGATGCGGCCGGAGTCGGTGTCCACGAGGAACATTTTGCCGGGCGAGACGCGGCCCTTCTTGACCACCTTGGAGGCTTCGACGTCGATCACGCCAACCTCGGAAGCGAAGATGATCAGGCCGTCTTCGGTGATCCAGTAGCGGCCGGGGCGCAGGCCGTTCCGGTCCAGCGTGGCACCCACAAGGTTGCCGTCCGTGAAGGAGACTGCGGCCGGGCCGTCCCACGGCTCCATGAGGAGCGAGTGGTATTCGTAGAAGGCGCGGCGGGCCGGATCCATGGTGGCGTGGTTTTCCCAGGCCTCGGGGATCATCATCATGATCGAGTGCGTGATGGGCCGGCCGGAGAGCCAGAGCAGCTCGGCCACCTCGTCGAAGGATGCGGAATCCGAGGCACCGGGGGTGCAGATCGGATACAGCTCTTCAGGGGAATCGCCCAGCAGCGGGTTGGCAAGCTGCGACTGGCGGGCACGCATCCAGTTGCGGTTGCCCTTGACCGTGTTGATCTCGCCGTTGTGGGCGATGGTGCGGAAAGGCTGGGCCAGCGGCCAGGACGGGAACGTGTTGGTGGAGAAGCGCGAGTGGACAATGGCCAGCTTGGTCTTGAAGCGCTTGTCCGAAAGGTCAGGATAGAACGGCTCGAGCTGCGCGGTGGTGAGCATGCCCTTGTAGACGATGGTGCGGGAGGACAGCGACGGGAAGTACACGCCGAACTTGTTCTGTGCACGCTTGCGGATCCGCCAGGCACGCGAGTCCAGCTCGTTGCGGTCCAATTCCTCGCCGTTGGCCGCGGCCAGGAAAGGCTGGGAGAAGTACGGCATGCAGGCACGCGCCATGGCACCCACGAGGTCGGCGACGATGGGTACTTCGCGCCAGCCCAGCACGGTGAGGCCCTCATCGGCGGCGAGCCCTTCGATGCCGGCCTTGGCGGCATCGGCTTCGCGCTTTTCGGCGGGCAGGAAGGCAGTGCCGGCCACAAACTGGCCGGGAGCCGGGAGTTCGAATTCGGTGACGGCCCGGAAGAACTCGTCCGGGATCTGCATCAGGAGTCCTGCACCGTCACCGGTGCCCTCATCGGCGCCCACGGCGCCGCGGTGCTCGAGGTTGCGCAGGGCAGTCAGTGCGGCGTCGACGATGTCGTAGCCGGGTTCGCCGCGGAGCGTGGCGATGATCGCAAGGCCGCACGCGTCTTTTTCATGGTCCGGGTTGTACAGACCCCGTGCCTCCGGGAGCGCGGCGAAGCGCTTGAATGGAGAGACGGGGCCCTCTGATCCTATTTTTTCGGACCAACGTGGGCTATGAAGATGGGTCATCGAAGACGTCCTTCCTCGAGATCGTGCGTATGGAAGGGACACCGTTGGCCCCACTCGTCGGCGCCTGACGTGATGGCACAACAAAGTGTTATTTACAGGAAATTGTAGGCCAGCCTGGCCTGCTGAACTAACAGTTACGCAGGCATCCGGCCCCGGGCTTGACCGTGCAGCCTATCTCTGCTGCCGGTTGGGCCCCGTTGCCACGACACTGTGGTGTGTGGGCGCTCCGAGCGGTGGCTCTGCGACCCTGCCGTGCTGGCTTCCTACTTGCTTTTGCCAGCTTCCGGCGCGGATTCCGTGGCCTTGTGGCCGGAATTTCCGGCTACCGGCGACTCCGGAACGGGCTTGTTGCCGTTCCTTAATGCCGCTTCCACTTCCGTTGGGGCGGAAGGGTCCCGGGAACCGTTTTTGTTATCTGGGAGATTATCACGGGATTCACTATCTGAGACAGTAGTGTCCGTATCGCGGACCTCGGACTCACTGGATGCCTCCCCCGCCAGTGCGTCATTCCCGGCCGGTTCGCGGCCCGGAAGGTAGGGGGTATCCGGCTCGGGCCGGCCCTTCATTCCCAGCAGGACGAAGACGATGAGGGCAACCACAAAGACGAAGATGCTGGTCCACACGTTAAGCCTGGTGGTGATGCCGAAGAGGCTGATCTGTTCGGCTTCGTCGATCCGCATGGCTTCGATCCACACCCGGCCGAGCGTGTAGTACATGGCGTACAGCCAGAAGAGGCGGGCGCGCCTGAAGTGGAATCTCCGGTCCAGCGCGAGCAGGATCACCACACCCACGAGGTTCCAAAGCGATTCGTACAGGAAGGTGGGGTGGAAGAGCGTGTCCGCCGCTGTGCCTGCCGGGAAGTTGGGGTTGTCCGCATCGATCTGCAGTCCCCAGGGCAGGGTGGTGGGCCCGCCGAAGAGTTCCTGGTTGAAGTAGTTGCCCCAGCGGCCGACGGCCTGGGCCAGCAGGAGGCCCGGGGCCGCGGCATCCAGGAAGGCGGTGAGCTTGACCCCGGACCGGCGGCAGCCGATCCAGGCTCCTAGGACACCCAGGACCACGGCACCCCAGATTCCGAGGCCGCCGCGCTGGATCTGCGGGATGAGCCAGAGGTCACCCGTCCCGTCGAATCCAGGGCCGAAGTAGGCATCCGGCGAGGACACCACGTGGTAGAGGCGGCCGCCGATGATGCCGAACGGGATGGCCCAGATGACGATGTCCCAGACGCTGCCTTCGGGCGCACCGCGCTTAGCCCACCGGACAGAGGTCAGCCACAGGCCAACGATGATGCCGGCCAGGATGCACAGGGCATAGGCGTGGATCCGCAAGGTCCCCCACGGCAGCGGGATGTCGAAGCCGGACCAGTCCGGGCTGGGGATGCTTGCGGGCACCATAACGGCAGCCTGCATGAGGGTCTGCATAAGTTTTAGGCTTCTTCCCTAACGAGTCCGGTGCTGAGCTTCCGGGTGAGGTCGGCAACTGCCTGGACGCCGCCGTCGCGGATGGCAGCAACCAGTGCGGTTCCCACGATGACGCCTTCGGCGTAGGCCCCGATTTCACGGACCTGGTCTGCGGTGGACACACCGAGTCCCACGCATACGCGCTCGGCTCCCGCGTGGTGTGCCGCGGCAACCACGTCCTTGGCGGCGCTGCTGACCGAGGTACGGGCACCGGTCACGCCCATGATGGAGACGGCGTAGACAAAGCCGCGGCTCGCCTCAACGGTGCGCTTCATGCGTTCAGGCGTGGAGGACGGTGCCACGAGGAACACCCGGTCCAGTCCGTACTTGTCCGAGGCTTCAAACCATTCGGAGGCTTCGTCCGGGATGAGGTCCGGCGTGATCAGCCCGGCTCCCCCGGCCTCGGCCAGCCGGCGCGAGAACTCGTCCACGCCCATGCGGACCACCGGGTTCCAATAGGTCATGACCAGGACCGCGGCGTCGGTCTTGCTGGTGATACCGGCGACGACGTCGAAGACCTGCCGCACGTGGAAGCCCTTGGCCAGTGCCTCGGTGGTGGCGGCCTGGATGACCTGGCCGTCCATCACCGGGTCAGAGTAGGGGATGCCGATTTCAATCAAATCGGCCCCGTTCTCGGCCAAGGCAATTCCGGCGGCGATGGTCTGCTCGACGTCCGGGTAGCCGGCCGGGAGGTAACCGATCAGGGCGGCGCGGCCTTCTGCGCGGGCCTTGTCAATCGCAGCCGCTGACTTGCTGGCCGTTTGCGCGGTGCTCACAGCTGCTCCCCCTCTTTGCCGATTTCGGCTTCCGGTGAATCCTTGTCCAGCAGGTCGAACCATTCCGCAGCCTGGGCCACATCCTTGTCGCCGCGGCCGGACAGGTTGACGATGATGACCTTTTCAGCGGCGTTCCCGGGTTCGGCAGCCATCCGCTGGCCCACCTTTATGGCGCCGGCGAGGGCGTGGGCTGACTCGATGGCTGGGATGATGCCCTCGGTGCGGCACAGGATCCGGAACGCCTCCATAGCTTCTGCGTCCGTGATGGGCTCGTAGCTGACCCGTCCGATGTCGGCCAGGTAGGCGTGCTCCGGGCCAACGCCCGGGTAGTCCAGCCCGGCGGAGATGGAGTGGGATTCGATGGTCTGGCCGTCGTCGTCCTGCATGAGGTAGGAACGTGCCCCGTGGAGCACTCCGGGCTTGCCCAGGGTGATGGTGGCTGCGTGGCGTCCGGTGTCCACGCCGTCGCCGCCCGCCTCGAAACCGTAGATCTTCACCGACGGATCATCGAGGAAGCCGTGGAAGATGCCGATGGCGTTGGACCCGCCGCCGATGCAGGCACAGACGGCGTCAGGAAGGCTGCCTGTCTGTTCCAGGATCTGGGCGCGGGCCTCCTCGCCGATGACCTCGTGGAAGTAGCGGACCATGGCGGGGAACGGGTGGGCTCCGGCGGCGGTCCCCAACAGGTAGTGGGTGTTGCCGACGTTGGCCACCCAGTCGCGCAGGGCCTCGTTGATGGCGTCCTTGAGGGTCTGGGATCCGCTGGTCACCGGGATCACCGTGGCGCCCAGGAGTTCCATCCGGGCCACGTTCAGCGCCTGGCGGCGGCAGTCTTCGGCGCCCATGTACACCACGCACTCCATGCCCATCAGGGCGGCGGCAGTGGCGCTGGCGACGCCGTGCTGGCCGGCCCCGGTCTCGGCGATGATGCGGGTCTTGCCCATCCGCTTGGCCAGCAGTGCCTGGCCAATGACGTTGTTGATCTTGTGGGATCCGGTGTGGTTGAGGTCCTCGCGCTTGAGGAACACACGGACGCCCCCGGCGTGCTCGGCGAACCGCTTGGCTTCGGTGAGCAGCGACGGGCGTCCCGAGTAGTTCCTGTTGAGGTCCGCGACCTGGGCAACGAAATCGGGATCGGCCTTGGCCTTTTCGAAGGTGTCCTCAAGTTCATCCAGTGCCGCGATGAGGGATTCGGGCATCCAGCGTCCGCCGTAAGTGCCGAAGTACGGCCCCGGGGCGTGCTTCAGCGAACCGCCCTGCAGGAATGCCTCCGCAGTGTTGTTCTCAGCGTCTGAGGGTGCATCAACCATCAGTCTCACCGTCCTGTTCCAGTTGATCGTTCAGAAGTGTTGTGCCGCCGGCGCCAGCGCCGGCAAGTTTGGGCTTAGGCCCTTGCGGCGATGGCGGCAGCGCCCGCAGCGGTGAACTCGGCGATCCGCTCACGCGGAGTGGAATCGCTGACCAGGGCTTCGCCCACCAGGATCGCGTTCGCGCCGTTTGCCGCATAGTGGGTGACGTCGTCCACGCCGCGCACGCCGGACTCGGCGATGACCAGCGCTTCGGCGGGAATCAGGCCGGCGAGTGAGGCGAAAACGGAACGGTCGACGTCGAGCGTTTTCAGGTTGCGGACGTTGACGCCGATGATCCGCGCCTCAGCCGCTACGGCCCGTTCGATTTCCTCTTCCGTGTGCGTCTCCACGAGCACGTTCATGCCGAGTTCACGGCTGAGCGAGCTGAAGTCCCGGAGCTGGGAGTCGGACAGCGCAGCCACGATCAGCAGGATGAGATCGGCGCCGTGGGCACGGGCCTCCCAGATCTGGTACTCATCGAGCGTGAAATCCTTGCGCAGCAGCGGAGTGTCTACGCGGGCGCGGACAGCGTCCAGGTCTGCCAGGGAGCCGTTGAAGCGGCGCTGCTCAGTGAGGACGCTGATCACGGCTGCGCCGCCGCGGGCATACTGTTCCGCGAGCGAGGCAGGATCAACGATGGTGGCGAGATCACCCTTGGACGGGCTTCGCCGCTTGATCTCGGCAATCACTTTCAGCTGGTCCCGCTGCGCCGAGGTGCCGCCGAGGGCCGCCCAGGCGTCACGGGCGGGCTCCGCGGCTGCGGCGCCGTCCTTCAGTTGTGCAAGCGAAACGAGGCGCTTCCTGGCCTCCATATCCTCCCTGACACCGGCATTGATGTCATCGAGAACAGTTGCCATCAGTGGCCGGAGTTCTTCAGCTTGCTGCCTTCGACGCCGTAGCCTGCCTTGCGCATGATGTAACCGGCAATGAGCCCGAGCACCATGACTGCCGCGCCGGCAATAAAGATCGGAGTGTTGGCGATCACGAACGCGATGGATGCAATGAGCGCGCCGACCAGCATCACGATCACGCAGGTCCAGGCCGCGGGGCTGTTGCCGTGGCCGAGTTCCTGGCTGTGGTCAACGACGCCGGGGGCAACGGTTCGGGTGCCTGACTTGGATACGGACGCAGGTGCTTTGCTCATGTGAATCTCCTCGGGATGAATACTGCTTACATTCTGCCATTTTTTGGCCGCGGCCCGCTTATCGGCGGCCGGTTGCCGTGTCCGGATGGAGTGGCTGGCGTTTTTCGGGTGGGTGGTTCAGGTGGGATCGTCGCCGCGTGAGAGCCGGTCCCAGCTGTCGATCTCGTTCACCGGACCGGCCGGCGCTGGAACTCCGCCGGCGGCTGGTGTGGCGTCCGATGCGGCACTGCCTGCTGCCGCGCCTGTTCCTGCCCCGGCTGCTGCGACGTCATATTTGGTCCGGGACTTCCAGTACCGGCCCGCCGGGATGATCAGCAGGGCACCGAGGCCCAGCAGGGCGCCGGCGACGACGGCGAGGACGGGGAACGCGGTGACGCTCACTTCAGCGCTTCCCCCGGTGACTCCGGTCGCCGCGGCGATGGATCCCTGGGCGGCGGCCAGCGGGTCGGACAGCACCGTGGTGGCCGCCGTAATGATCCCCGCCGACGCCAGGATGATGATCGCGGTGATGAGGATCCGCGCGATCCTGCCCGCGATGGACGCAGCCAGTCCCCCGGCCAGTGCCACCACAGCCAGGGCTGTCACTGCTGTGGCCGCCTTGCTGCCCTGGACCGGGAGCGTGTTCTGGCCTCCCGCCTGGCCCAGCTGGTCCGGGTCCAGGTTCACGGTGATCCAGGTCTGGGTGGTGGCGCCAAAGACGGCGAGGGCCAGCACGGCGATCAGCAGGACCAGGGTGGGCTTCCGCGCCCAGACCGGCGTCATTCGGCCGCCTGGCTTCCCTCGGCTAACGGGCCATCCGCGGCGGCCGGGGCGCCGCCGTCGGGCAGTGACTCCACGGCAATGTTGTGCAGGGATCCGGCGGTGTGGACGGCGCGCAGCGGGGCTGCCGCCTTGTTCACCGTCTCCAATGCTTCGGTGGGGTTGACCGAATCGGCCACGATGCCGCCGCCGGCCTGGACGTAGGCGCGTCCCTCACGCAGGAGGGCTGAACGGATGGCGATGGCCATGTCCATGTCGCCGGCGAAATCGAGATAGCCCACCACGCCGCCGTAGATGCCGCGGCGGTGCGGTTCAAGCTCGTCCAGCAGCCGGAGGGCACGGGGTTTCGGGGCCCCGGACAGGGTTCCTGCGGGGAACGTTGCCTTAAGGACGTCGTAGGCCTTTGCCGTCGGCGCCAGCTTGCCCACCACTGTAGAGACAAGGTGCATGATGTGGCTGAACCGCTCCACTTCCATGAACTGGGTGACGTCCACAGTTCCGGCGACGCACACTTTGGAGAGGTCGTTGCGGGAGAGGTCCACCAGCATCAGGTGCTCCGCGCGTTCTTTCTGGTCCGCCAGGAGTTCCTCGGCCAGTGCCTTGTCCGCCTCAACGGTTTTGCCGCGGGGACGCGAGCCGGCGATCGGGTGGGTGATGACTTCTTCACCGGTCACCGTGACCAGCGCTTCGGGGGACGAACCCACGATGGAGTATTCCCGGCCGTCGGCGTCTTCGAGGCTGAAGATGTACATGTACGGGCTGGGGTTGGTGTTGCGCAGCACCCGGTACACGTCCAGCGGCGAGGCACCGCACTCCATTTCGAAGCGGCGCGAGATCACCACCTGGAACACTTCGCCGTCCACAATGGCTTCCTTGCCACGGTCAAGGGCTGCAAGGTAGGCCGGCTCGTCCCAGCGTTCCTGGACGCTGGAGGCAAAATCCAGGGCAGCGGGTTCAAGTACTGAAACAGGTTGCGCCACCGGAGTGCTGATCCGGGTGAGGAGTGCCTTGACCCGTGCCACGGCATCGTGCCAGGCCTCGTCCACGCGCTCTGAGCTGTTGTCGAAGTTGATGGCGTTGGCGATCAGCAGCACGGTGCCGTCATGGTTGTCGTGCACGGCCATGTCCGTGACCAGGTTCAGTGCCAGCTCTGGCAGGTGGAGGTCATCCTCCGGCGGGCTGGTGAGCCGCTCCCAGTGCCGGACGGTCTCCCAGCCCAAGAACCCCACCAGGCCGGACGTAAAAGGCGGGAGGCCGTCAAACCGGCTGGTCCGCAACGCTTCGATGGTGTCCCTGACGGCGTCCACAGGGTTGCCGTCCAGGGGCACGCCGGCCGGCGGCTGGCCGAGCCAGTGCGCCTGGCCGTCCTTGGTGGTCAGGGTGGCGCGGGACTTCGCACCGATAAAGGAATACCGGGACCACGTGCCGCCCACGGCCGCGGATTCCATGAGGAACGTGCCGGGCTGGCCCTGGGCCAGCTTCCGGTAAAGACCTATCGGGGTTTCCGCGTCCGCCAGCACCTTGAGCGTGACGGGGATGACCCGGCTGCTGCCGGCAAGTTCGCGGAACTCCTCGAGGCCCGGGCTGATGATTCCAAGGTCCTGCATGGTTATGCTTCTCCGCTGGTTGTTGAGGTGTCCAGTGCTGTAACGTCCAGGCCCCTGCCGTCGAAGCAGGTCCTGGTGCCGGTGTGGCACGCCGCGCCGACCTGGTCCACCCGGACCAGGAGGGCATCGCCGTCGCAGTCCATGGCCACGGACTTGACCCACTGGACGTGCCCGGAGGTGTCCCCTTTACGCCAGTATTCCTGGCGGGAGCGGGAGTAGAACGTGACCCGGCCGCTGGTCAGGGTCCGGTGCAGGGCTTCGTCGTCCATCCAGCCGAGCATCAGCACTTCATTCGTATCGAACTGCTGGACCACCGCGGCGACCAGTCCGGCGTTATCGCGCTTCAGTGCGGCGGCGACACCGGGGGGAAGCGGGCTGGCGGAGGGAGCCGGGACAGGCATGGGGGCGGGGGCGGGCTGCTCAGACATCAGACCAAGTCTAGTGCCTCAGCCGGGGCTCCCAGGATGAGCCCGGGGACGCGGAAAGCCTGTGTGAACAAGGGCACCTGTCCGGTGGCGGTTCTGCTGCCCAAGTCCGCCGGTGTCGTGCTAGTTTCACAAGTGATGCATTTCGTCGACCCGTCCCGAGAAGTCCTGGCCGAAACCCTGCTGGCCGCTGGTCCTGATGCCCCCACCCTTTGCAAAGGTTGGCGCACCAGGGACCTTGCCGCGCACCTTTACCTCCGCGAACGCAAAGCGGCTGTGGGCCTTGGCCTGATCATCAAGAGGCTGTCCAAGGCCTCGGACAAAGCCACCGCCAAGCTCGCGGCGAAGCTGAAGACCCCCGATGACTACACCGGCCTGGTGAACACGTTCCGCTCCGGCCCGCCGGCGCTTTCGCCCATGAAGATCAAGGCGCTGGACGAAAGTTCAAACCTGATCGAGTACTTCGTGCACACGGAGGACATCCGGCGTGCCGTGGACCGTTGGGCCCCCCGCGCCCTCGACGAAGCCTATTCGGATGCTCTCTGGGACGAACTCATCAAACGGGCGGCCATCCTGTACCGCGGCGTGGATCTTGGGATTGTCCTGGTGCGCCCTTCCGGTCCCCGGCACGTAGCCAAGCGAGCCCCGGTTTCGGTGGCGATCGTCGGCGAGCCCGGCGAGCTGCTGATGCACGCCCACGGCCGCACGCGCCATGCCCTGGTCACCTTCGAAGGCCAGCCGGACGCCGTCGTGCTCCTCCAGTCCGCCGAAGTGGGCCTCTAACAAGCAACGGCCTCCGGCAGAGCAAAGCAGGCGGTCAGCGGACCTCGAACCCTGCTTCGCGGATGGCGTTTTTGACCTGGGACATCATGTCGTCGGGGCCCCAGTGGAAGATCGAAGCTGCCAGCACCGCGTCTGCTCCGGCAGCCACAGCCGGCGGGAAGTGCGCGGGTTCGCCGGCCCCGCCCGAAGCGATGATGGGCACCTTCACGGCCGCCCGCACGAGGCGGATCAGCTCCAGGTCGAAACCGTCCTTGGTGCCGTCGGCATCGATCGAGTTGAGCAGGATTTCCCCCACACCGCGGTCGGCGGCTTCCCTGGCCCATTCGATGGCGTCGATGCCGGTGCCGGTGCGGCCGCCGTGGGTGGTGACTTCAAAGCCCGACGGCGTAGGCTCGGACCCGGGGCGGGTGCGGCGCGCGTCCACGGACAGGACTAGCACCTGCGAACCGAAGTGCCGGCTGATCTCGTTGATGACGTCCGGCCGGGCCACCGCAGCGGTGTTGATGGAGGCCTTGTCTGCGCCGAACCTCAGGAGCTTGTCCACCTCGGCCACGCCGCGGACACCGCCGCCCACGGTCAGCGGAATGAAGACCTCCTCCGCGGTACGGCGGACGACGTCGAACGTGGTTTCGCGGTTGCCCGAGGACGCCGTGACGTCCAGGAAGGTCAGCTCGTCAGCGCCGGCGTTGTCGTAGCGGTGCGCGAGCTCCACGGGGTCGCCGGCGTCGCGGAGCCCCTCGAAGTTGACGCCCTTGACGACGCGGCCGGCGTCGACGTCGAGGCACGGGATGACGCGTACAGCTACAGCCATGGGTACTCCTGGAATTCTGGGATGGTCTCTTGGCTCAGATACGGCAGGCGTGGATGCTGCTGACCAGGATGGCCCGGGCGCCGAGGTCGTAGAGCTCATCCATGATCCGGTTGGTGTCCTTTTTCGGAACCATGGACCGGACAGCAACCCACTCGGAGTCGCGCAGCGGCGAGACCGTGGGCGATTCCAGTCCGGGAGTCAGCGCCGCGGCCTGTTCCACCAGTTCCTTGCGGATGTCGTAATCCATCAGCACATACTGGCGTGCCACCAGGACACCTTGCAGGCGGCGGATGAGGACTTCGATCTCCTTGGCGGTGCCGTTGGCAGCGCCGCCCTCGCCGGTGCGGCGGATCAGCACGGCCTCGGACTTGAGGATCGGCTCACCGAAGATCTCCATGCCGGCGGCTTTGAGCGTGTTGCCGGTCTCCACGACGTCGGCGATGGCGTCAGCGACGCCCAGCCGGACCGAGGATTCCACGGCACCGTCCAGGCGGACAACCTTGGCGTTGACCCCGCGCCCGGCGAGGTATCCGCGGAGCAGCCCGTCATAGCTGGTGGCCAGGCGCTTGCCTTCAAGCTCCTCCACTTTGGCGAAGTCCCCTACCGGCCCGGCGAAGCGGAACGTGGAGGCGGCGAAGCCCAGCGGAAGGAGTTCCTCAGCCTCCACCTCGGCGTCCAGCAGGAGGTCGCGGCCGGTGATGCCGACGTCGAGCGTTCCCCGGCCGACGTAGACGGCGATGTCCCGCGGGCGGAGAAAGAAGAATTCGATGTCGTTGTCAGGGTCCATCATGACCAGCTCGCGGGTGTCGCGGCGCTGGCGGTAACCGGCCTCGGACAGCATGGCGGAGGCGGCTTCGGACAGGGAGCCCTTGTTGGGGACGGCTACTCGCAGCATGGGGGTCTTTCTTGGTTGGGAGGTCTATGGATCAGGCAAACTGGCCACGCAAGGGCACGGGCGGCGCGGTGCTACGGCCGGCGTGCCGCAGTGGCTACAGATGCTTGTAGACGTCTTCCAGGGTCAGGCCTTTGGCGAGCATCAGAACCTGCAGGTGGTAGAGCAGCTGGGAGATTTCCTCGGCCGTGGCTTCGTCGGATTCATACTCGGCAGCCATCCACACTTCGGCTGCTTCCTCCACGACTTTCTTGCCGATGCCGTGGACTCCGGACTCCAATTCTGCGACGGTGCGGGAGCCTGCCGGGCGGGTGGCTGCCTTCTCACTCAGTTCAGCGAACAGCGTCTCGAAATTCTTCACGCCCTACAGCCTACTTGCTGCGGCCCGGACGGCGCCTGTCGGGGAGTTGCATGACGGGCACGGTGTGAGGGAACGCACACCGCGCCCGTCTGCTGCCGGGTTACCGTTGCCGGTTACTTGTACTGCTTCAGGAGCACGGCGGTGGCCAGGGCTGCCGTCACTGCTTCATGGCCTTTGTCCTCGCTGGAGCCGGGCAGGCCTGCACGGTCCAGGCCCTGCTGCTCGGTGTCGCACGTCAGGACGCCAAAGCCCACCGGCACCCCGGTGGAGACGCTGACATCGGTCAGTCCCGACGTCGCCGCCTGGCAGACGTACTCAAAGTGCGGCGTGCCGCCGCGGATGACGACGCCGAGGGCCACTACTGCGTCAAAATGCGGTGCCAGCCGCGCGGCTGCAACGGGCAGTTCGAAGGCTCCCGGAACGCGGAGCACCGTGGGTTCGCTGATGCCGGCGTCCTTGGCGGCACGCAGGGCACCGTCCAGGAGCCCGTCCATGATCTGGGTATGCCAGCTGGCAGCAATGATGGCCAGCCGAAGCTGCGACGTTTCCGCCGGGCTGAGGGTAGTGAGGTCAATATCTGGTGCGCCGTGTCCGCTCATGCGTGAATCGTGATCCGTTCAGTCTCTTGGTTTTATTAGTCGTCGAAGGTGGAAGCGCCGGCGCCGGGCACGGTCGCAATATGGGTATCCAGGGTCAGCCGGTGCTCCATGCGGTCCTTTTTGGTTTGCAGGTAACGGATGTTCTGGTCGCGGGACGGCACTTCGGTGGGAACCATCTCCACCACCTTCACGCCGGCCTTGGCAAGCCTGTTCTGTTTGTCCGGGTTGTTGCTCAGGAGGCGGATCTCATGGAGTCCCATCTCCGCCAGGATCTGCGCGGCAGCCTTGTAGCAGCGGGCGTCTACCGGCAGCCCCAGCTGCTCGTTGGCCTCCACTGTGTCAAAGCCGGCCTCCTGGAGTGCGTAGGCCTTGATCTTGTTGGCCAGGCCGATCCCCCGGCCTTCCTGCCCGCGCAGGTAGAGGAGCGTGCCGCCGAACTCGTTGATCATTTCCAGCGCGTATGCCAGCTGTTCGCCGCAGTCACAGCGGTAGGAACCGAAGACATCGCCCGTCAGGCACTCGGAATGCAGCCTCACCAGGGGCGCGGTTCCTTCTTTGGGTGCGTTCGGTGAGCTGACGGCGAGGTGTTCCGCGCCGGTGACGAGGTCCGTCCACGCCTGGGTCACGAACTCCCCAAAAGCCGTTGGCAGCTGCACAACGGGACCGGCGCTCACAGGGTGGTGAGCCACGTGGCCGTTGCCGGCTGCCCCCTGGTGGTGGCCGTTCTGGTGTCCTGAAGACGTCATCGTTCTCTCCTCTACTCCACCCGGGCGCCCGGCCCGGTGTCACTGTCGGCGGGAGCCCCGGCCCCCGCTTCAAGGTAAACCACAAGATCCTCGATCGAGATCAGGGGGCACCCGTGTTCAGCGGCGAAAGCCCGCAGCCCGTCGAGCCGCATCATTTCACCGTCGTCGTACACCACCTCGGCGATAACACCCGCTGGCTCCAGTCCGGCAAGCCGGCAAAGATCCACGGCCGCTTCAGTGTGGCCCGGGCGTTCCCGCACTCCCCCGTCAACAGCACGGAGCGGGAAAATATGCCCGGGGCGGGTCACTGCCGCCGGTCCGGCGGCGGGGTCGGCCAGCACTCGGGCGGTCAGCGAACGGTCCGTGGCAGAGATGCCGGTGCTGACGCCCACGGCCGCATCGCAGGAAACGGTGTAGGCGGTGCCCTTCGCGTCCTCATTCACAACCACCATGGGCGGCAGGGCAAGGGCATCGGCACGCTCCCCTGTCAGGGGCACGCAGATAACGCCGGAGCTGTACCGGATGGTCCAGCCCATCAGCGCCGGGGTGGCGTGTTGGGCGGCGAAGATGATGTCGCCTTCATTTTCGCGGTCCTCGTTGTCCACCACCAGCACAGGCCGGCCGGCGGCCATGGCGCGGATGGCGTCCTCCACCGGGTCGAGTCCCCGGCGTGCCTCGGTGGCCGGCTTCAGCCGGACCGTGGCGTTCATCGGGTGCCCCCGGCTGCCCCGGTGCTGAACGCCAAAAGGCGCTCGGTGTATTTTGCGAGTACGTCCACTTCAAGGTTGATCCGGCTGCCGGCTGCCTTTGCCCCCAGCCCGGTTTCGGCGAGCGTGGTGGGGATCAGCCCCACTTCAAACCACGGTTCCGGTTCCGCTGCCGGGCTGACCGCGGTGACGGTGAGCGAGACGCCGTCGATCGCGATGGAGCCCTTTTCGGCGATGTAGCGGGCGAGGTTGGCGGGCACGCCGAAACGGAGGCGCTCCCAGTTGCCGAGTGCCTCGCGCTCGAGGAGCTGCCCGACGCCGTCGACATGGCCCTGGACCACGTGGCCGTCCAGCCGGCCGCCGGCCGGGACACAGCGTTCGAGGTTCACCGAATCGCCGGCAGCGAGTTCGCCGATGGTGCTGCGGACGAGGGTTTCGCCCATGACATCGACGCTGAACTCCTTGCCATCAATCGCGGTGGCTGTCAGGCAGACGCCGTTGACTGCGATGGAGCCTCCGAGGGCAAGCCCCTCTGTGGTGGCCGGAGCGCTCAGGCGGAGGGTTGCGCTGGCATCGCCGTCCCGCTCGACGGACAGAACCTGTCCTTGTTCGGCAATAATTCCGGTAAACATCAGTAGCCTCCCATGGCTGATTCCGCGGCGGAGCGGGATGGTTGTGGTTCTAAAGCTTCGGTTGTTTCGGGGCGGAGGTGCAGCCTCAGGTCCCGGCCCAGGGTCAGGACGGCGCCGCCGTCGGACGCATCCCAGTCCCAGTGGCGGGCGTCCGCCAGGGTGGTGATCCCGAGTCCGTTCAGGGCAGGCGTGCCGGACCCCAGCAGGGTGGGCGCCACGTAGACAATGAGTTCATCCACCAGCCCGGCGGCCAGGAAGGCGCTGAGGATGCGCGAGCCGCCCTCCACCATGACGTGGCGGATGCCTTCTGCGTACAGGAGCGAGAGCGCCTCGCGCGGATCGTGGGTGGGCAGGTGGAGCATCCGCCTGTCCTCGCCGCGGACCGCCGCATCAGCCGGCACGTCCCGCAGGCCCATCACTGCCCGGAGGGGTTGCTTGCCGGCAACAGCCCCGGAGGCGTCACGGGCGGTCAGGCGCGGGTTGTCCACCAGGACGGTCTGGGTGCCCACAAGGATGGCGTCGATCCGGCGCCTGAGCCCGTGGTTGTCAGCGAGTGACTCGGGGGACGAAATCCACTGGCTGGTCCCGTCCTCCGCTGCGATCCGGCTGTCCAGCGTCTGCGCGATGTGCAGCGTCACAAACGGGCGGTGTTCCGCCACGGCCTGGAACCACTGGCGGTTAAGCTCCAAGGACTCACCAGCCGCCAGCCCGCTACGTACCCGGACGCCGGCCTCGCGCAGTGTTGCTGCGCCGCCCGCGGCGGGGTCATGCGGATCATCGACGGCGTAAACCACGTCAGCGATTCCCGCCCCGATGATGGCCTGGGTGCAGGGGCCGGTGCGGCCGCAGTGGTCGCACGGCTCCAGGGTGACCAGCATGGTGGTGCCACGCAGGTCCAGCCCCGCCGCGTTTGCCTGCGCAATGGCGTCAGCTTCAGCGTGGGGGGTGCCGGCGCCGCGGTGGTAGCCGGTCACCAGCTGGCGGCCCTCGTTATCGATGACGACGGCGCCCACCAGCGGGTTTGCGCCGCGGGGTCCGCGCAGGGCTGCTTCGAGCGCAGCGTCCATGGCAGCGGTTTCCGCAGGGCTGAACGCCGTCACAACACCGTTCCGGGTCATGTGCGCACCACCGGTCCGGGCGCGCCCGCTACCGGCGCATGGGAAAAACTGGCTTCAAAGAGCCATCGCAAGGGGTTCATGTGTCCGTCGTTCCTTCCCGTCAGAACCGCGATGGCTCCGGGGGTATACGACAGCAGAAGGCCACGGCATCATGGGACACCGCGAATACAGCTGTACGTGCTTCTCTCATCCAGACTTTAACTGTCGGTACCGGAATTTCACCGGTTCAACCGTCTGCCGGGTCCATTCCCAAAGGAAAGGCACCAGCTCGCGGGTCGCGGACTGTCACCGCCGGTTCGGACTTACACCGACCCCGGAGCACGTAATGTGTGTTGCTATTCTGCCACAACCCGCATGGCGTCCAGACTATTCCCCTGACCCGGCACGTAACTTAGCGCTGCCCGCTTCACGCAGGCGCGCGATGGCCGCGGCCGGGTCCTGGGCACCGTAGACGGCAGAGCCCGCGACGAAGACATTCGCCCCAGCCTCGGCTGCCCGGACAATGGTCTCTTCGGTGATGCCGCCGTCCACCTGGATGGCCACGCCGATCCCGGAGCCGTCAATGGCTTCGCGGGCCCGGCGGATCTTCGGCAGGGTCAGGTCAAGGAAGGCCTGGCCGCCGAAGCCGGGCTCCACGGTCATGATCAGGAGCATGTCCAGTTCCGAGAGCATATCCAGGTAGGGTTCCACCGGCGTTGCGGGCCGCAGCGCCATACCCGCCTTGGCTCCCCTGGCCCTTAGCTCGCGTGCCAGTTTGACCGGTGCGATGGAAGCCTCCGCGTGGAAGGTCACCGAGGCCAGGCCTGCGTCGGCAAATCCCGGTGCCCAGCGGTCGGCGTCGGAGATCATCAGGTGGGCATCGAGCGGAACAGGGCTGACAGCCTGGATCCGCTGGACCACGGGCAGCCCGATGGTGAGGTTGGGCACGAAGTGGTTGTCCATCACGTCCACGTGCACGGCGTCCGCAGTGCTGATCCGTTGCAGTTCGGCCTCGAGATTGACGAAGTCGGCGGAAAGAATGCTCGGGTTGATGCAGGACTGGGGCATAGCGGAACCTTTCACTGAGGTCAGGCCTTCTTGCGGATGAGGGCCAGGAACATGGCATCCGTACTGTGGATGTGCGGCCAGAGCTGCGCCGTGGAACCGTGGCCGGCGCCGAGGTTGCCGGTGAGGCTCACGCCGTCCAGCACTGCTCCGGCGTCGAGCAACTCAAGGTCATCGCGCTTCCGGAGAACATCGGTGACAACGGCTGTGGTCTCGGCCGGGTGGGGTGAGCACGTGACATAAGCCACCACGCCGCCGGGCCGGACAGCGGCCAGGGCCGACTTCAGGAGGTCGCGCTGCAGCGGTCCCAGGTCTGCCAGGTCCTTGGGCGTGCGGCGCCAGCGCGATTCCGGCCGGCGCCGGAGTGCGCCGAGCCCGCTGCAGGGGACGTCCACCAGCACCCGGTCAAAGGATTCGGGCTGTTCGGTTCCGACTTCACGGCCGTCCCCGGTCCGGACCCGCCAAACGTCCCTGGGCACGGCAGAAAGGGCCTGGCTCACCAGTTTGGCCCGGTGCGGGGCCGGTTCGTTGGCGAGCAGTGTTGCGCCCTTCTGGTTTGCCAGCGCGCCGAGCAGGGCCGCCTTGCCGCCGGGGCCTGCGCATAGATCCAGCCAGGCCTCTTCTGCGAAGCTGGCCGCCGCCGGCCGGGGTTCCAGGTCCACGGCCGCCATGGCACGGGCCACCAGCTGCGAGCCAACGTCCTGGACGCGGGTGCTCCCTTCGCGCACGGACGCGAGCCGGCCAAGGTCGCCGCCGCTGGAGAGCGCAGAACCTTCCACCAGCTCACCGGGAGTAGCGCCGCTTTCCAAGGCTTCGTCAAGGCTTCCCAGGCCGGGCAAAGCAACGAGGTTCACTACCGGGGCGGCGTTGTCCGCCTCAAGGAGTTCATTGATTTCCGAAGCAGACCGGCCGTGTGCCACCAGCGACTGGCGCATGGCGCGGACAATCCATTCGGGGTGGGCGTAGCGCAGTGACGCGATTTTGGTTTCATCGGTTTCGCCGGCAACAAGGAGTTCCAGCCATTCCTCCAGGGTGTGGGCTGTGACTTTCCGCAGCACGGCGTTGATCAGGGCGGAGGGCCCGGCGCCGATCACTGCACGGGCCAGCCCGACGGTCTGGTCCAGGGCCGCGTGTGCAGGAACCCTCATTGCCAGGATTTGATGGACACCGATCCGGAGGGCGTCCAGGATGGCGGGATCGAGGTGGTCCAGCGGCCGGTCCACGCAGCGCGCGAGGATGGCATCATAGGTGCCCTGCCCGCGCAAAGCGCCGTAGCTCAGTTCAGTGGCGAAGCCGGCGTCACGTTTGTCCAGGCCGTGATGGCGGATTCGGGCCGGCAGGACCAGGTTGGCGTAGGCGTCCTCGGCGCTGACCGCGCGCAGTACTTCAAAGGCCACCAGCCGGGCAGGATCCGCGCGCCGGGTGCGCTCGGAAGGGGCACTGCCGGTGAAACTGCGCTCGGCGGGCCTGTTCCGTTCCCGGCCCTGCGCGTTGCGCTGGCTGCCGTCCCGTGGCCCGCCGTTCCCGCGTCCGCCACGGGGGGCGCCCCTCCCGCCGGTACCTCTTCCGCTGCCGCCTGCATTGCCGCCGGACTCGCTCATTCGAATACCACGCTTTCAAGTGTTGCCATTCCGCGGGCCCAGTCGGCCGCGGCCATCATCTTCTTGCCTGCGGGCTGGATCCTGGTCAGTTCCACAGCATGGGATCCCGTTCCCACCAGGACGCTTTTGCCGTCGAGGCTGACCTCACCCGGGGCCAGCTCAATGGAGTCCGGGCGCAGCTTCACCGGTTCCAGTTTGACCCGCTGGCCATCCAGTGTGGTCCACGCCCCGGGCTCGGGAGTGACCCCGCGGGCGCGCCGCCCAATTGCCAGGGCCGGCTGGTTCCAGTGGAGCCTGCCGTCCCCGAGGGTCAGCTTCGGTGCCAGGGAAACCTCTCCCAGCTGCGCCTGCGGTGCCGCTTTGCCTGCTTCAACAGCAGAGAGGGTCTGTGTCAGCAGGACAGCTCCACTGTGGGAGAGCCGCTCCAGCAGCGCCCCTGCAGTGTCCTCCGGGCCGACACTTTCAGTCAGCGTCCCGAAGACCGGTCCGGTGTCCAGCCCTTCCTCCAGCAGGAACGTCACAGCGCCGGTAACGTCGTCGCCGGCTATCAAGGCCCGCTGCACCGGAGCGGCGCCGCGCCAGGCGGGCAGGAGGGAGAAGTGAAGGTTGATCCAGCCGTGCCGGGGAATGTCCAGGGCAGCGCGGGGAATCAGTCCGCCGTACGCCACGATGGCGGCAACGTCCGGCTCGGCGGCGGCGATCTTCGCCGTGACGGCGCCGTCCACGCGGGTGGCGTGAATAACGTCAATGCCCAGCTCGGCCGCCCGTGCGGCAACGGGCGACGGCGTCAGCACCCGTTTGCGCCCTATCGGCGCGTCCGGACGGGTCAGGACCGCAACGACCTCGAAGCCGGCGTTGACGAGCGCGTTCAGTGACGGAACCGCCACGGCGGGGGTGCCGGCGAAAAGTACCCTCATGTGTTGGCGCCGCCGCCAAAGCCGGCCCCGCCAAAGCCGGCGCCGCCAAAGCTTGCCCCGCCAAAACTGGACCCGACGGTCTTGGCCCGCTTCGTCGTCGTGCGTTCCGTCAGGGCGTCGTAGTTGGCATTGCGGATGGAACGCAGGGCCTCCCTGCGGTCCTCGCCCTCGAGCCTGTCGGTGAAGAGGATGCCGTCCAGATGATCTGTCTCATGTTGGAAGCAGCGGGCCAGCAGGCCCTCGCCCTCGATGGAGACAGCGTTCCCGTTCAGGTCAACGCCGGTGGCGCGCGTGGCGCGGAAGCGGCGGACGGGGAAGGCCAGGCCGGGGATGGAGAGGCAGCCCTCGATGTGGTCAGCCTGGTGGTCGTCGCTGTTTTCCAGCACCGGGTTGATGATGTGGCCCTCCACGCCGTCAATCCGGTAGGTGAAGACCCGCTTGCTGACCCCGATCTGGGGGGCTGCGAGGCCTGCGCCGTCCACGTCCTCCATGGTCTCGGTCATATCCGCCACCAGCTTGGCGAGTTCCGGCCCGAAATCCGTCACGGGATCGGCAACTGTGCGGAGCACAGGATCACCAATGATGCGGATATTCAGAATGGCCATTTGCTTTTATTCCTCACGGTGGTAAAAACGATCAACCTGTCCAGTTTAGGCGCAGGGCAACCTGGCCGGGACTGGCTAGGCGCTGCGGACCTGGGCTGACGGCGGCGGTGCCACGGGAAGCAGGGCAGACCCGGCGGCGAGGGTGTCAGCGGACAGCTCCCAGACCCGCCGCAGGGCGCAGAACTTCCACCAGTGGTGTTTCAGGACGTCCGGGTTGGCGCGGACCGGCCGGACCTCAGTCTCGCCGATGGCCACTGCCAGGAGCAGCGGAGCCTCCCCGTACTTCCAGGCTTCCCATTCCCCGGCCACCGGGTCCACCAGGCTTTCTTCGGCCTTCATTCCCGCCACGAGCTGCATGACCACCTTGTCATCCAGGGGCTTGACAGTGCCGTCCCGGGTGGTGCCTTTGGTCTTGTAGTCAATGAGGCAGATCCGGCCGTTGATGCGGGCCACGAGGTCCAGGGTTCCGGCGTAGCCCACCGATTTGTTCCAAACAGTGATTTCCGGGGCGACGGGCTGCACGTCATACAGCTCCCACCACTCGTCAAACCGGATGGCAAAGGCTTCCTCGCCATTGGCGGCCAGCGCCTCGCGGGTTTCCTTCATGGCATGGGGGCGGCCCAGGGCACGGAGTGCCACCTGCTCGCAGTAACTGTGGACGCGGTCGCCACGCCTGGCGGCGTCATCCCGGTAGGTCTCCGCCGCTTTGGATGCCCGGTTGACTGCCTGCCGGATTTTTGCCGGGCTGCCCAGGCAATCAGCAAGCAACGGATCCTTTGCAAGGCTGCTGGCGCCCATGTAACCGAACCAGCCATCCAGGCCGTGCGGCTGCTGGCCGATGACGGTGGTGATGGACGGAACGGAGAACTGCTCGGAGGTGGACCGCGCGTACATGCGCCCATATTCCGTGGCGTGGGCGAGGAGTGGATCAGTCATACAAAGACTCTTTCACAGGGGGCTGACAGAAAGGCTGACAGTTGGGCGGAACAAAAAAGGTCCGTTTCCACTCGTTGGAGCGGAAACGGACCAGATTGCTCGGTGGGCGATACTGGGTTCGAACCAGTGACCTCTTCGGTGTGAACGAAGCGCGCTACCACTGCGCCAATCGCCCCGATGCCTTTGAATGCTAGCGGACCCGGCGGGGTTTATGGAAATCGAAAAACCACTGGAAACGAATTACAGCCCTGTAATTCACAAAAACCGCTAGATTGCAGGGATCCAGCCGGTATGCCGCAGCGCAAAGCCGTGCGATTTGGAGAATCCCTGAACCTCCTATAGAGTTCTTACTCGTTGGAACGCGAGGAAATGCCCGAAAACGGCATGGAATTCACGCTCCGAATGCGGACGTAGCTCAGCTGGTAGAGCACCACCTTGCCAAGGTGGATGTCGCGAGTTCGAATCTCGTCGTCCGCTCGCAGGACACTGTCACGGCAATGGTTTCCCGGAACCGGCGCTTGCACGGTGGGTTGGCCGAGAGGCGAGGCAGCGGCCTGCAAAGCCGTTTACACGGGTTCGAATCCCGTACCCACCTCGGTGAAAACCATATGGTTCCGGTTCACTCCGGATCTCACATGGGCGATTGGCGCAGCGGTAGCGCGCTTCCCTGACACGGAAGAGGTCACTGGTTCGATCCCAGTATCGCCCACCAGGCAAGGAAACTTGCTTCATGCAGTACGTCGGGCCCCAGGTTCTTCGCACTTCATACGCGGACGTAGCTCAGCTGGTAGAGCACCACCTTGCCAAGGTGGATGTCGCGAGTTCGAATCTCGTCGTCCGCTCTCATCTCCCCTGGACAACCTAAGTGCACCAGCTTCAGGTTTCGGGCGATTGGCGCAGCGGTAGCGCGCTTCCCTGACACGGAAGAGGTCACTGGTTCGATCCCAGTATCGCCCACAGCAGCAGCTCCTTAGGGGCTGCTTTTTTGTTGCCCTTTCCCTTCTTCGATCAGGTGGCCCGCACTATCCGCTCCGGGCGAACGGCTGGCACAGCCTATTTCCTTGGCATGCCCAGGAGACAGGGCTAGGATCGTTTGCGGAGGAGCGAACTGGCTCCGTTATTGAAGGGAGGTGCTCGTGGGACTGATTGACGATCTTAAGGGCAAGGCTCAAGGTCTTATCCACGGCAACGAGCAGGCCATCAAGGACGGTCTCACCAAGGCCGGCGATTTCGTCGACTCGAAGACTGGCGGCAAGTACGCCGGTCACGTCGACAAAATCCAGGATGGTGCTTCCAAGCTCATTGACAAGAACGGAACTCCCGGGCAGGCACCTGCCACCGAGCAGGTTCCGCCGGTTACGCCCGTCAACCCGGCACCGCCGGTGAATCCGGTTCCGCCGGTTGACAAGGCTCCGTAAGGATTTGGCCAGGGCTTTGCCCTAGCACGTCAAGGGGGTGCGGGTCCCGCCGGGAGGCGGCACCCGCACCTTTGGCGTTTAAGCCCTGCTCCTCCAGAGCCAGCTTGACCTACGCCGGAATAAACCAGCCTTACTGCGCTTTCGTAGTACTGTGGCGAAATGGTGCAGCATAGCAACGAGGCGGCCAGCGGTCTCACACCGCAAGAGGTCCGCGACGAAAACCTTGACGTGACTTTCCTGGTGTGGCTCAGCTCGAGGGCCACAGCCGATCTTCTTGACTCGGCACTTGCGCCGGCGGGGCTGACCAGCGATGAGTTCGCCGTGTACTCCGTCCTAACTGCCGTGAAGACCATCACGCCGACCGAACTTGCGCGCTGGATGGCAGCACCTCCTACGACCGTCTCAAGTTATGTAAAACGTTTTCAAGCGCGTGGACACGTGGAGCGCGAGCCCAATCCCCTCGATCGCCGCTCTTATCGAATCAAACTCACCCCGGCCGGGCTGAGCGCGCACCATAAGGCCGCCACCCTGTTCACTCCCCTTCGAACACGGATCGAGACCGCGCTGGGCGAGCACCGGGAGGATATCAGCGAGTCACTGGTCACGCTCCGTACGGCCCTCGACGGGATCCGCAATTCCCCGAGCGACGGGTTGGATTGAGCAGACGGCTCCCGGACTGAACACGCCGTTCTCCCCACCCTTGACAGAAGTACTACGAAGTCGCATAATCAGAAGATACTACGACTTCGTAGTAAGTTAACCAAGCTAAGGATTGTCGTGACGAACGCCGATTCAACCCCGCGCTACCCCATCGAACGGATTTCAACGGGCACGCCGGCTCGGGGCGTGACAGATGCGATCAGCTCAATGATGAACAAGACCGGCATTCCCGGAATGTCCGTGGCCGCAGTAGATGGCGATCGGGTGCTCTTCGCCGCGGGCTACGGCCACGCCGACCTCGCCGCGAACACGCCCGCCACTTCCACCACTGGATACTTGTGGTTTTCGATGACCAAGATGGTGACAGCGACAGCTGCGGTACGCCTTTCCGACGAAGGCCGCCTGGACCTGGACGCGCCGGTGGGCGAGTATGTCGGCTACCTGCGAGCGCCGGGAAAGGTGCAGCCGAGCGTCAGGCAACTGTTGACCCACACGTCGGGTCTCGGGAATCCGTTGCCTGTCAGGTGGGCACACCGGGCGGACTCGGAACCGCCGGATCCTGAAGCCCTGCTTCGCAGACTGATGGGACACCCCCGGGCCTACCGCTATCCGGCGGGTGGCATCGCGAGGTACTCCAACGTCGGATACCTTGCCGCAGGGCAGATCATCGCCGCAGCCGCGGGCATTCCATTCGAGGACTACGTCCGCCACTCCGTTCTGCACCCGCTCGGAATGGACACCACCGGTTTCGGCCAGGCAGGCGAAGATCCCACGGCCACGGGCTATGTCAAAGCACCCAGGGTTATGGACCCATTCCTGCGGCGGCTCCTGCCGCCGGGAGTCGCCGGAGACCGCTACGGCACGCATCTTTCGCTGAACCCCTTCCGCGTTGATGGGCCGGCCTACGGCGGACTGATCGGGGACGTGCTGGATGCGGCGAAGTTCCTGCGAATGCATCTTCGCGACGGCGAACTCGATGGGCAGCGCGTCCTCACCCCGGAGTCCGCCCGCGGGATGCGGCTTCTCGAGTATCCCGGGAAGCCGTTCCGTCACGGAACCGGCTGGTTCCGTAGGCCCACGGAGTCCGCAGAGCCGTGGGTGGAACACTTGGGCACCGGGGTGGGCTTCTGGAACGTCATGCGTCTCTACCCCGGCCGCAAGCGTGGTGTAGTCATCATGAGCAACAGCACCGCCGCGTACGACTTTGAACCGCTGATGGAGCTCGTGGCGGGTGCGTCATGGACGTAGCCGCCGGCATCGAAGGACCCAGCTTCACAAACCGGGTACGCACCCGCGTGGCTGCACGCCCGGGTGGGCCGTTATCGGATTGCGCTCGGAACAAGGCCGAACCACAGTGATTCCGCCTAGGACGGCTCGTGGTTCTGGCCCTCGCGGGCAAGTGCGGTCAGCCGGGAAACGGCGCGGAAGTACTTCTTGGTATAGCCGCCGTGCATCATCTCGTCGGTGAACAGCTTGTCGAAGGGGACGCCGCTGGCCAGGATGGGGACGTCCTTGTCGTACAGCCGGTCCGCAAGCACCACGAAGCGAAGGGCAACGGACTGTTCGGTGATGGTTTCCACGTTGCGCCACACCACACCATCGATCCCGTCAATGAGCTGGCGGTACCGGCTGGGATGGACACCGGCAAGGTGGGCGATCAGCGTGCTGAACTCGTCCTGCGCCACGGTCTTGCCATCGAACTCAGCCTTCATCTGCGCGGCAAGCTGGCTGTTCTTCAACGGGGACGGCGGGGTGGGAAGGCCGCGGTGGCGGAAGTCCTCGCCGTCGATCCGGAGGACATCAAACTGGTCCGCCAGGACCTGGATCTCACGCTGGAAGTCGACGGCGGCAAACCGGCCATCACCTAGCGAGCCCGGCAGGGTGTTGGACGTCGCAGCGAGCTTCACGCCGGCGTCGGCCAGTTCCCGCATCAGCCGGGACATCAGCACAGTGTCCCCCGGATCATCGAGCTCGAACTCGTCAATGCACACCAGTTTGTAGTGGCTCAGGGCCTCAACGGTCTTGCGGAAGGACAGCGCGCCCACAAGGTTGGTGTACTCCACGAACGTGCCAAACGCCTTGGGTCCGGGAGCCGCATGCCAGAGCGAGGCCAGCAGGTGGGTTTTGCCCACGCCGAATCCGCCGTCGAGGTAGATGCCCGCCCTGGTTTCCACTTTCTTGCTGAAGAGTTTCTTGAACAGCCCGGCGCCATCGCCTGCCCCCACTCCCCCGGCGAAGCCTTCCAATGCCTTGACCGCTGCAGCCTGGGACGGCTGGTTGGGATCGGGCCGGTAGCTGGCAAAAGAGACCTTGCCGAACCTCGGCGAGGGATAGAAGCCCTTGAGGAGCTCATCCACCGACACTGCCGGCGTGCGGGCAGCAAGCTGTTCGATCTGTACCAAGGTGGTCCGTTCTGCTGGTGGGTTGTCCCCAGAAAGAATACCGGCAATGCCGGCGGCCTCCTCCTCCCGCCGCCGTGAGGCACCCCGGCGTGACGAAGGCCATATTTCCCTCTGTTAACGGAAGGCGGACATCGATGCCGGGCGTGGCTAGTGTGGATGGAAGGTTCCACCGTCCGTCAGCAGATCCGCCATACGTCTTTCGTGAAAGGCCATCACCGTGTCCTACCCAGTAGAGCAAAACGAGAAGTTCGCCGCCTATTCCAACCCGGAGCGCCTGGTTTCCACTGATTGGCTCGCTGCCGCCCTTGAGTCCGGCGCAGTGGCGGACGGGAAGCTCGTCGTGGTCGAATCCGACGAAGACGTCCTGCTGTACGAGACGGGCCACATTCCGGGCTCGGTCAAGATCGACTGGCACACGGACCTCAATGATGAAGTGACGCGGGATTACGTGGACGGAACGGCGTTCGCCGCACTGGCCGCATCGAAGGGCATCTCCCGCGACACCACGGTGGTTATCTACGGGGACAAGTCCAACTGGTGGGCAGCCTACGCTCTCTGGGTCTTCACGCTGTTCGGCCACGAGGACGTCCGCCTGCTCGACGGCGGCCGGGATAAGTGGATCGCCGAAGGCCGCGAAGTCACCACCGAACAGTCCTCCCCCAAGCCCGGTGAATACCCCGTGGTGGAGCGCAACGACGCTCCCATCCGTGCGTTCAAGGAAGACGTGCTGGCGCACTTGGGCAAGCCCCTGATCGATGTCCGCTCCACCGAGGAATACACCGGCCAGCGGACCCACATGCCTGCCTACCCGGAGGAAGGTGCGCTCCGCGGCGGCCACATCCCCACCGCGGCATCAATCCCCTGGGCCCGCGCAGCTGCTGCAGACGGAACCTACCGCAGCCGCGGCGAACTTGAGGCGCTGTACCTGGACGAAGCCGGTCTGGTGGCCGGCGATGACGTGGTGGCCTACTGCCGCATCGGCGAGCGTTCCAGCCACACCTGGTTCGCACTGAAGTACCTGCTGGGCTTCGACACCGTCCGGAACTACGACGGCTCCTGGACCGAGTGGGGCAACGCCGTACGCGTTCCCATCGTCAAGGGCGCGGAACGCGGCACGGTCCCGGCGTAAACTGGGACCGATGACTACACATGATCTGCCCGCCGCGCTGGCGGAAATCGTCGATGACTTCCAGGCACTGACGGAACCCGAGCGGCTTCAGCTGCTGCTTGAGTTCTCGCGTGAACTTCCGGAGCTGCCGGACCGGTTGAAGGACCACCCCGAACTCCTGGAGCAGGTGGTGGAATGCCAGTCGCCGTTGTTCCTGACCATTGAAACGGAAAAGAACGACGCCGGCTCGGCCGGCAGCGTGCGGCTCTACTTCAAAGCGCCACCGGAAGCCCCCACCACCCGCGGCTTCGCCGGGGTACTGCACGAGGGACTGGACGGACTCACCGCTGCGGAGATTCTTGCCGTCCCGGATGACATGCCGGAACTCCTGGGCCTCACCCGGGCCATCACGCCGCTGCGGATGCGGGGCATGACAGCGATGCTTGGCCGCATCAAGCGCAAGGTCGCTGCCACCTCCCGGCCCGGGTCCTGAAGACCGGACCGGAACTGAACACATTGGGACGCAAAAGCACTTCAACCGGAACGCCGGCCACAGCCACACTGGCTGCGGCTGGCGTTCCTTTTGTGCTCCACCCTTACACCCACGATCCGGCGGCAGCCAGTTACGGCACGGAAGCCGCCGAGGCCCTTGGCATCGCCCCGGAGAAGGTCTTCAAAACCCTCATGGTTGAGGTTGAAGGCAGGCTGGCAGTGGGGGTGGTTCCGGTCAGCGGCAACCTCGACCTCAAGGCATTCGCCGCTGCCCTTGGCGCTAAGAAGGCTGCGATGGCTGACCCCGCTGCGGCCGAGCGCCGCACCGGCTATGTCCTGGGCGGAATTTCGCCGCTTGGCCAACGTCAGCCGTCCCCCACGGTGGTTGACGGCAGCGCCCTAACCTTTGACACCGTGCTCGTTTCCGGTGGAAAGCGTGGCCTGGACATCGAACTGGCCCCGGCCGACCTCATCCGCCTGACCTCCGCCGTCACCGCCGCGATCGGCAGCGGCACCAGCTAGCTGCCGGCCTGCCCGTCCCCGACCTGGCGCTGGCCGGGGTTCAGGCGCGGCGCCAGCTGGGGCCGCAGCCACGCCTTGATCAGGCTCTCCCAGCGCTCCGGATCCACGTTCCACTCCTTGGTGTGCCGTGCGTGGTTGAAGGTCTCGAACGTGACCATTTCAGGATTCCGCTCCGCCAGCACCGTGGACGGGCCATAGGGAACGTACTCGTCATCAACGCTGTGGATGATCAGGGTAGGTGTCCGCACTTCCACGGCGCGGGCCACCCAGTCCATGGCCTTGAGGTCCACGGGGGCGGCAAGGCCGGTGAGCCTGCGGCCCAGCGGGTGGCCGAGCATCAGCTGCCCGTACCGGCCCACCAGGGACGGGATCCGGTTCAGCTGCGCGTGATGGGCCAGCACGTTGACCCAGTTGATCACCGGCGCGTCCAGGACCATGGCCCGGATCAGGTGGCGGTACCGTGACAGATCCGCGGTCTGAAGGCAGATTGCGCCGCCCATGGACCACCCGAAAAGCACAATTTCCTCGGCCCCGTTGGCCAGCGCGAACTCGATGGCCGCATCCACATCGTGCCACTCGGTGGACCCCAGCCCGTACCGGCCGTCGTTGGCCGACGGAGCCAGTCCGTCGTTCCGGTAAGACACCAGGAGGCTGGTCAAGCCCAGTTCCAACGCAGGTCCAACCGCTCGGATGGCTTCCTGGCGGGTTGCACCGCGGCCGTGAACCATAATGGCCCACGTCCGGGCAGTGCCGCCTGCGGGGACCAGCCACGCAGGCGCTTCGCCGCCGTCGACCTCGATCACAACATCTTCGGCAGCGTAGCCCGCGGACGCAGGGTCGGGATGGATGGCACCGCTCCACCACCCGCGGCGCGCGCTGTCCAGGTCTCCGGCGTACACAGCCTCCACTTCCCGCAGGACTGTGCCGTCCGCCGGCGAGTAGGACACGATCCGGCCGATCCGGGCATGCCCCTTGCCGCCGTCGAAAAACAACCCGTAGACGCCGTCAACGATGGTGTCCGGAGTGGCAGCCAGGATGACCTGTCTCCCGCTGCCTTCCCGGATCACCGCCAGGACTTCCTGATCGGCAGCACGCTGCCGTACCGGGGTGATGACGCGCCGGGCGAAGTAGAGGGCGAGCGCGGAGGACCCCGTAGCCAGCAGGCCTGCAAGGGCGCCACCGCCAAGCACACCGCCGAGGGCCCATTTGGCACGCAACGACATACCGCCGTCGGCCTGCAGTGGAGGTGTCGCCGTCAACGTGGGGGTACGCGTGGAAGGTGCCATGGGACCATTCTTACTGCCCGGAGCCCGTTGGCCATATTCCACGCCGCGCACGGGCGGGCAAAAGGATGCAGCAGCAAGGGTGCACCGCTAGGCTGATGCCATGAGCGATCCAATCGTCATCCTGACCGAAGAACCCCTGGGCGCGGATGACCGCGTGAACATCGAACGGCTGGTGGGCGGATCAGACACCCCCCTTGTGCTGCTGGTACCGGGCAACACTGAACGGCATCTGCTGGTGGACTTCCTGGAGAATCTTTCCCTGCTGGACATCGCGAAAGCGTTCCGTGAACTGACCGCGCACGCACCGGACCGCAACGCCGAACGTGCCGAGGCCGCCGAGACGCTGGCCGTCTCGCTGGCTGCCCTGGACGGGATAGGCGGCGGGGTAACAGGCGAGGTGGTGGACGGCGGCGCCGTCAATGGCCTCGTCAGCAAGGTCAAGGAACTCGGCGCGGCCCAGGCTGTGGTGATCACCCGGCCCCACGCCGTGGCGGACACGTTCCACACCGACTGGGCCAACAAGGCCCAGGCCCAGCTCGGGCTGCCCGTACTGCACCTGTACGCCGGTTCGGGATTTATCGGCGACTCTTGAGCGTTGAGCACACTATGAGCATCTTCGGAAAGAGCAGCATTTTCAGTAACAAGGCCACCGAGTCCATCCCTGGCCCCGTCACTGACACCGGTACTTCCGGCACGCCGGGGCCCGCAGTCACGAAATCGGAGGACGAATGGCGGCAGGAACTCACCCCGGAGGAGTACCACGTGCTGCGGCAGGCCGGCACGGAGCGCCCCTATACGGGCGAGTACGTGGACACGCACACCGAGGGCGTCTACCAGTGCCGAGCGTGTGGAACCGAACTCTTCAGGAGCAACGAAAAGTTTGACTCTCATTGCGGCTGGCCCTCCTTCTGGGCGCCACTGGCTGAAGGCACCGTCCGCTACATTCATGACCGCACCCTCGGCATGGAGCGGGTGGAAGTACGTTGCGCGAACTGTGACTCCCACCTGGGCCATGTGTTCGAGGGTGAGGGATACGGCACCCCTACCGACCAGCGCTTCTGCATCAACTCGGTGTCCCTCAAGCTCGTTCCGCGCGGCGCCGCAGACGGGGAATCCTCAGAGGCCTAGTCCGGCCAGACACGGCTTCGGCCGCATCTGACGCTGAGTCTTGTCGGCCCGAGCATGAGTTTTTCTTATGCTAGGGCTGATTTGGAGTTAGGAGATCTGGTTGCTTGTTACGCTCGCGGTAGAGCTTAGCAACGAGAAAGGCAGCCCGACATGACCGTCACCATTACAAGTGTCCCCACCCGGATTCCGGCGGAGAATCCCGCCTGGATCCGGCTCAAGACTGCCGCCCAGGCACTTCAGGCACTGCAGGGCCAGGACGGTTCAGTGGCGGATACCGCCAACCACGCTGCCGCACTGCTCCACGTCTCGGCCATTACGGACTCCCTGGCCCGGCTGGCGCCGCTGGTCCCCCACGACGCCGAGTACCTGGAGGCAGTCGTAGCCGATTTCCGCACCTGGGCAGGCGAAGGCTCCGACCGTGCCGGCTTCGGCGTGCCGGACTTTTTAAACTCGCTCCTTGCCTTCCAGCCCCAGCTGCAGCGCCACGACGGGCTGCAGCATGTGGTCGTCTTCCCCATGTACACCCAGAACGGAAGCAGCAGCAGGCTGGTGGAAGCTGTTCTGATCGAAGTCGTCTGGCCGGACTTCGTTGCCGAACTCGAGGCCGGGGACTACTCCAACAAACTCTTTGTGCCTGTCAGGTTCCTGGACTTCACAGCGGGTTATGACACCAACTCCGCTGTCCTGTTCCCCGAAACGGTGGCAGTCCGGCAGACGCCCGCCTTCACGTGGGGCGCCATCTTCGCCGACCGCGAGGCAGCCCGCTTCCGGCGGGTCCTGGGCGCCGCGGCGGCCACCACGTCGCTGGAGCTCCCGGAAGGGGCCGCGGAACTGCTGGCGGATCAGAAGCTCACCGAGGCCACGTTTGTGATGTGGGACCTGATCCACGACCGCACCCACATGCGCGGGGACCTGCCCTTCGACCCGTTCATGATCAAGCAGCGCATGCCGTACTTCCTGTACTCCCTCGAGGAACTCCGCTGTGACCTCACGGCGTTCCGCGAGTCCGTCCGGATCGAAAAGGATGAGGCTGCCGACCCGCAGGCGCGGCGCCACGCCAAATTGGTGCAGTACGCCATCATCTTCGACCGGATTTTCCGCTTTGCGATCACCGGCAGCCGGGTGCGCAACTACGACGGCCTGGGCGGGCAACTGCTGTTCGCGTGGCTGCACCAGCACCACGTCCTGCACTGGACCGACAGCCGGCTCGCCATCGACTGGGACCAGGTGGCGGACGCCGTCATCGCCCTCGGCGCCACCATCGATGACCTGTACTGGCGCTCCATCGACCGGCCCAAGATGGCCCACTGGCTCGCCGCCTACCAGCTGATCTCCGCCACGCTCACGCCCAGCCCCGCCTCAGTGTGGGCCAAGGGTCCGGACGCGCTGCCGGTTGCCGGTCCCCCGCGCGGGCTGACGGACCAGGTGCTGGACGACGAATTCCCGCTGTCCATGTTCTACGAGGCATTGGAGAAGAAAATGCGTCCCGTCATCGAATCCACCGCAGGCATCACCGGAACGTCGGAAGTGTGAGCGGTGACGTGGGCCAGCACCGGCCGGCCGGCGATTCGGCCGTCCCGAACGGCGGACATGCGCTGACGGTCCTGGTCACCGGCGGCAGCGGCGCATCGGGGATCGCGGTGGCCCGGGCCCTGCGGCAGGCCGGGTTCCGGGTGTTCACCGTGGGGTCAGACAGGCGGCGCATCGAAGACGCTGCAAGGAACGCGGGCGACGGCGTCACGCCCCTGGTGTGCGATCTTGCGGATCTGTCCGCCGTCCAGGACCTCCGGGAGACTGTGACGGGTATGGCCGGGCCGCCGGACGCCGTGATCCACCTCGTGGGCGGCTGGCGCGGAGCCACGGGGATTGAGGACCAGAGCGACGACGACTGGGAATTCCTGGAGCGCGGTGCCATCACGACGCTCCGGAATGTGACCCGGGTTTTCTATGCTGATCTGGCGGCTTCCCCCTGCGGGCGGTTCGTCATGGTCTCCTCGACGGCGGTGGACAAGCCGCTCGCAGCAAACGCCAGCTACGTGGCGGCCAAGGCCGCCGCCGAAGCCTGGACCATGGCCACGGCGGAAGGACTGGGACGCAGCGCCGCTGGCAGGGACCGCGGCGTGGGCAGCACTGGCGGCACAGGCAGCGAACCCGGCAGCGCCGCCGTCGTCCTGGTGGTGAAGGCGCTGGTCGATGCCGAACTCCGGGAGCGGCACCCGGAACGCACGTTCCCCGGTGCCACCGACGTCGAGGAACTGGCGGCCGCCGTCGTCGGACTTTTCAGCCGCCCTGCCAGCGAGCTGAACGGCCGGCGGCTGGTCCTCGCCCCCTGACCCCTTGTCCCTAGACTGAGAACGTGAGCAAAGCAATGACAACAACTGCCCAAGCCCCAGCAACTGTTGCGAATGGCAGCGGACGGCTGCACGATCCGGGAGTCCGCGGTTTCGCCTCGGACAACTATTCAGGTGTCCACCCGGAGGTGCTGGCGGCACTGGCTGCGGCCAATGAAGGCCACCAGGTGTCCTACGGCGAGGATGACTACACGGCCCGGCTGCAGGAGCTGATGGAGGAGCACTTCGGGGCCGGCATCGAATGCTTCCCGGTGTTCAATGGAACCGGCGCCAATGTCCTGGCGCTGCAGTCGCTGCTGCCACGGTGGGGCGCTGTGGTGTGTGCGTCCACGGCCCACATCAATATGGACGAGAACGGCGCCCCGGAGCGGATCGGCGGGATCAAACTCCTGCACATCCCGACGCCGGACGGCAAGCTGACGCCGGAGCTGATTGACCGTGAGGCGTGGGGCTGGGGCGATGAGCACCGTGCCCAGCCGTTGGCTGTGTCCATCACCCAGACCACTGAACTGGGGACCTGCTACACGCCGGCCGAGGTGCGCGCCATCGCAGACCATGTCCACGCGAAGGGCATGAAGCTCCACATGGACGGCGCCCGGCTGGCCAACGCCGCAGCGTATCTGCAGGTGCCGCTGCGGGAATTTACGCGCGACGCCGGCGTGGACATCCTGTCCTTCGGCGGCACCAAAAACGGACTGCTGTACGGCGAGGTGGTGGTTGCACTGAACCCTGAAGCGGCCCACGGCCTGATCTACCTGCGCAAAATGAACATGCAGCTGGCCTCGAAAATGCGCTTCCTGTCGGCCCAGTTCATTGCCCTCCTCGAAGACGGACTGTGGCTGCGGTCCGCTTCCCATGCCAACGCCATGGCTGCCCGGCTCCGCGCCGCCGTCGAAGCCATCGACGGCGTCCAGCCAACCCAGAAGACCGAATCCAACGGGGTGTTCGCCATCCTGCCGGCAGGTGCGGCCGACCGGTTGAGGGAATACTTCCGGTTCTACGACTGGAATGCGGCCGCCCGCGAGGTGCGCTGGATGTGTTCCTTTGACACCACCGAGGACGACGTCGATGCGTTTGCGGCCGCCATCCGCAAGGAGCTTGGCCATGCCGCGGGCCAGGCACAGGGCCAGGCCACCGGCCGGCCCGCTGGCCAGGCCGCGGACCGCGCCGCAGGTACGGATGCCGGGTAGCATGAACCGGCCGACGGCGAGCCTGCGGCGGCGCTCCCCTGCAGTTGCTAATCTGCGATGGTGAACTCACTCGCCCAGGTTCCCCCGGAATTTCTCCACGCCTTGGGAACCCTCCGCAAGGCCCAATGCCGCGATGAACTGCGGCTGGCGGAAATCCCCGCCCCGGCCCGCCTGGCACCGTTCGCGGTGGCGCTCGGGGCCGAGGTGATGGCGCCAGGCCCCAACGCAGGCACCAAACCCGTTCACGGGCCGGCGGCCATGGCCCTTGCGGCCGCTTCCGGGACGGAGGACGAGGAGGAAACCGAGCTCGCCACGGGCCGCTTCATCCTGCTTCACGATCCGGAGGGGTCCGCTGTCTGGGACGGCGAATTCCGCATCGTCACCTACATCCGGGCCCAGCTGGAGCCGGAAATGGGCAACGACGAAATGCTGGGCACCGTTGCCTGGACCTGGCTGGTCGAGGCGCTCGAGAACCACAAGGCCCCCTACCGGGCGGCCGGCGGAACCGCCACGCGCGTCCTCTCGGAGAGCTTCGGGACACTGGCTGACAGGCCCGGCACCATCGACATCGAGCTGCGCGCATCCTGGACGCCGGCGTCCTCGGACGTTACAGCCCACCTTGAAGCGTGGTCGGACATGGTGTGCACTTTTGCCGGCCTCCCGCCACTGCCCGACGGCGTCTCCGCCCTTCCGCACCGCCGCCGGAACTAGGAACCGGAACCAGGGCTACGCCTTGTCGGTAAACTGAACTCATCATGACCCCTCACATTCCGGAAAACACCACGGCCGGCGCCCCGGCTGCTGAAACCGCTCCCCACATCACGGTGGAAGGCTTCGACAGCCCGATCCCCGTAGTCATTGACCTCGATGCACCGCGCGACGGCGTTCCGCTGGTGATCGAAACACAGACCGGACTGGAGCGCGCGGCAGCCGCCATCGCCGCCGGCACCGGCCCGGCAGGGGTTGACGCCGAACGGGCCTCCGGATTCCGGTACGGCCAGCGCGCCTTCCTGGTCCAGATCCGCCGCGAAGGCTCCGGCACCTGGCTGATCGACCCCGAGCCGTTCGGGAACCTGGGCATCATCAACGACGCCCTCAAGGGGGTGGAATGGATCCTGCACGCAGCCAGCCAGGACCTGCCCTGCCTCCTGGAACTTGGCATGTGGCCGGACCGGCTCTTTGACACAGAACTCGCCGCCCGCCTGGCCGGCCTCCCCCGCGTTGGGCTGGCTGCCGTCATTGAACAGCTGCTGGGCTTCGGCCTGGCCAAGGAACACTCGGCCGCGGACTGGTCCACCCGGCCCCTGCCCGAGCCCTGGCTGCGCTACGCGGCGCTGGACGTTGAAGTCCTGACCGAACTGCGCGAAGAGCTGATCGACCTGCTCGAGGCGGACGGCAAACTCGAATACGCGGAACAGGAATTTGCCGCCATCCTTGCCGCTGGCGTGGCCCCGCCCCGGGTGGACCCGTGGCGCAAGACCTCCGGCCTGCATCAGATCCGCGACCGGCGCCAGCTGGCCGCGGTCCGCGAGATGTGGCTGGAGCGAGATTCGCTGGCCCAAAAACGCGATGTTGCACCAGGCCGGCTGATTCCGGATTCCGCCTTGGTTGCCGCAGCCAAAGCCATGCCATCCACAGTTCCCCAACTGCTGGGCACCAAGGGCTTCCACGGCCGGGCCGCACAACGGGAGGCACCACGCTGGCTCCGGTGCATCGCAGCCGCCCGGGACCTGACCGAGCTTCCGCCGCTGCACCTGCCCACCAACGCTCCGCCGCCGCCCCGGGTCTGGGCAGACCGCGATCCCCAGGCCGCAGCACGTCTTTCCACCGCGCGTCCGCTACTGCAGGAGACGGCTGAAGAGCTGAACCTCCCGGTGGAAAACCTGCTGACGCCGGACTTCCTTCGGCGCATCGCGTGGCGCCCGCCCACTGACATCAGCGAGGAAACGGTAGCCGCGGAGCTCCGTACCCTCGGCGCCCGCGAATGGCAGGTAGGCCTGGTGACGCCGCTCCTTCTCGAGGCGTTCCTGAATCCGCAGCCGCTGCCGGCCAAGGAAGCCAAGGCAGCCGCCGCTTCCGAGTAAACCCTCCTTTCCGAGCCTTGCACACTAAGTTACTGGCGAGTAACATAGTGACCACTGCCGCCTGTCGCTGTCCTTTGGCTTTTGACAGGCGCCCATGTCTCGATGAGGAGTAATACGTGAGCCACCACGGAAGCAGCGGATCCCCGCGTACTGTCCGCGACGTCGTCTTTGTTGACGGCGTCCGCACACCCTTCGGCCGGGCCGGTGAGAAAGGCATCTATGCCGGCACACGCGCCGACGATTTGATGGTCAAATGCATCCGCGAACTGCTGCGCCGCAACCCCACGCTGCCGGCTGACCGGATCGACGAAGTGGCGGTGGCCGCTACCACCCAGACCGGAGACCAGGGAATCACCCTGGGCCGCACGGCCGCCCTCCTGGCCGGACTCCCCCGCACTGTCCCGGGATTCGCGATCGACCGTATGTGTGCCGGTGCCATGACCGCGGTAACCACGACGGCGAGCGGCATCGGTTTTGGGGCCTACGACGTCGTCATTGCCGGCGGCGTGGAGCACATGGGAAACCATCCGATGGGAGCCGGCGCTGATCCGAACCCGCGGTTTATGTCAGAGCGGCTGGTTGACCCGGCCGCGCTGAACATGGGCAACACGGCCGAGAACCTGCATGACCGCTTTCCGGCCATCACCAAGGACCGCGCGGACGCCTACGCCGTCGCCTCGCAGGACAAACTCGCTGCGGCCTACGGCAACGGACAGATCCAGCCGGACCTGGTGCCCGTGGCCACCCTCAAGCCAGGGCAGGGCTGGACCGTGAACAGCGTTGACGAGCCACCCCGGCCGGGCACCACCCTGGCGGACCTGGCCGCCCTCCGCACTCCCTTCCGGGCCCACGGACGGGTCACTGCCGGCAACGCGGCCGGGCTGAATGACGGCGCCACCGCCGCCGTCCTGGCATCCTCTGAGGCCGCCGCAGAACTGGGACTGCCGGTCAAGATGCGGCTGGTCAGCTACGCCTACGCCGGCGTCGAACCCGAAGTGATGGGGATTGGCCCGGTACCGGCCACAGAGAAGGCCCTGAAAAACGCAGGGCTGACCATCGGGGACATCGGGCTGTTCGAAATCAACGAAGCCTTCGCCGTGCAGGTGCTTGGCTTCCTGGACCACTTCGGAATTTCCGACGACGATCCCCGCGTCAACCGGTACGGCGGCGCCATCGCCGTTGGCCATCCCCTCGCCTCCTCCGGCGTCCGCCTCATGAACCAGCTCGCCCGCCAGTTTGAGGAGGATCCCTCCGTCCGGTACGGGATCACCACCATGTGCATCGGCCTTGGGATGGGGGCAACCGTGATTTGGGAGAACCCGCATCACCCTGATTACAGCGGCGCCGCCACCTCCGCGGCCGGCGTCACCGCAGACGAAACAACCACCGAAGGAGCCGCAGCATGAGCGCCGCCGATTTCACCAAGCTTGCCGAGCTCTTTCCCGACGAACGGGTGACACACTCCTACGTCCAGGACATCCAGCTTCCTGCGGCCCCCGGCCGGGCCAGCCCAGGCATCCTCGCGCTGATCACCCTGGACAACGGCTTCGACCACACCAAACCCACCACACTGGGCCCCAACACGCTGATCGAACTGGGGACCGTCCTCGAAGGCCTCAAGGACCGGGCTGCCCGCGGCGAGATCGCGGCTGTCGGCGTGACCGGCAAACCCTACTTCCTTGTGGCGGGGGCTGATTTGTCCTCGGTCAAGTCGCTCAAGACCCGCGACCAGGGGCTGTGGATGGCCCAGCTGGGGCACGACGTATACGGGACACTGGCCAATCTGGGTGTTCCCAGCTTCGCCTTCATCAACGGGGTGGCGCTGGGCGGTGGCCTGGAGATCGCCCTGCAGTCCACGTACCGGACCGTATCCACCGCCGCCGGTGCGCTGGCGCTGCCGGAAGCTGCCCTCGGCCTGGTCCCGGGCTGGGGTGGCGTGTACATCCTGCCGCGGCTGATAGGGCCGGAGAACGCGGTCAAGGTGATGATCGGGAACCCCCTCAGCAACAACCGGACCCTGAGCGGTCCGGAGGCTTTCCAGCTCGGCATCGCCGACGCCCTGCTTGAGCCTGCCGACTTCGTGGAGCAGTCCATTGGCTGGGCAGCCAAGGTGGTCACCGGTGAGCTGGTCCCGGAGCGGCCCAACGCCGTCGACCCTTCCCTGCCTGCAGTAGCGGAGCGCTGGAGCGCAGCCGTGGCAGCCGGCCGCGCGATCGTGGAGGCGAAGACCTCCAACGCCTCCCCGGCACCGGCCAAGGTGCTGGAGATCCTCGAAGCCAACCGCACCATGACGCAGCCGGAGTCCGCCGCAATTGAGTGTGAGACCCTCGCGGGGCTGATGCAGACCGATGAGTTCCATGCCACGGTCTACGCTTTCCTGGATCTGGTGCAGAAGCGGTCCAAGCGGCCGGCCGGCGCTCCGGACCGGAAGCTGGCCCGCCCGGTCACCAAGGTGGGTGTGGTGGGTGCCGGGCTGATGGCCGGCCAGCTGGCACTGCTGTTCGCCCGCCAGCTCAAGGTCCCGGTGGTCATGACCGATATTGACCAGGCCCGCGTGGACAAGGGCGTGGGTTATGTCCATGCCGAGGTGGACAAGCTTCTGGGCAAGAAACGGATCAGCCAGGATGCGGCCAACCGCACCAAAGCGCTGGTGTCAGGATCCGTATCCAAGGAGGCCTTCGCCGATGCGGACTTCGTCATCGAGGCCGTTTTCGAGGAACTGAACGTCAAGAAGCTGGTCTTCGCCGAAGTCGAAGCCATCGTGTCGCCGGACTGCATCCTGGCGACCAACACCTCCTCGCTGTCCGTCACCGCGATGGCCGAAGACCTGGAAAACCCGGAGCGGCTGGTGGGCTTCCACTTCTTCAACCCGGTGGCCGTGATGCCGCTCCTGGAGATTGTGCGCGCACCCCGGACCGACGACGCCGTGCTGGCCACCGCGTTCGAGCTCGCGAAGGGCCTGAAGAAGACGGCTGTCCTGGTCAAGGACGCCCCCGCCTTTGTGGTGAACAGGATCCTGCTGCGGCTGATGGGTGAAGTGATCGCGGCCTTTGACGAAGGAACCCCGGCAGAGGTGGCGGACAATGCGCTCCGTCCCATGGGCCTGCCCATGACGCCGTTCACCCTGGGCGCCATGGTGGGCCTTCCCGTGGCCCAGCACGTCCAGGAATCCCTGCACGCCGCGTTCGGTGAGCGTTTCGCTGTTTCTGCCAACCTGCAGAAGCTGATCGACAATGGCGTGAAGTCTCTCTGGGCGCCCACTGCTGAGGGCAGCCGGGCGATCCCGGATACAACTCTCTCGCTGCTGTCCTTTGGCACGTCACCGTCCACGGGCGCGGAAGTGCTGCGCCGCGTGCAGGATGCCCTGGCCGAGGAGATCGGGCTGATGCTGGACGAAGGTGTGGTGGCCGGGCCCGAGGACATCGACCTGTGCATGATCCTGGGCGGCGGCTGGCCCATGTTCCTGGGCGGCATTACACCGTACCTGGACAGGGTGGGCGCCTCGGAGCGCGTGAACGGCCGGCGCTTCCACGCACCTGGCGTAGCCTCCGTGGCTGCCGCCTGAATCCTGCCGTGCCGCCCGCGGGGCCGGCCGGATTCACGTGACCGAGAGTCGTGACGCACAGACAAGGCCGGTACGGGGATTTATCCCGCACCGGCCTTGTCTGTGCACCCACCGAAAGATGGGCTAGCGGCGCCGCCCTAGCGGCGGCGGGTCTCGTCGATCCCGTCAGTCTCGATGCGCTCCTGGCGGACCTCTTCATCGACCTGCACCTGATCCGTGACGGTGTCCTTGTCGAGCCGGACCCGCTCCACCGGAACAGTCTCCTTCTCCACCACCGGACGTTCCTCATGAAGGATCACTTCGTGTTCCTCTTCGCTGAGGTCCGGGCCGGACATGGCCGAACCCCGGTTGGTATCGGTGATCGGTTCGCGTTCCAGCCTGACCTCTTCGCGCTGCACCGGCACGGTCTTCGTGACGTGTTCGGTGGTGACGTACTTGCGCAGCCGGACCCGCCCGGTGGCTTCCCGCTCTGTGCCGATGTTGACCCGCTCTTCAGAGCGCGTCATCGCGTCATCAGTGGTGGGTCCGGACGTATCCCGGCCTACGGCGCCGCGGGTATCGTCACTGTCGGACGTACCGGCGCGTCCGGTGGCAAGGCCGGCATCGGAGCCCCTGGTTGCGTCGGTGTACGTCTTTGCACCGCCGAGCTGGTAGTGCTGGTAAAGCCGGTCCTCCTCGGCGGGATCCAGATGGCTGTCCGTGTCAATGCGCGGGGCGTCCTTCACCTGGTCCTTGCTGTAGGGAACCACGAGGTCGTTGCCCTCAACTCTTGCGGTCTCAAGCGGCACGAATGACTCGGACGTGCCGAACAGGCCGGTCTTCACCGTGACCCAGGTCGGCTGGCCATTGTCGTCGTCGGCGTAGACCTCCCCGATGGAGCCGATCTTGTCCCCGTCAGTGGAGAGGACGTTTCCGTTCTTGCTGAGCAGCTGGTCGATGTGTTCCTTGGCGAGCATGGTGCCTCCTTGGCTTCGATCTTGCGTGGCTTGTGCATTCCCCCGAGCACTACCCTAAGCATGCTTACTATCCATTTGGCAAGCATACTTATTAATATTTCGTTTCGAAGCTGCGGAAATCACGCGGCCGGGACGGGCCCTGAAGGCCGGGTTCAGGGGGCGCTGCCGTCCTGTGGTTGCTTGGCCTTACCGGCCGCCGCTTCACGGTTTGGCTCCGCCGTGGCTCCGCCGTGGTGCTCGTCGTGGTGCTCGCTCTTGTGGCGCGCCTCCTCCAGGTGGTGCTCCAATTTCTCCTCGGCCTCGCGGCGGCGCTGGCCGACGGTCCGGATCTGCTGGGTGGTCGGTTGGGCGTGCGCGTGCTGGTGGGGGCCGACATCGCGGGTGCTCTCAATGTGGTTCTCGCTCATAATGGCATCGTCCCACCGGTCGCCAACAACGGGAAGAGCCTGCCGGCACGGAGTTCGGCCCATATCAACCGGCCCCCTCGGCCAGGCAACCGGTCGTACGATGTGAGGATGCGCGCCCCGGGGTAAGGGACGCGAATGACCCTTTCGAAAGGCCGCACCATGCCCCACTACGATCTCGCCATCATCGGTTCCGGATCGGGAAACACGCTGATCACCCCGTTCTGGGACAACAAGCGGGTGGCGCTCATCGAGGGCGGGGTCTTTGGCGGCACGTGCGTCAATGTCGGCTGCATTCCAACAAAAATGTTCGTCTACCCGGCGGGCCTGGCCGCAGTGCCCGCCGAAGCGTCCCGTCTCGGCGTGGAACTGACGCTGGAGAAGGTCCGGTGGAACGCCATCCGCGACCGGATCTTCGGCCGCATCGACGCCATCTCCGAGAGCGGACGACGCTACCGGGACGAAGAACTGGACAACGTCGACCTGTACCAGGAATTTGTCCGGTTCACCGGCCCCCGCTCCCTCCGCACGGAGTCCGGCACCGACATCACGGCCAGCCAGGTTGTGGTGGCTGCAGGCTCCCGTCCGGTGCTGCCGGACGTCCCGGGCATCCACCTCCCCCAGGTCCATACCTCCGACACCGTCATGCGCATCGATGGCCCGCCGCGGCAGGTTGTGGTGGTGGGCGGCGGCTACATCGCCGCCGAGTTCGCCGCCATCTTCCACGGCTTCGGCTCCGAGGTGGTCCAGGTCAACCGGTCACAGCGCCTCCTTCGCAACAATGACGAGGAAATCTCCCGGCGTTTCGCCGAGGCTGCCGACCGCCGCTGGAAGCTGGAACTTGGCTTCTCCCTCCGCGCTGTGGAGGACACCGGGAACGGCAGGGTCACGGCCGTTTTCGACGACGGCGAGGGCAAGCAGTTGCGGCTCGAGACCGACATCGTGCTGATGGCCACCGGACGCGTGCCCAATTCGGACCGGTTGGATGTTGAGGCAGCAGGCTTCGACCTGGGCGCCGACAAGACACTTTCCGTCGATTCCCGGCTCCGGATTCTCTCCAACGGCGAACCGCTCGACGGCGTCTATGCCCTCGGTGACATCGCCAACCCGTACCAGCTCAAACATGTGGCTAACCGGGAGGCCCGGGTTGTGGCCCACAACCTGGAAAACCCGGACCGGCTGCGCCCCATCGACTACACCGCCGTACCGTTCGCCGTCTTCACCGACCCCCAGATTGCGGCCGTGGGGCTGACCGAGGAGGAAGCCAGGTCAGGGGCCGCAGAGGGAACCGAGATTGTGGTGGCCGTCCAGGCGTACGGCAGCACGGCCTACGGCTGGGCCATGGAGGACTCAGAGGGCATCGTGAAGCTGGTTGCGGAGAAGCCGACCGGCCGCCTGCTGGGTGCCCATATCCTCGGCCGTGAAGCTTCCATGCTCATCCAGCCGCTAATCCAGGCGATGGCTCTGTCGACGCCGGTGCACGCGCTGGCCCGCGGACCATACTGGATCCACCCGGCGCTGACCGAAGTGGTGGAAAACGCCCTGCTGGCACTGGATGTGGACATCCCCTCGGATGCGCCGTTGTAGCGCTGACCTGCTTTAGCCAAGCCGTGCACCCGCCTAGAAGAGCGCGGCTCTGGGGACCTTAGGAAAAATGTCATCGAGTTCGGCGAGATCCACGGCGGACGGCACCCAGGCAGCGGCTTCGGCGTTCTGGCGGATCTGTTCGGGCCTGGTGGCTCCCGCGATCACGCTGCTGACGGCGGGCTGGGCCGCGAGCCAGGAAAACGCAACCTGGATCTCGGTGAGGCCGCGTCCTGCCGCGAAGGAACTGAAGCGCCTGAGCTGGTTCCAGTCGGCGTCGTGCACCATGTTCGTGCGGGTGTGGCTCAGCCTGGAACCCGCCGGCGCTTCACCCGGCGAGTATTTGCCGGTCAGGAGTCCGTTGGCGAGGGGGAAGTACGGCAGGACGCCCAGGCCGTAGGCTTCGGCCGCCGGAGTGACCTCGAGCTCGGCCCGCCGGTCCAAAAGGTTGTAGTGGTTCTGGCTGGAGATGAACCGGGTCTTTCCGGCGGCCCGGGCAACAAACTCAGCCTCGGCGATCTGCCAGCCGGCACGGTTGGAGTGCCCGATGTAGCGGACCTTGCCGCTGGTCACCAGGTCATCGAGCGCGCTGAGCGTTTCCTCGATGGGCGTCAGCGGGTCCGGGGTATGGAACTGGTAAAGGTCAATCCAGTCCGTGCCAAGCCGGCGGAGCGAGGCCTCGGCGGCACGGACAATGTACCGGCGGGAGCCCCTGGCACCGTAGTCGGGACCGTTGGCGCCGCGCATGTTCATGCCGAACTTGGTGGCCACCACTGCTTCATCGCGCCTGCCAGCCAGGGCCTTGCCCAGCATGGTTTCGCTGAGTCCCGGTTCGCGCCCGTAGTTGTCCGCGACATCGAACAGGGTCACGCCTGCTTCCAGGGCCGCCTGTACGACGGCGTCGCAACCGGCCTGTGACTCGGTGGCCGTGTTGGCCCGGCCCAGGTTGTTGCAGCCGAGCCCAACCACGGAGACGGCGAGCCCGGAGTTGCCCAGGCGGCGGTATTCAGGCAAAGGAGTCCCCCTAGAGGCTGAAGCTGTTGGCCGGCTTCGCGGAGTACTTGAGCTTAAAGTTTTCCGGTTCGCTGAAGGGCGCGGCGCCGATGCTTAGTTTGGTGAAGTCCAGGTCCTCCCCGCGGGCGCAGACCTTGATCGCGTTGACTGCCTTGTTCACCTCGGGGCAGAGGCAAAAGATGTTCAGCTTGTAGTCGCTGAACTCCGAACGCTCCACTGTGCCCAGCCCGCGCCAGGCAAGGTGGCTGATCAGCGCGTCCTTCGCCTTCTCCTCCAGGTAACGGTCGCGGTCCGTACCCTCTTTGGTCTTGAGGGCGAACTGCGCCACAACCCAGAACTGCTCCTCATCGGGAATTTCAACGAAGCCGTCCTCCGCGCACTGCACGGCAAAGGCATCCATCAGTCCTTCAGCCCCGGCAGCGTCGGGAACATCGGTTTCTTCGGTTTTGCTCTGGTGGCCTACCACGCCGTAGTTCATCACAAACTGGCTGTAGTCCTCATCGAACCAGCCTTCACGGAAGTGCAGTACTGCCTCTTCGTCCCGTTTGTAGACCCTGATAATTCCGCTCATGACCGTCCCTTCGTGAACCACTGAACGTCTGTACCGTCGAATGGTGCCTGCTGCGCCTTGACGGCCTGATAAAGCTCATCCGCGGCCACCTGGATATCCTCCACCAGCTGGTCCGGGTAGTTCATGCTGACGCGGTGCTCCGCGAATTCATCCTGGTCATCGATGAAAACGCCGCGCTCAGCCATCCGGATGACGTCAAGATCCATGTCAATCACATGGAGTTCGGTGACGGAGGGCCTGATGTCCGTCCATTCGTGCGCGACAGCCAGATCCACGTAGACCCTGACCCCGTTGGGGTGCGCGTCATCGTAGAAGGTGGCAACCCAGTCACCGGACCGCGGCACCAGCAGGACGGCGTCGGACCGGGTGTAGAAGGCAGCGCCCGGCCGGGAGCAGAACTCGTTGGTCCCCTGGAAGATCCACCAGCCGTGCCGGTCCTCGCCAAGGTACCGTCCGGGGACCACCCAGTGGGCTTTTCCGTTCCATTTCCTGTTCCGGGCCACCACCAGCTGGCCCGGCTTGAGTCCGGCCGGAACACGGGTGGTGCTGCTCGGGTGGACCGGCGCATTTTCCCCCACGGCGCCGGGATACTTGAGGGCGTCTTCGTCCCTCACAGGATCGGGAGGCTGCCGGTGGTGGGGTGCTCCTGGCCTGGCAGGGGACGTGCAAACGGGACCTTTGTCCCCAAAACCTGCGCGACGACGTCGTGCGTTATCTGCTGGGCAGTCAGGCCGACCCGTTCCATGACCTGGCTGCGGGTGCCATGGTCCAGGAATTCCGCCGGAAGGCCTACCTCGTTCAAGGCGGTATCAACCCCGGCCGCACGCATTTCCTGCCGGATCCGTGACCCCACGCCGCCGGCCCTGACGCCGTCCTCGATGCAGATCACCAGCCGGTGGTGGGAGGCCAGGGCAATGATGGACCGGCGCACGGGAAGTACCCAGCGCGGGTCCACCACCGTGGTGCTGATTCCCTGCGCGCCCAACCTGTTGGAGACGTCGAGGGCGAGTTCAGACATGGCTCCGACGCTGACGATCAGGACATCGTTCTCTGTGGAACCCGCCGGCCTGCGGGCCAGCACGTCGACGCCGTCTGAAAGCCGTTCGATGGCTTCCACTTCGGCGCCCACGGTTCCCTTGGAGAACCTGACGACGGTGGGCGCGTCATCGATGGCCACCGCCTCGCGGAGCTCTTCACGCAGCCGCGACGCATCACGGGGGGCCGCAAGGTGCAGTCCGGGAACAATCTGCACCATGGCCATGTCCCACATGCCGTGGTGGCTCGCGCCGTCCGGGCCCGTGACGCCGGCCCGGTCCAGGACGATGGTGACGCCGGCTTTGTGCAGGGCAACGTCCATCAGGAGCTGATCGAAGGCCCGGTTCAGGAAGGTGGCGTACACGGCCACTACGGGGTGGAGCCCGCCGAAGGCCATGCCCGCCGCTGAGGTGAGGGCATGCTGCTCCGCAATGCCGACGTCGATCACCCGGTCCGGGTGCTTTGCGGCGAACTTGTGCAGGCCTACAGGGATCAGCATCGCGCCGGTGATGCCCACGATGTCGGAGCGTTCATCGGAGAGGGCCGCGATCTCATCAGCGAAAACCGAGGTCCAGGACTGCGCCCCGGAGGCTCCCGTGGGTTCACCGGTTTCGGGATCGATGATGCCCACGGCGTGGAACTGATCGGCCTCATGGGCCCGGGCCGGGGCGTACCCGTGGCCTTTTTCGGTCATGGCATGGACGATCACTGGACCGGCGTAGTTCCGGGCGGTGGCGAGGGCGTGCTCCATGGCCTGGAGGTTATGGCCGTCCACCGGGCCGATGTACTTCATGCCCAGGTCCTCAAACATCCCCTGCGGCGCCCACCAGTCCTTGATGCCCTTTTTCATTGCATGCAGGCTCCGGTAGGTGAACTGGCCCACGGGGCCGCCGTTCTGAAGCTTCTTCTTCCACCAGTCCAGGGTGCCTTCGTAGGCAGGTGCCGCCCGGAAGGAGTCGATGGTGGGGCGCAGCGAAGCCAGGTAGTCCGCGAAGCCGCCAACGGTGGGCGCATAGGAGCGGCCGTTGTCATTGACCACAATCACCACACGCCGGCGCTTGTCAGCTGCAATGTTGTTGATGGCTTCCCAGGCCATCCCGCCGGTCAGTGCACCGTCACCCACGACGGCGACGACGTAGCGGTCGCCTTCGCCGGTGAGTTGCCGCGCCCGGGAGATGCCGTCCGCCCACGACAGAGACGAGGACGCGTGTGAGCTCTCCACGATGTCGTGCGCGGATTCGGCTCGGGAGGGATACCCGGACATGCCGCCCTGCTGGCGCAGCGTGCTGAAGTCCTGGCGGCCGGTGAGGAGCTTGTGGACATAGGACTGGTGGCCTGTGTCGAACACAATGCTGTCACGGGGCGAATCAAAGATGCGGTGCACGGCGAGCGTCAGTTCCACAACGCCGAGGTTGGGGCCGAGGTGCCCACCGGTCTGGGAGACGTTGGTGATCAGGAAAGTCCTGACCTCAGCGGCCAGCTCTTCGAGCTGTTCCGGGGACAGTTCGTTCAGGTCCTGCGGATTCCGGATGGTGTCCAAGATTCCCAATGACCCCTCCTTCGGGTGGTAGACGTGCCTGTTAACTCTAACGCCTTGGCTCAAATGCAAAGCCGAAGCCCCGGCAGGTCGGTGACCGGCCGGGGCTTCGGGAGTTGCTGCTTGGGTTCAGATTCCGGCTATTTGGCCGAGATCTGGCGCAGGACGTACTGCAGGATGCCGCCGTTGCGGTAGTAGTCGGCTTCACCCGGGGTATCGATGCGGAGAACTGCATCGAAGGACTTGGCGGAGCCGTCTTCTGCGGTGGCCGTGACCTTGAGCGTCTTGGGGGTGGTGCCCTCGTTCAGGGCGGTCACACCCTCGACGGCGAAGGTCTCGGTACCGGTCAGTCCCAGGGTGGCAGCGGACTCGCCGGCCGGGTACTGCAGGGGCAGGACGCCCATGCCGATCAGGTTGGAGCGGTGGATGCGCTCGTAGCTTTCGGCGATGACGGCCTTGACGCCCAGGAGTGCGGTTCCCTTGGCTGCCCAGTCGCGGGATGAGCCGGAGCCGTACTCTTTGCCTGCCAGGACCACCAGCGGGGTGCCGGCTGCCTGGTAGTTCTGGGCGGCGTCGTAGACGTAGGCCTGCGGACCGTCAGCCTGGGTGAAGTCGCGGGTGAAGCCACCCTCAACGCCGTCCAGGATCTGGTTCTTGATGCGGATGTTCGCGAAGGTGCCGCGGATCATGACTTCGTGGTTGCCACGGCGGGAGCCGTAGGAGTTGAAGTCCTTGCGCTGCACACCGTTGGCCAGCAGGTACTGGCCTGCCGGGGTGTCGGACTTGAAGGAACCGGCCGGGGAGATGTGGTCGGTGGTGACCGAATCGCCCAGCTTCAGCAGAACGCGGGCACCGGTGATGTCGGTGACCGGCTCCGGGGTGGCCTTCATGCCGTCGAAGTACGGGGGCTTCCGGACGTAGGTGGAGTTCGGATCCCAGGCGAAGGTGTCGCCGGCGGGGGTGTCGAGCGCCTTCCAGCGTGCATCGCCGTCGAAGACTCCCTCATAGCCGCGGGCAAACATGTCCTTGTCGATCGAGGAATCGATGACCTGCTGGACCTCGGCCGGGTTCGGCCAGATGTCCTTCAGGAAGACGTCGTTGCCTGCTTCGTCCTTGCCCAGGGCGTCGGTATCGAAATCGAAGTCCATGGAACCAGCCAGGGCGTAAGCGATGACCAGCGGCGGTGAGGCCAGGTAGTTCATCTTCACGTCCGGGTTGATGCGGCCTTCGAAGTTTCGGTTGCCGGAGAGCACCGCAGTGACGGAGAGGTCGTTGGCCTGGATGGCCTCGGAGATCTCGGCGTCCAGCGGGCCGGAGTTGCCGATGCAGGTAGCGCAGCCGTAGCCGACGATGTAGAAGCCCAGCTTCTCCAGGTACGGGGTCAGGCCCGACTTGTTGTAGTAGTCGGTGACAACCTTGGAGCCCGGGGCCACGGAGGTCTTGACCCACGGCTTGGACGTCAGGCCCTTGTCCACGGCGTTGCGTGCCAGCAGTGCTGCGGCGAGCATCACGGAGGGGTTGGACGTGTTGGTGCAGGACGTGATCGAGGCGATGGAAACCGCTCCGTGGTCCAGCTCGAACTCGCGGCCGTCTTCGGTCTTGATGTGGACCGGGCTGCTCGGGCGTCCGCCGGCTCCGTTCGCGGCGGACTCAACACGGCTGGTCTCGGTGGTGTGCGAGTCAGCGTGTGTAAAGGACGGCGCGTCAGAGGCCGGGAAGGATTCGTCCAGGGACTCGTCCACACTGCCGTCTTCGATGGCGACGTAGTTGTGGATGTCCTTGCGGAACTGTTCCTTGGCATCGGTCAGCTCAATGCGGTCCTGGGGACGCTTCGGGCCGGAGATGGAGGGAACAACCGTGGACAGGTCCAGTTCGAGGTACTCGGAGAACTTGATCTCACGTGTTGGATCGTGCCAGAGGCCCTGTTCCTTGGCGTACGACTCCACGAGCGCAACGTTGGCGTCGGACCGGCCGGTGAGGCGCAGGTAGTCCAATGTGACGTCGTCGATCGGGAACATTGCGGCGGTGGAGCCGAACTCGGGGCTCATGTTGCCGATCGTGGCGCGGTTTGCCAGCGGCACAGCCGCGACGCCTTCGCCGTAGAATTCGACGAACTTGCCCACCACACCGTGCTTGCGGAGCTGCTCGGTAATGGTCAGCACAACGTCGGTGGCGGTGGCGCCGGCCGGGATGGACCCGGTCAGCTTGAAGCCCACCACTCGCGGGATCAGCATGGAAACAGGCTGTCCCAGCATGGCTGCTTCGGCTTCGATGCCGCCAACGCCCCAGCCCAGGACACCCAGGCCGTTGACCATGGTGGTGTGCGAGTCGGTGCCAACGCAGGTGTCCGGGTAGGCGCGCAGGGCACCATCAACCTCGCGGGTCATGACCGTGCGGGCCAGGTATTCAATGTTGACCTGGTGCACAATGCCGGTTCCCGGCGGAACAACTTTGAAGTCGTCAAATGCGGTCTGGCCCCAGCGGAGGAACTGGTAACGCTCCCCGTTCCGCTGGTATTCGATCTCCATGTTGCGCTCCAGTGCGCCGGAGTTGCCGAAGGCGTCGATCTGCACGGAGTGGTCAATGACCATTTCCGCAGGAGCGAGGGGGTTGACCCGCTTGGGGTCACCGCCGAGTTCCTTGACCGCTTCACGCATTGTCGCCAGGTCCACCACGCAGGGGACGCCGGTGAAGTCCTGCATGATCACGCGGGCAGGCGTGAACTGGATTTCTGTATCGGGCTGGGCATTGGGATCCCAGCCAGCCAAGGCGCGGACGTGATCGGCAGTGATGTTCGCGCCGTCCTCGGTCCTCAACAGGTTTTCAAGCAATACCTTGAGGCTGAACGGAAGGTTTTCTGCACCTTCAACGGAGTTCAACCGGAAAATTTCGTATTCGGTTCCGGCTACATTAAGTTTGCCTTTTGAACCGAAGCTGTCCACAGTGCTCATCGCAGGACTCCTCTCGCAACAGTTTCATCTTTGTCGCGCGGTAGACCGCTTGCTAGTTAGGCAGGCCTTATTAGTGCCGGCCCAAGAAAGTTGCAGGAGGTCGGCCGCGAAATACGGGGCGCGACGTGGGATTACTCCGCCAATAGTAGTCGAAATAGTTCCCGTGTCAGCGGCCAGGAGTAAGCAAGGCGACCGTCTCCAGGTGGTGGGTGTGCGGATACAGATCGAAGGCCCGCAGCCCGGACAGGGACCAGCCCGCCTGCTGGAAGTACCCCACGTCCCTGGCGAAGGATGCCGGGTCACAGGAGACGTAGGCAATGGCCCGCGGACCGGCGGCCACCAGCTGGTTGACCACAGCCTTGCCGGCGCCGGCACGCGGCGGATCAAGGACCAGGGCATCAAAGTTCCGCGGTTTCTGGCGGAGTACGCGTTCCACCCGGCCTTGCACGATCTCCACCTGCGGCGCTCCATGGAGGTTTTTGCGGGCGTCCCGGCTGGATCCGGGGGCTCCCTCCACTGACAGAACCGAGCCCGTCTCCCCCACCGCGTCAGCCAGCGCGGCAGTGAACAGCCCTGCGCCTGAGTAGAGGTCAGCCACCACCGAACCGGGCGCCAGGAAGCCTCCGTCCTGGAGGAATTCTGTGACTGCCCCCACAAGCGTCCCGGGCGCGTCGCGGTGGATCTGCCAGAAACCGGCGCCGCTCACCCGGTAGTCGTGGCCCGCTGCGGTCTCCTGGACCCAGGTCCGGCCGCGCAGCTGCTGGACCTCGTCAGTGAGCGGTTCGAACGTTGCCACCGAAACGTCCTCGGGGAGTTGGGCGGCAATGGCACTGAGCCGCTTGGGTTTTGTTCCCGGCACCGGAGCGAGCAGCACCAGCGGGCGCGAGCCGTTCGACGGCGCTGCCACCTCCACCCGTGCGATGCCCTGCAGATCGATGTCCCATAACCGCAGCCGGTTGATGCCGTCCACCGCCAGTGGCATTTCCCGGACCGGGATGATCTGGTCTGAACGGTGGGCGTGCATGCCCGGTTTTCCTCCCGTGGTGACCGAGAAGCTCGCGCGGGTCCGCCACCCGAGGCCAGTTCCGGCGTCGTACGCGGAACCCTGTTCCCGGGAGCCGCCCACGGCTTCCACTTCGGGGGAACGCTCGACGCCGGCGAGCCGCTGGAGCTGCTCGGCGAGTACCGCCGACTTCAGCGCGCGCTGGCGGACCAGGGAGATGTGGCCGAATTCGGCCCCGCCCACCGGCGGGTGGCCGTGGCTCCAGGCGCGGCCGGAGTCTGCGACATGCCAGAAGTGCGCGGTCCGGTCCGGAGATGCCTCCAGCACCTCCACAACATCGGCGCGCCAGAACTTGGCGGCGTCACCTGCGTCCGTCAGGCGGACCCGGACCTTCTCCCCTGGAATGCCATGGCGGACAAAGATCACCCGGCCATCATGGCGGGCCACGCAGTGTCCGCCGTGGGCCACCGGGCCGACGTCGAGCACCAGCTCAGGAGGGGCTGCCGGGGCAGTTGCGGACGGTGTCTGTGTTTCGGGGGTCATCTAGTATCCTGCAGGTTCTTGGCTTCTTCGGATGATTTCAGCTGCCACGGGACACTGGCCACCATCACGCCAGGTTCAAAGTGGAGCCGGGTTTTAATGCGCAGCGCCGTCTGGTTGTGGACCAGCTGCTCCCACCACTTACCCACCACGTACTCGGGGATGTAGACCACCACGAGGTCGCGGGGGGAATCGCGGCGCATGTTCTTCACATATTCCATGATGGGCGTAACGGTCTCGCGGTAGGGACTGGCCAGCACCGTCAGCGGCACGGGGATCTCGAGCTTTTCCCAGTCCGCCACCGTCTGGGCAGTTTCCCCGGCATCGATGTCCACGGTGATGGCATCCAGGCGGGACGGCCGGGACGCCCGGGCGTAGGCCAGGGCGCGGAGGACCGGCTTGCGGACGTGTGAAACGAGAAGGACTGCGTGGACCCTGGACGGCAGCGCCCGCGGGGAGGAGTCCTCGTCCACGGCCAGTTCCTTGGCCACGTTGTCGTAGTGCATGCGGATGCTCCACATGATCAGGAACAGCGCCACCATTGCCAGCAGCGCGATCCAAGCTCCCTGCTCGAACTTGGTGACCAGGACGATGATCAGCACCAGGGCCGTCATGCCGAAGCCGATGCTGTTGATGGTCCGCGATTTGACCATCCTCCGCCGGACGGCTTTGTCCTTGGCCAGCTTCAGCTCCCTCCCCCAGTGCCTGATCATGCCCAATTGGCTGAGCGTGAAGGAGATGAAGACGCCCACGATGTAAAGCTGGATGAGCTTGGTGACATCGGCGTTGAAGGCGAGAATCAGCACCAGCGCACCCGCGGCAAGGGCCAGGACGCCGTTGCTGAAGGCCAGCCGGTCACCCCTGGTACGCAGCTGGCGCGGCAGGTAGCCGTCCTGGGCGAGGATGGAGCCCAGGACGGGAAAGCCGTTGAACGCGGTATTCGCGGCGAACACCAGGATGACGCCCGTGGCCGCCACCACAACGTAGAAGAGGATGGAGCCGGGACCGAAGATGGTCTGCGCGATCTGGCTGATGGCCGGGCTCTGGATGTATCCCTCGGGCAGCGGCAGTCCATCGACGAGGAATTCCGTGGCCGGGTCCAGCACAATGTGGACCCGGGTGGCGTTGGCGAGATAGATGATGCCCGCCAGCATCGTTGCACCGATTACACCGAGCAGCAACAAGGTGGTGGCCGCGTTCTTGCTCTTGGGCGCCTTGAAGTTCGGCACGCCGTTGCTGATGGCCTCAACCCCGGTCAGGGCCGCCGCGCCGGAGGAAAAGGCCCGCAGCAGCAGGAATGCTCCCGCCAGGCCCACCAGGCCTTCGTCGAATCCTGGAGCCGGCACGATCGTGAAGTCCGCGGACGGCGCCTGGCCCAGCTGGCCGGTGGCGGCCTGGAAAATCCCCGTTGCGGTCATGCCGAGGATCGAGGCCATAAAAATGTAGGTGGGGACGGCGAAAAGCGTGCCGGCCTCCTTGACGCCCCGGAGGTTGACCAGTGCCAGGAGGACGACGCCGATGGTGGCTATCAGGGCCTGTTGCCCGTGCAGGGACGGCACTGCCGTGGTGAGGTAAGCGGCCGCCGAGGACATTGAGACGGCCACTGTGAGGACGTAGTCCACCAGGAGCGCCGACGCTACCGTCAGTCCGGCGTACTTGCCCAGGTTGTCGTTGGCGATCTCGTAATCGCCGCCGCCGGACGGGTAGGCGTGCACGTTCTGCCGGTAGGAGGCCACCACTGTCAGCAGCACCACCATGACGGCCAGGCCCACCCACGGGGAAAAGGCCACGGCACTGACACCGGCGAGGGCCAGCGTGAGCAGGATTTCATCCGGCGCGTAGGCAACAGAGGACAGTGCATCTGAGGCGTAAACGGGAAGTGCGATCCGCTTGGGAAGCAGCGTGTGGGCGAGCCTGTCGTTCTTGAAGGGCCTGCCCACCAGCACCCGTTTTACGGCATTCAGTATTGTCAGCACTCCACAAAGCTAGTCTGATTCCCCGCCCATGTCATGACGGCCTCCGCGCGGCTCCGGGCGGTGCCATGCCGGTAGAGTTCTAGCAGCAGCAACAGGCTACGGAACTTGAGGAGAAACGGTGGCGCATTTCGTGATCATGGGATGTGGCCGGGTGGGGGCGACTCTGGCACACACGCTGGAGGACGCCGGTCATTCCGTGGCCATCATTGACCAGGATGACCGTGCGTTCCGCCGGCTTCGGCAGGGCTTCACCGGGCGGAAAGTCACGGGTGTGGGTTTTGACCGGGACACCCTCCAGCAGGCCGGTGTGGCGGAGGCTTACGCCTTCGCCGCGGTGTCCAGCGGGGACAACTCCAACATTTTGGCCACCCGGGTGGCGCGCGAAACCTTCCACGTCCCGCATGTGGTGGCGAGGATCTACGATCCCGGCCGCGCGGAAATCTACCAGCGGCTCGGAATTCCCACCGTGGCTGCCGTGCGCTGGAGTGCTGACCAGGTGTTGCGGCGCATCCTCCCCGAACAGCACCTGGCCGGCGATTTCCGCGAGCCGTCCGGCCGGCTGGTACTCGCTGAAGTGGATCTGGATGCCGGCTGGATCGGCCACCGGGTCAGTGAGATCGAGAAGGCCGCGGACATCCGCGTGGCGTACCTGACCCGGTTCGGTGAGGGCATGCTTCCCGAGCCCGGCACGTCATACCAGGACGGCGATACAGTCCACGCCATGCTGCCTGTGGAGCGCAGTTCCCAGGTCGCACAGATCCTGGCCAAAGCACCTGTCAAGGAGTTGTAGTGAAGGTTGTTATTGTCGGCGCGGGGAGCGTGGGGTCTTCCATCGCCCGGGAACTCCTGGCCCACAAACACGAAATCCTGCTGATCGACCTCAAACCTGAGGTGATCGGCCGAAGCGGCCTGCGCGGCGCGCATTGGCTGGTGGGTGACGCCTGCGAACTCAGCACCCTGCAGGGCGCCAAAGTGGAGGAAGCGGACGTCGTGGTCTCCGCTACGGGCGATGACAAGGTGAACCTGGTGGTCTCGCTCCTGGCGAAAACCGAGTTCGGTGTGGGGCGCACGGTGGGCCGCGTCAACAATCCCAAGAACGACTGGATGTTCAACGACTCCTGGGGCGTTGACGTTGCCGTCAACACCCCCCAGCTCATGACGGCGCTGGTGGAGGAAGCCGTGGAGATCGGTGACCTGGTCCGGTTGCTGACGCTGCAGACCGGAGTGTCCTCCCTGGTGGAGTTCACGGTTCCGCACGACTCCCATGTCATAGGCCTGACGGTGGGCAGCATCGAGTGGCCCGAGGACTCCACTCTGGTGGCGATCCTCCGGGACCATGCGCCCATCACTCCCAGCCGGGATGACGTGATCGACGGCGGCGACGAGCTGTTCTTCGTCACCACGATCGCCGCCGAGGACGAGCTGCGTGCGCTGCTGTCCCCCGAGTCAGCTGAACCTTCCGGGGACGCCCTCCCGGAGGAAGGTGTGCAGGTAGCCGCGGCTCAGGTTCCGGAGGACGACGGCTTCGAAGGCTGATCATCGGCGGCGGGAACCGGGCGGGTGATCAGCCACGCAATCCAGACGCCGAGGATGTAGAGCGGTGTACTCATGATCAGCCGGGTGGTGGCAAGGGCCGCCAATCCGTCCGACCCCATCAGGTACAGCGGAACCTGGACCACCAGGCGAAGCACCAGGACGCCGACGATGATCCACGTGCCCAGGCGGTACGCCCTGAGGCGGACCGGATCCTTGCGCCAGTCCAGGCCCTCATTGCGGATGAATCCGAACAACAGTCCCGCCACAGGCCACTTGATGGCGATCGAGATGACCATGGCCACGATGTACACGGCGTTGGTGATGAAGCCGGGCAGGTAAAAGTCCTCCGCCTTGCCCGTCGTGTTCGCCAGCCAGGCCGAGATGCCCACCCCGACCACTCCAGCCAGGGCCTGGGTCAGGGGGCGGCGCTGGATGAGGCGGACCACTGTGAACGCAGCCGCCGATGCCAGGGCCGCCACCAGCGACAGCGTCAGGTCACGGGTGAGAGTGAACGTGACCAGGAACAGCAGTCCAGGCACAATGCTCTCGGCGATGCCCTGGTATCCCCCGGCCGTCTTGAGGACATCGATCCGGCCGTCGTGGGTCCGGTGAAGGCCTGCCTGGGCTGCGTAGCCCTCTGCCAGACCTGCAATGGAGGCAGGCTCCGTGCCGGCTGGTCCCGTGCCTGATTGTGCTTGGCCTGATTGCGCTTGGCCTGATTGTGCTTGGCCTGATTGTCCCGGGCGGGCCGGGCCGGAGGCGTGCTGCTGGTCCGCGCCGGAGGACGGGTCTGGCTGGGACGGGGTCATTCGTGCTCCTGGCGGGAAAGTATTTCGTAGCGTGGATTAAAGATGGTGGGCAGTCCCTGGCTCAGGACCAGCATGCCCTCGATGCGGACTTCCGTCCCGGCTTCTATGCCGGGAACCTTGCGCCGCCCCAGCCAGACCACCCGCAGCCGGCCCCGGGTCCCCGGTGCCTGCTTTGCCCCGGACCGCTGGGGCCCGGGATCCGAGACGATAGCGGAGAACGCGGGGTTCTGGTCTACCGGCACGTAGGTGACCGATTCAATGAAACCGTGACACACCACCCGTCCGCGCTCCGGAAGGCTGCTGACAGGTACGCCGGCCTCCCCTGACGGGCCGGCCGGACCATGGCGGGAATCAGCCAATCTGTGTGACTTCCGGACCACGCTCGGGTTGCTGGAGATTCGGGGCAGCAGGTGCTTCCGGCGCGGGAGGCGGCGGGGTGGGGCTGGCGTCCTTCGGCAGCCGGAGCTGCAGCAGGTCCCGCGGCGGCATGGGGCTGTCCCCCCTGATCACCACAATCTGGCGGAACAGCGATTCAAGAGGAGCCGCTGCCGCACGGTCCATGGCTGCGTCGCCGCCCAGGACTCCGCGGAGGAACCAACGCGGGCCGTCGACCCCGATGAAGCGCGCCACCCGGTACCCCTGGCTGCCGTCGGCCGCGCCGGCGGGCAGTTTGGCAATCAGTTCGGACCCGAATTCGCCTTGGATTTCCTCAACCTGTCCGCCCTGGCTTCCCACTGACTGACCGATCTGGTCACGGATTTCGTCCCAGAGGCCTTCGCTCTTAGGAGCAGCAAAGGCCTGAAGCTGCAGGCTGGATCCGTTCAGGTCCATCGTCACCGCCACCACACGCTGAGTGGCCTCCTCAACTTCGAGCCGGAGCTGGAGCCCCTCACTCGGCGCGATCAGCAGGGCGCCGAGGTCAACGTAGCCGTCACGGCTGGAGATTTCGGAGACGTCGAACGGGCCGGTTGCCCTCCCGGCGCCCTCCGAAGCCTTGTCAGCGTAATCCGATGATTCCGCTGAGGCAGCGGCCTCATCCGGTTCGGCTGCCTGGTCCTTCTTCGATTTCCTGCCGAGCCCAAAAACCATGGGGTTCGTCTCCTTTGTTGTTAACGTGCATGGCGGCTGTTCAAGTACCTGGCGGCCGGATAAGCGCCTGGCGGCCGGTGGTGCCGGGCGGCCGCCGAAAGTCTTCGCCACCACGGGCAACCAACGCCGGGCCGGCCGAACAGGCGGGGGTCAGGCTGGGGGTGAGGTAAATCCGCCGGTTGAGCCGAATCCGCCGGCTCCCCGCACGGACCCGCTGAGATCGTTGACGGGGACAAACTGCGCATACTCCACCCGCTGGATGACCATCTGTGCAATTCTATCGCCGCGTCGCAGCTCGATGGCTTCCCGCATATCAGTATTGAGCAGGGTCACGGAAATTTCGCCGCGGTAGCCGGCGTCCACCGTCCCCGGCGCGTTGACAATGGTCAGCCCATGCTTCGTTGCCAGGCCCGAGCGGGGGTGGATCAGTGCCACAAAGCCGTCCGGCAAAGCAATGGAAACTCCGGTGGGCACCAGCTTGCGCTCGCCCGGATGCAACACCACGTCCTCGCGGGCCCGCAGGTCCGCCCCCGCGTCGCCTGGGTGCGCGTAGGACGGAAACTCAAGTCCGTCGTCGAGCATTTTCAGCTGCACCTGGAGCGTGGGGGCTCCATAGGGAACGGCAGCATCCGGCGCAGCGCCGGGCAGGGTGTTCGCCGGAGCGGATTCGACAGCGGGTTCAACAGTGGCAAGTTCGTCAGTCACAGTCACACACTCTAACGCCCAGCCGCAGTTCCGACCTAGAATCGCCCGGCCGCCCGGAGGTACCCAAGATGAAATAGCCAGGCAAAGATGGAAAGCTGTTGGCATGCCCGATCCCAGTTCCACTGCCCCTGTCCCCAGCGCGTCCCCAGCCGGCACTCCGGCCATCTTTCGGGAGAGGCTGTGGCCGAACATCTGGATCTGGATCATCGCGGCGGGAATCTCCGGCGCGGGCATCCTGGTCTTCGCTCCGATCAGCATGGCTGCCGGCTACATCGCCGCGGGCGTGCTGTTCACCATTATTGCCGCCATGCTGCTGACGTCCACGCCCACCATACTGGTCACCCCTGAGGCACTGACAGTAGGCCGCGCCACCATCGAGCGCCGCTTCATCGGCGGCGTGGAGGCGTTCCGTGGCAAGGAAGCCACTGCCCAACGGGGAACGAAGCTGAACGGGCTCGCTTACCTCTGCATCCGGGGCTGGATCGATCCCGTGGTCCGGATCGAAATCACCGACCCCTCAGACCGCACCCCTTACTGGCTGGCATCCTCGCGCCGGCCGGACGAACTGGTGACCGCCCTTTCAGGGCAGTAGCCGGCGGCTCAGCCTTCGCACTCCCTGCAGTAGAAGTGTCCGTCCTTTTCCCTGGCTATCCGCCTCCGCAGCACGGGAAAGTCCCGGAATATCACGGCGCGCCCTTGCTCCTAAGGCAAAAGAGCTGCCGTCGGTGGCAGAGTTTCGATTGATAGTAATGCCAGGGTGGAGGATTTGTATGCAGGATCTACGGCTTGTAGGCGTACACGACGACGGGGAGCATCTCCTGTTGAGCGGCGCCGGCGGCGAGATGTTCCAGCTGCCGATCGATGAAGCACTGCGGTCGGCCAGCCGGTCTACCGCGAAACCAGCGGCCACGGCCGTGCCTATTGCCATGTCCCCGCGGGACATCCAGGCGCGGATCCGCAGCGGTGCCACTGCGGCCGACGTGGCGGAGCTTTCAGGGCTGCCCCTTGCCAAAGTGGAGCGCTATGAGGGTCCGGTGCTGGCCGAGCGTGAGTACGTGGCCCAACAGGCCCGGAAGATCGAAGTGGCTTCCCCCTCCCCTGGCCATGACACCTACCGCTCCGTTTTTGGTGACAACCCGGCGTCGCTCCAGGAAATGGTTTACCACCGGCTCTCGGCCTACGGCGTTGAACCGTCCACCGTGGAGTGGGATTCATGGCGACGCCCGGACGGCAGCTGGACCGTGGCTGCCCGTTTTGAAGCCAACAAGGGCCGTACCGCCGGGATCGGCGAGGAGCCGCCCGCGCTGTGGACCTTCAGCCCGGCCCGCAAATCGCTGCAGAACGCCAACCGCTGGGCGCAGCAGCTCAGCGAGCTGGAGCCCATGGACGGGCCTGTCCCAGCCCGCCGGCTGACGGCCGTTTCGGACCGGCCTTTTGATTTTGAAACCGACGCGGAAGCGGCCGCGCGCAACTCAACCGGCCCGCAGTCCGTCCCCCCGTCCAAGGAATCGGACGGCCTCCTGGACATGCTCCGGTCACGCCGCGGCCAGCGCCTGGGTGTGGACGAGGACGCGGACGACGCCCTGGCACTGCTCCTGACCCACGGGGTGCCCGCGGCGCATCCGCGGCCGTCGGAGGTAGCGGAGCCGGAAACCGGCTCACGGGACCACGGTGCCCGGGACAACGGAGCGCGGGAGGCCCAGGAAGGTGCTCCCGCAGACGCAGACAATACGGACGCGGCAGCGCCTGCCGCCCCGGCGGATCCACTGACCCGCAAGCGGGAAGGCAGGCCGTCCATGCTGTCCCGGCTGAGCCTGATCCCGCCGCACCGGGAACCTGAAGATGACGTGCTGAAACTGCACGACGGCGTCAGTACAGACACCCGGGAAATCACCATTGTGGCGTCCCCGCTACGTCCGGCAGGCCCTGTGCCGCCGTCGCAACCGCGCAGCGACTCCACACCCGAGCCGTCCGAGTCACGTAACCCGACGCTCAGCGTGGGCCTGGATGAACTCCTCGGCGGTGGAAGCCCCCGCCGGTCCTCGGATTCAGAGGGTTCCGGCGAACCTGGTTCACGCGGGGAAGACGCCGACCTGCCCGAACGGCAGCCCGCAAAACCGAAGCGGTCCACGGTCCCCAGCTGGGATGAAATTGTTTTTGGAACCCGGAGGGACTGAGTTCTCAGGCTGAGGTTTCGCCGGATCCGCGCCACAGGCACGCATCCACCTCGAAGGGCAGCAGCGGATCCTGCCGTGCCATGATGTTCGCGCCGTGCGCCGTGACCCGCCGCATGTAGTGCCGGCGGCACAGGGTCTCGTAGCCCACTACCGGCGCCTGGCCGCCGCCTCCCGCTGAGGCATGATCAGTGCCCATTTCCACGTCACCCACCACCACCTGGGCGCCTTCCATGACCATCACCCCGTCCACCGTGCGGGCATTCTGGGTGGCCCGGCGCCCGCACCAGCACAGCGCCTCGACCTGGAGTACCTGCACGCGGTCTGCAAGTTCGATCAGCCGCTGGGAACCGGGAAAGAGCCGGGCGCGGAAGTCAGCCGTGATGCCGAAGGCAAAAACGTCCACCTCCATCTCATCCACCACCCGGGCCAGCTGCTCCACCTGCGCTGGCGAGTAGAACTGGGCCTCGTCACAGATCAGGTAGTCAACGCGTTTGCCTTTGGTTCGCCGGTTGACTACTTCGTCCCAGAAGTCTGTGGCGTCGAGGACCTCCACCGCGTCGGTCTCCAAACCCAGGCGGCTGGAAATCCTTGACCCGCCGGCACGGTCGTTGCGGCTGAAGCGGACCCCGCCCCGCCCTCTGGCCCGGTGGTTGTAATCCATCTGCAGGGCAAGGGTGGACTTGCCGCAGTCCATGGTGCCGGAGAAAAACAGCAGCTCAGCCACGGACCGGACGCCTGCCTTCGGCGGTAAAGAACAGCAGCGGTACTTCGCGTTCCGCCTTGGTCAGGGAGCCGTGCTGGCCCACAACCTCCATGGCCGCGGGCCTCACCCGGCGGGTGTCGTAAAGGGCCAGGGCGTCCCGGGCGGCGATCATGATGTCGCCGATCCGCGGTTCGACGGCGGGGCGCACAGTCCCGAAGAGTCCCGCAGCGATGGCGTCCTCACGGGTGAAAGCCCAGATCCTGTCACCGAACCGGGCACGCCAGGCTTCAAGCAGGCGTTGCCGTCCCGCGGTGCCGGCTCCGGGCTCGAGGTAGAGATGCACCATCCGCGGCTCCCCCGCCGTGTGCCGTACGCCGTCAATGAGCGAGGGGTCCGCGGAGTAGTCGATGCGCTGCGGTTCGGGTACGTCGAGCATGCCGTGGTCCGCGGTCAGCAGCACAGTGGTTCCCGCGGGAAGGGAGGCGTTGAGCCGCTTGACGGTGGCATCCAGTTCCTCCAGCTGGTGTTCCCACTGTTCCGACTGGCAGCCGTACCGGTGGCCGGCCTTGTCCAGTTCGTTGACGTAGAAGTACATCAGGGAGGGCCCGGCGGTAGCCATGGCTTCTGCTGCAGCGGCGGTGCGGGCATGGGAGGTGGTAGCGGAGACGAAGCGTCCGCCGCGGAGGGCTGCCCGTGTCATGGGGGAATCGCCGAACTGCGGCAGGCTGACGGTAATTACGTCAAGGCTCTGCGCCGCCCGCTCAAAGACCGTGGGAAAGGGCTGCCAGGTGGCAGGGTCCACGCCGGCATCCCAGTTGCCCAGCATGTTGACCACTTTGTCCTGTTCGGGGTCCAGGACGTCATAGCCCACCAGTCCGTGCTGGCCCGGGGGGACGCCGGTGCCGAAGCTGGAGAGGGCGGAAGCGGTGGTGGAGGGGAACGTGGAGTCCAGCCACACCGGAATCTCCCCTTGGCCTGCCTGCATCCTGGACCGCAGGAAGGGTGTGTGGGCGGACTTCTGTTTCAGGAGGTTCCGGCCCAGGCCGTCAGCGAGGACAACGCACACGCGCGACGCCGGCGGGAGGCCCAGGGTGTTGCTGAAACCCTCCGCTCCCAGGCTGGCTGCCGCGCTGGTCAGAACCTCCGCGACGGAGCGCCGGCCAAACGCAGGCGGGGGCGGCATATTTGGCGGGACAGCTGTTCCCGGGGCGGGAGCACCTGCGGCGGAGAGGGTCGTCTTTCCTTGGTCGGGCATCTCAGCGCTGCTGGTGGCCGCGGCTCAGCCGGTTCCCGAAAACGCCCGTCCTGGGCCGGGGCTGAAGGGTTTGGCCGTTGTGGGCCACCGGGGCCGTGGAGCCGGTGTTCACTGCCCGCAGGGCACGGGCGAAGAGCTTGGCGTCCTGTACGGCCTGCAGGCCGTCGGCTTCGGCGCTGATGCGCAGGACGATGTCCTCCTGGGCGATGGTTCCGCTGTAGCCGTGATCGGCCTCGCACTGAGGATCCCCGCAGCTCGCGGGCCCCATGTCCAGCCGCTGGCCGCCGGACCAGGCGATGGCGAGGGTGACCTCCCGGACAGGATCGGAGGGTTTGTAGTCCTGTGGCTGGGAGTACATGTAGCTGAGGACCACGGACCTGATCTGCGCCACGGGCACGGATTCGGTGGAGATCTGGGCGACGGTCTGTTCGCCGGCTTCATCGAGCTGCTGATCGTCCACGTGGGTGATGACCAGCATGTCCGCGGTCAGGACCAGCACGGTGATGTGCCGGCGGACCTCGGCCCGGTCGAAGTGGGTCTCCAGGTGCACCAGGTGGGCCACGCATTCGCGGCCATCCAGGGCGTCATCAACGACGTCGGCCACCAGAAGCGGGTAGAAGCCGGCCTTTTGGAGCGCGCCGTCCAGGGTCTGCCCCTGCGGCGTGTGGCTGTGTGAGCTGTGCGGGCGGGTTGCCAGGTTGTCACTGCCGGGCGTGGAAGGCGTTGACTGCGGAGGCTGTGAGCTCATTCCCCCATTTTCACAGATCGGCCGGGGACTTGCTAACCGCCCTTAGCCCAGCATGGCGCGGCGGGCGCTGTCGGTGCGCTGGGCCGCGTTGCCGATCCGGATGTCCGCCGCGAGGATGGACACCCCGTGCGGGCCGGACAGGACGGGGTTGAACTCCACCAAAGCTATCTCCGGATGGTTGTCCTTCATCCAGGCCAGCCGGCCGGCGAGGTCTTCGAGGGCATCAATATCCACGGCCGGAAGTCCCTGGTAGCCCAAGAGCTTGCGTGAAGCCCGGGGTGCGCGGATGAAGTCCTTGACGTCAACAGCGGACAGCGGCGGCACGCGGTGCGCCCAGTCGTCGAGCAGGTTCACGGCGTCCCCTGCCAGCCCGAAAGAGACCACCGGTCCCAGCAGTGGATCCTCGATGGCGCGGAACGTACAGGCCTGGCCTACCGGCGCCATGGACTGGACCTCCAAGGCCCGGGAACCGAACGGTGCCAGCGAGCGCCGCATCTGGGAGATGTTCCGGCGGAGCGACTCGGCATCCTCGATGTCCAGGCGCACGCCGCCCAGGTCGAGGCGGTGGCGGAGCGCCGGGTCAGTGGTTTTCAGGACCACCGGGTAGCCCAGCCGGTCCGCGGCTTCAACGGCTTCGTCCTCTGTTTCGAACGTTGCGGACGGCAGCACCTGGATGCCGTAGTGCGCCAGCAGGGCGGCTGCGGCCCCGGGATCCAGGGTTTTCAGCTGTTCACCCTGAACGTCGTGGAGCAACTGATCCAGGAGGATCCGCGCATTTTCGGGGTGGCAGCCTTCCGGCTCCACGAAATGGCCCGGGTCCCGTGCCACCCACTCGGCATAGCGCACGGTGGCGGCGAGCGCTGCCACCGCTGCGCCGGGATTTGAGAAGCAGGGAACTGCCCGGCCGTCGGCTCCCATCATGCCCTCCACGTAGACGGAGGGATCGAGGATGCCGGTGAACGCGGCCACCACCGGCTTTCCGGCAGCGGCGGAACATTCTGCCAGGACCTCGGCGATGTGATCCACTGTCAGCCCCCGGGCCGGCAGCAGGGCCGCCACCACGGCGTGCACCTTGGCGGAGGCAAGGGTTTCCTGGAGGCTGCGCCTGAGGGCAGGAAGTGCCAGTGACATGCCGGCGTCGAGGTCAACGTCGGTGACGATGCCGTCCACTTCCAGGCCGTGGGCTGCGGCGCTGTCCGCCACCACCCTGCCCAGTGCCAGCGAGTTGCTGATAATTGCCAGACCGGGCCCCGCGGGCAAAGGCTGACCTGCCACCACCTGCGCGATGTCCATCAGCTGTTCGATGGTCTCCACCCTGATGACGCCCGACTGCCGCATCATGGCGTCCAGTGCTCCGGCGGGCGCCTGGGTGGTCCGGACTGCGTGGCCGGGCGGCAGGCGCAGGCCCATGGTCTCGGACTTGGCTACTACTACCGGCTTGGTGCGTGCCAGCCGCCGGGCGATCCGGGAGAATTTGCGCGGGTTCCCGATCGACTCCAGATACAGGCCCACGGCGGTGGTGCCGGCGTCGTCCTCCCAGAACTGCATCATGTCGTTGCCGGAGACGTCCGCCCTGTTACCGGCAGACAACAGGGTGGACAGGCCCAGCCGGCGCCGGCTTGAGGCAGCGTAGAGGGATACCCCGATGGCCGCGGACTGACTGAACAGGCCCAGGCCGCCGCGCCGCGGCATGGTGGGCGCCATGGAGGCGTTGAGCATCACGTCCGGGTGCGTGTTGACGATTCCCAGCGAGGCAGGCCCGATGACCCGCATGCCGCTGGCCCGGGCTTTGCGGACCAGGTCGCGTTGGCGCGCAAGGCCGCGGGCGCCGTCGTCCTCGAAGCCTGCAGTGGCTATCACCACTCCCTTGACGCCGGCAGCGGCGCACTGGTCCACCACCGTGGCCACTTCCTCGTAGGGGACGGCGATGATGGCCAGCCCCACCTGGTCCGGGACGTCCTGGAGCCTGGCGAAGGAGATCATTCCAGCCAGCTCAAACGCCTCGGGGTTGATGGCGTAGACCGGGCCGGTAAAGCCGCCTTCGATGATGTGCTCCAGCAGCTGGTAACCCACGGTTCCCCATTTGCGGCTGGCCCCGATCACTGCAACGGACGACGGCGCCAGCAGGTCCCGGACGCTTCTGGCCTCCGCGCGGTGCTCGCGTGACTCCATGACGGCCCGGGACTTTTCCGTGGGGTCGATATTGAATTCGAGGCTCACGACGCCGTCGTCGAAGTGGCGTTTGACGTCGTAGCCGGCGTCAGCGAAAACCATCAGCATCTTGCGGTTTTCCGGCAGGACTTCGGCGCTGAAGCGGCGGATCCCGTTCTCATGGGCAGCGGTGGCCAAATGTTCAAGGAGGATGGAACCGATGCCCCGGCCCTGGTGGGCGTCCGCGATGTTGAAGGCGACCTCGGCTTCGGCGGGATCATCCAGCCTGTCGTAGCGGCCGATCCCAAGGATCTCGCCGCGGAAAGTGATGACCAGCGCCACCCGGTCCTTGTAGTCCACCTCGGTGAAGCGTTTGAGCTCCTTGCTGGACAGGCGGGCCTTGAAGGCGAAGAAGCGCATGTAAATTGAGTTCTGCGACTGCCCGGCGTGGAAGGCCTGGACCGCGTCCGCATCACTGGGAAGGATGGGCCGCAGGTGGGCTGTTCCGCCGTCCCGGAGAACGACATCGGCTTCCCAATGTTCCGGATATACGCCGTCCCCGGGCTGATCCACCATAGGCTTAGCCTAACCACAAACTCCCGCCGCCGACCCGTTGCCTGAAGACCAGATCGAAAACCAGTACCCCAGAAGGATCCGCCCGCCCTATGGCACGCCGCCAAAGCCCCACCCCCGCCGGGGATGCCAGCCAGGATTTCGTCGAGAACATCGTTGACATCGACGTCACGTCCGAAATGGAAGGCTCCTTCCTCGAGTACGCGTATTCGGTGATCTACTCCCGGGCCTTGCCTGACGCCCGTGACGGCCTGAAGCCGGTCCAGCGCCGGATCCTGTACATGATGAGCGAAATGGGCCTGCGCCCGGACCGCGGCCACGTCAAGAGCGCCCGAGTGGTGGGCGAAGTCATGGGCAAGCTCCACCCCCATGGCGATACTGCGATCTATGACGCCATGGTGCGTATGGCGCAGGACTTCTCGCTGCGGCTTCCCCTGATTGACGGCCATGGAAACTTCGGCTCGCTCGACGACGGCCCGGCGGCTCCGCGGTACACGGAGGCGCGCCTCGCGGCGGCGGCGCTGACGCTCACCGACCACCTCGATGAAGACGTGGTCGATTTCGTCCCCAACTACGACAACCAGCTGACCCAGCCCGATGTCCTCCCGGCAGCGTTCCCCAACCTGCTGGTCAACGGCGCCACGGGCATCGCCGTCGGCATGGCCACCAATATGGCCCCGCACAACCTGGTGGAAGTCATAGCAGCCGCCCGCCACCTTATTGCCCATCCGGATGCCAGCTTGGATGACCTGATGCGGTTTGTCCCGGGACCTGACCTGCCCACCGGCGGTCGGATTGTGGGCCTGGACGGTATCCGCGATGCCTACGCCACAGGGCGCGGTTCCTTCAAGACCCGGGCCAAGGTGGAGATCGAGCAGCTTTCGGCCCGCCGCACCGGTTTGGTGGTCACCGAACTGCCGTACATGGTGGGCCCGGAAAAGGTGATCGAGAAGATCAAGGACGCCGTCAACGGGAAGAAGCTGACGGGCATCAGCGACATCGTTGACCTCACCGACCGCCAGCACGGCCTGCGCCTGGTCATCGAGCTGAAGAACGGGTTCAATCCCAACGCCGTGCTCCAGCAGCTGTACCGCTACTCGCCGATGGAGGATTCCTTCGGCATCAACAACGTCACCCTGGTGGATGGCCAGCCCCAGACGCTGGGGCTGGTGGCCCTGCTCTCTGTCTATGTGAACCACCGGATCGATGTGGTGCGCCGCCGGACCGCGTTCAGGCTGCTCAAGAAGAAGGACCGCCTGCACCTCGTGGAGGGCCTCCTGATCGCCATCGTGGACATCGACGAGGTCATCCAGATCATCCGGTCCTCCGATGAAGCTGCGGCGGCCCGGACCCGGCTGATGTCCATCTATGACCTCTCCGAGATCCAGGCCAACTACATCCTGGAACTGCGACTGCGGCAGCTGACCAAGTACTCCCGGATCGAGCTGGAGAAGGAGCAGGATGAGCTGCGCCGCGAGATCGCGGAGCTCGAAGCCATCCTCGGCTCGGAGGAGCGGCTCCGTGGGCTCGTGTCCGCCGAGCTGGGCGAAATCGCCGAAAAGTACGGCACGCCGCGGCGCACAGTCCTGCTTGAGTCAGAGGCGGTCTCCCCCACTGTCGTTGCCGCTCTGGCCGCCGCCCCGGGCGTGAAAGGCAAAGCCGCACCCCTGGCTCTGGAGATCCCTGATGACCCCTGCTGGGCCATCCTCACGGCCTCGGGCCAGATCGCGCGGACGTCCAACCAGGAGCCGTTGGCTGAATCCGGCCCCCGCTCCCGGCACGATGTTTTCCGCTCCGTAGTGAAGACCTCTGCCCGCGGGGAAATCGCCGCAGTGACATCCCAGGGGCGGATGCTGCGCCTGCAGGTCATGGACATGCCGGTGCTCCCGCCGATGTCCGGCCTGCCGAACCTCGCGGGCGGGGTGCAGGCCAAGGATTTCATCACCCTTCTGAAGGGGGAATCGCTGGTGGCCTTCGCGCCGCTGGATGAGGTCCTGGCCATCGGGACGGTGCAGGGCATCGTCAAGCGGGTCCAGCCGGAGTACCCGCTGAACCGCGAAGACTGGGAAGTCATTGCGCTCAAGGACAAGGACCTGGTGGTGGGGGTGGCCCCGGCCGGGTCTGACGAGACCGAGCTGGTATTCCTCACCCGCGAAGCACAACTGCTCCGGTTCAGCGCCGCCAACGTCCGTCCACAGGGCAGGACTGCAGGCGGCATGGCAGGCATCAAGCTCGCCGCGGGTGATTCCGTACTTTTCTTTGGTGCCGTCTCAGCCACCGACGACGAAGCCGTGGTGGTCACCATCGCCGGCACAGACGGCGCCCTGCCGGGAACTGCTCCGGGCGCGGCGAAGGTGACGGCCTTCGCCGAGTATCCTGCCAAGGGCCGCGCCACAGCAGGTGTCCGCGCACACAGGTTCCTCAAGGGCGAGGACATGCTTCTGCTCGCCTGGGCGGGGCACGGACCTGCAAAGGCTTCCTCGCTGGCGGGCGTTGCCAGATCCTTGCCGCAGGAGCACGGCCGGCGGGACGGTTCGGGAATCCCGCTCTCCCAGGCGGTGGATGTGGTGGGCCCTGCCATGGCGTGGCCCGATCCCGTTTAGACTGCTGCCATGCCTATCATTCCTGATGAAAAGGACTGGACCTGGGTCCTGACCCGGCCTTGCCCTGAGTGCTCCTTCGACCTCTCCTCGGCCACACCCGCCACCGTCCCTGCCACGATCCAGAACATGCTGCCGCGGTGGCGGGCGGTCCTGCGGCGTCCCGAGGTGGCCGAACGCCCCAACGGCACCACATGGTCGCCGCTGGAGTACGCCTGCCACGTCCGCGATGTCTTTGCGCTCTTCGACCAGCGGCTGAACCTGATGCTCGATACCGACGACGCACAGTTTGAAAACTGGGACCAGGACCGCACCGCCGTCGAGATGGATTACGCCAACGCCGATCCCGCAGTTGTCAGTGCCGAACTGACCGCCGAAGGCGAACAGATCGCCGAGTCATTTGCAGGGGTCAGGGAGTCCGACTGGGGACGGAAAGGCCTGCGCAGCAACGGCTCCGAGTTCACGGTCCTGACGCTTGCGCAATACTTCCTGCATGACGTGGTACACCACCTCCACGACGTGGATGGCTAGCGCGTGGACGGCTAGCGCGCGGACGGCTAGCGCGCGGACGGCTAGCGCGCGGACGGCTGGGGCGTGGATGGCTAGGGCGCGGCTGGTTGGCTACAGCGTTTTGTCCCACGCCATGCTGGTGTTGACCGCCCGGTAGCCCATCCCCGTGTACAGGGCCAGCGCGCCGGTGGGGTTTTCCGAGTCCACGTCCAGTGAAGCCACGTCCATTCCTGCCACGGTAAACCGGTGCATGGCATCGGCCAGAAGCGCCTGCGCAATTCCCCGTCCGCGGTATTCCCGCCGTACTCCGAGCAGTTCGGTGTAGCCCTCCCGGAACCCGCGCCGGGCGGCAAGATCAGGATCATGGGAAGCCAGCTGGTAGCCGGCCACCGTCCCACTCTCCGTGTCGATTACCACTGTGCTCAGATCCGGCCTGGCGTGCGGGTGTTTGACGGTGAAGGACCAGGAATCCTGATCCCGGGGCTCGCTGCCCCAGTGGTCGCGGAAGGTCTCATTGTGCGCGATGCGGACCTGTTCGTGCATTTCCGCCGCCATGACGTCCAGCACCAGCCCGCCGCCCAGGACCTTCGTGGGCAACGGCTGGTCCAGCGGCCGGTGCATCTCGTTGAAGTAGCGGACCACCGTATAGCCGGCTGATTCCAGCAGCTTTGCCTGGTGAGCGTGCTGCTGCTCAGTGCCGATCCGGAGGCGGGGCAACACCGGAGCAGGGGCGCCGGCCGCGTCTTCAGCGAAACGCCGCCGGGTGCTGTGCTCCAGCCAGCCGAGAAGGGCCGTTCCCACCCCGCGCCGCTGCCACGCCGGATCAACGCAGCCGAATCCATGCGCCTTGTCACCGTTCGGGTTCTTGGAGATCCTGCCGTAGGCCCTGATGACGCCGCCGCCGTCCAGGCCAAGCACTGTGTGGGTGGCCAGTGGATTTTTTCGGGACTCCACGTGCTGCTGGAGGTCTGCCTCGCGTTCATACCAGACGGGGTGTTCCGCGGCGGCCGTCCGTGCGATCAGCGCGGCCCACGCGGGGACGTCGGACACTGCGGCCGGCCGCCATTGAAGCTGCGGAAAGTCCACTGGTGACTGCTGGGTCATGGCATCAGGCTATTACACCAACCGGGAAATCTGGCTCAGGCGTGATGGGCTCAGCGGAGGCTTTCCTCCGGCTGCTGAAGCCGCGCATTGCCCGCCGCGCCGTCCGGCCGTGACACCACGGACAGGTCCAGAAGGGTGTCCTCCGGGTGGATGTCCGCCGGATTGTGGGTCACCATGACCACCGTCCGGTCCTTGAGGCCGGCGCGGAGATCGGCCAGCATGTCCCGTCCGGATTCAGCATCCAGGTGGGCCGTGGGCTCGTCCAGCAGGATTACTTCAGCTCCTGTCAGGAGTGTCCGCGCCACGGCGAGCCTTTGCCGCTCGCCGCCGCTGAGGAACGATCCGCCCGGGCCAATCCGGGTGTCCAGTCCCGCCGGGAGGCGCGAGACCAGGGCAGTGAGGCCGACGGCGGCCAGCGCGGCCGCGAGCTCAGCGTCACGGGGCGCAGAGGAGACTGTGCCGGGAAAGCCCAGCATCAGGTTGCCCCGCAGCGTCGAATCGAACAGGTGCGCCTCCTGCGGGCACCACGCTGCGGTCCCGGTCACTGCGGCGTTGCCGGCAGATGCCGGGAGGAAGCCCAGGAGCACCGAGAGGAGTGTGGATTTGCCCGCGCCGGACGGGCCAGTCACCGCGAGCCAGCGGCCCGGGCCGGCGCTGGCGGATACACCGTAGAACACTGTCCCGCCGCCGGGCCACGCGGCCGCGAGGTTGGACAGCTCCACACCGGCGGCGCCGCCGGTGCGGGGCGGGACGTTGTACAGCCCGTCTCCCCCAGCAGCCACCGCCGCAGTGTCATCAAGGACTCCGGACTCCGCAATGCGGCGCATGACTGCACGGAGGGCAGGGTACTGCCGGACCGCCGTCGTCATGGCAGCATACGGTTCCACGAGGGCCAGCTGCAGAAGAACGATCACCGCGGCTGTGGCGGGTACCAGGCCGCCGGCCATAACCTCCGGGGCCATCAGCACCGCCGCCCCCAGCGCGGCCGTACCGCACGCGGCCACTGTGATGGCCTGGCCCAGGCCCTCGGCCCAGGCGGAGCGCTGCGAAGCCCGGGTGGCCTCCCGGTCCTCGGCACGCAGTGCGTCAAGGACGGTGCCGGCCACGCCGTTCGCGTGCAGCTCCGCGCGGGCATCGAGGGCCGCGGACGTCCGCCGCAGCACGCCGGCCCGCAGGTTCTGTTCCGCGGTGGCCGACCGGCGGTCACCCCACAGTGCGGCTGCGGGGGCCACCAGCAGGCTCAGGGCTGCCGCCGCAGCAACGGCCGGCAGGGCCGCCGGCGCCACCAGAACCGTGGCCAGCAGGGACGAACCGGCAACGGCGAGCGCAGTGACGGGCGGCAGCACCACCCTCGGCAGCAGGTCTCGGACGGTGTCGACGTCATCAATCACGGTGCCCAGGACGTTGCCGCCCTGAAGGAGGCGCCGGAGCGAGAGTGCCTTCCGGCTCAGAGATTCCCAGAGCTTGCCGCGCAGGCGGGTGAGGGCCCCGAAAACAGCATCGTGAAGCACGAGCCGTTCACAGTAACGGAGGACAGCCCGCCCGATCCCGAAGAAACGCACGCCTACGATGGCGGTCAGCAGGTACAGGATGGGCGGCTGTTCGCTCGCCCGGATGATCAGCCAACCGGACAGCCCGGACAGTGCCACCGCGAAAAGGGCAGCAAGCGTTCCCACCACAGCGGCACCGGTGAATCGGCCGGCCACAGGTGCCAGCAGTCCGGACAGGAGCAGGTTGGTGGACAGGGCAGCCTGCTTTTCCCGTGTGGCCGCCGGGGCCGGAGCCCTTTCTGCGGCGCCCGGGGACCGCTGCTCCACCGTCTCGGCGTGGCTTGCGGCAATCGAGGCCGCGTTCAGGGACGCCGTGATCCCGCGGGCCGACACGGGAACCAGGTGGCCGGCGATGCTGCGGGTCTGCTGGTCGTGGGCCACCAGGATGATGGTGGCCTGTCCCCGGAGCGCCAGGATGGACTGTTGCACCAGGGCCGCGGAGGCGTGGTCGAGGTGGGCGGTGGGCTCGTCCAGCAGGAGTACGGTAGCGCCTGCCCTGATCCTGGCGAGGCCACGCGCCAGTGCCACCCGCCGGAGCTCGCCGGGGCTCAGTTCCGCAGGGTGCTTGTCCGCCAGGTGCCCGGCAGCAGCAGCTGCGAGGCATTCCCTGGCCTCACGCTCTCCTCCTGCTCCTGCTCCTACTCCTGCACCTGCACCTGCTCCTGCACTGTCTGCCGCGTTCGTGGTGGCACCAACGGTTCCGCCGTTGAGGTACAGCAGGACTTCCGCCAGCACGGAGTCCGCCACCATCACCGGGTGCTGCGGAACCCACGCCACTGCAGCCCGGTCCAGGCCCGCGATCTGTCCGGACACGGCGTTGCCCGCGCCGTCGCCAATAGTTCCCGCCAGCACGCCAAGGACCGTGCTCTTGCCTGCCCCACTGGGGCCGTCCAGGGCGGTGATCAACCCCCGGGGAGCCGTAAAGGTCAGGGGCCCGACGGCGGCAGCGGACCTTCCGGAATAGGTCACGGTAAGGCCCTCGACGGTCACTCCCCCGGCGGCAGGGCTGCCGCCTGCCGGTTCAGCAGTTGACGGTTCACCAGTTACCGGCCCAGCATTTGCGGGCATCGGGCGCGGCTCCGGCGCATCGGTGACCGCCCTGGTCTCGGCGAGGGCCACCCTGCCATCATCACTGGCGTGGTGGGCGGTACCAAGTTCACGGAGCGGGAGGTAGCAGTCCGGTGCGAGGATCAGGGCAAGGAGACCGGCCTCGAGCGGCATATCGCCGTGCACCAGGCGGACGCCGATGAAGACGGCCACCACCGCTACTGAGATTGTGGCGATAAGTTCCAGCGCCAGGGCGGATAGAAATGCGGTCCGCAAAGTTCCCATGGTTCTTGTGCGGTACTCCTCCGAGATTTCCTCCAAAGCCCGGCGCTGGGCCGTGGCCCGGCCAAGCCCCACCAGGACAGGCAGGCCCTTGGCCAGTTCCAGCATGTGGGCGGACAATCTGGTCAGGGTGGCCTGCGCCTCCCGGACATGGTCTTCCGTGTACCGTCCGATCAGCACCATGAACAGCGGGACCAGCGGAACCGTCAGGACCACCACAACAGCGCTGATCCAGTCAGCGAACAGGATCCGCATCCCAAGCAGCAGCGGGATCGCGGCGCAGTTCACCAGCGCCGGAAGGAACTGGGTGTAGTAGCTGTCCAGGGCATCGAGGCCGCGCGTCGCCAGCACAGCCAGTCCGCCGTCGGCCGGGCCGGTGCTGCGTGCGCCGTTCCGGAGGGCCCGCTCCAGCAGTTCGGACCGGAGTTCTTCTTTGATGCCCAGGGCCGCACGGCGCGCGGCGATGCCCTGGGCCCAGACTGTGGCCGATCTCAGGACCACGCCTGCCAGCCCCCAGGGAAGCTGGTCCGGCCAGGACTGGTCCCCGGTGACGAGGCCGGCCAGCATCGCCGCCACGGCCTGTCCCATGAGGACCAGGGACAGCGCCTTGAGCGCTGCGAGCAGGCCGAGCCAGTACACGGCGGAACGGGTGGCAGGTCCGGCAGGAAAGTCTGGGCGCACGGTCAGTCTCAGCCGTTCCTGATGAAGGCTTTAGTGGCGATGGCGGGCAGGAAGCTGTGCGCGGCCGGAATGTGGTCCGCACTCACCCGCCGCCGGAACACCCAATAGGTCCATGCCTGGTAGACGATCACGAGCGGCAGGCCAACGGCCGCCACGATGCTCATAAGCCCCAAAGTGTAGTCCGAGGAGGAAGCATTCGTAACAGTCAGGTTGAATGCAGGGTCAAGGGTGGAGGGCAGCACTACCGGGAACACGGCGCCGAAGATCGAAGCGGACCCCAGCAGGAGGAAGCCGCCCATGGCCATAAACGCCCGCCCCTCGGAGCCCTTGCGTGCCAGCAGCCATGCTGCAACCGCGGCCACTACAGCCAGGATCACTGCCGCCCACGTCCACGGCTCGCCGTTGCGGAACTGGACGCTGACGGCCCAGGCAGCGATGGGGAGCAGCAGCACCGGAAGCAGCCGGACAAACCAGCGGCGGGCACGAAGGCGGACGTCGCCGTCGGTCTTCAGTGCCAGGAAAGCCAAGGCATGGAGCAGGGAGAAGCCCACCACCGCCAGTCCGCCCAGCACGGCGTAGCCGCTGAACCAGGAAAGCCAGTCCCCCACCCGGTCTCCGTTGGCGTTCAGCGGAAGTCCGGTGGTGGTCAGTGCCAGGGCGGCACCTACGCCAAAGGCCGCAAAGAAGGAACCCAGCGCGATGGCCCAGTCCCAACGGGTGCGCCAACTGCCACTGTCCATCTTGCCGCGGTACTCAAAGGCCACGGCGCGGAAGATCAGTGCTACCAGCACTACCAGGAGCGGGAAGTAGAGGGCCGAAAACAGCGAGGCGTACCAGAGGGGGAACGCCGCGAAGGTGGCGGCGCCCGCAGTGATCAGCCAGACCTCATTGCCGTCCCAGACCGGGCCGACGGTGTTCAGCAGGACCCTGCGCTCGGTATTGTTCCGGGCGAAAAGCTTCATCAGCATTCCCACCCCCAGGTCGAAGCCCTCAAGGAAGAGGTAGCCGGTCCAGAGCACCGCTATGACGATGAACCAGATAGTGGGCAGCAGTTCCATTCTGTGTATCCTTCAGCTCTTCTTATTCAGCGAATCAGTAGGCGAATGCCAGGACGTCGTCGGCGGGCTTCTGGCCGCCGCCCTTGCCGCCGCCCGGGGTTTCATCCTCGTTTTCATCAGCGGGAAGGTGCGCCAATTCCGGCATGCCGGACACCACGCCGCCCCGGATGTAGGTCACCAGCAGCTTCACTTCCACCACCAAAAGCAGTGCATACACCGCCGTCAGCACAATAAGGGAGGTGAGCAGCTCGCCGGCCGAGACGCCGGGCGAGACAGCAGCGGCGGTGAACATGAACACCTGGTCGATGCCGTTGAGGTCCGGGTTCGGGGCCACGACGAACGGCTGCCGCCCCATTTCGGTGAAGATCCAGCCGGCCGCGTTGGCGCCGAACGGGGCCAGGATGCCGAACACTGCCAGGCGCATCAGCCAGGGCGAAGCGGGTACGGTGCCCTTGCGCGTGATCCACAGGGCCACCAGCGCCGCCAGGGCTGCGAGTCCACCGAAGCCGATCATCATGCGGAAGCCCCAGTAGGTGACCTCCATGACAGGCACGTATTCGATCTCCTGGCCGGTGCGCTCGCCGTAGATCGGGTTGTCCGGAAGGTGGGTTCCGTAGTCAGCCTTGTACTGATCCAGGAGGCCGTTGACGCCCCTGACCTCGGTGGTGAAATCGCCGTTTGCGAGGAAGGACAGGATCCCGGGAACCTCAATCAGCGCGACAATCTCGTCGCAGTTCTTGGAGCCGAGGTTTCCCACGCTGAGGACCGAAAAGCCGGTCCCGTCATGGCAGGCACCCTCGGCTGCTGCCATCTTCATGGGCTGCTGCTCAAACATCAGCTTGCCCTGGAGGTCACCGGTAAGTGCAGTGCCGGCAAAAGAGATCATCGCGACGACTGCCCCGATCCGCAGTGACTTGATCCATACGGTGTAATCGGTGCGGTCCCGGCCCGGAATTGCCCCCTCGCCGGGAACCACCCTGCCGTCCAGGCCCACGGTATCGATGCCGTCCTTGCGCCTGCGCCAGAGGTGGTACCAGGCGATGCCCAAAAGGAACCCGCCGGCCACCGCCAGTGCACCCATCAGCGTGTGCGGGAAGGCCACCAATGCCGTGTTGTTCGTGAACACAGCCCAGGCATCATTCATGACGGGACGTCCATTGATCATCTCGACACCCACGGGGTGCTGCATCCAGCTGTTGGCAACGATGATGAAGTAGGCGGAGAACACCGAACCCACCACGGCGATCCAGAGGCAGGCCAGGTGGATGCCGGGCTTGAGCTGCTTCCAGCCGAAAATCCACAGTCCCAGGAAGGTGGACTCGACGAAGAAGGCCAGCAGCGCCTCCAGTGCCAGCGGGGCGCCGAATACATCGCCAACGAAGCGGCTGTATTCGCTCCAGGCCATGCCGAACTGGAACTCCTGAACGATCCCTGTTGCCACGCCCATGATGAAGTTGATGAGGAACAGCTTCCCCCAGAACTTGGTCATGCGCAGGTACTCCTGCTTGCCGGTTCGGTGCCACATGGTCTGCATAACAGCCACAACCAGGCCAAGGCCGATGGTGAGGGGAACCATCATGAAGTGGTAGACGGTGGTGATCCCGAATTGCCAGCGTGCGATGTCCAAAGCTTCCAAGGCAGTTCCTCGTGTTGGCGGTCCATGTTTCTACAGTTCGTAGAACTCTAACTTCTACCGAGTGTAGAACAATGCTGCAGGCCCTGTAAAACACACAGTTCCACCAAGAGGGCGGGCTCACAAAGCGTCAAAAGCGGCGCCACCAGGGTCCCTCCCGGCGCGGCCTTCTACCGTACGTAGAAATTCGCGCGAAAACCGGGTAAATTTGTTCTTGTATTTCTAGTGTTCGTTGGCAGTCACCGCGGCCGTTCGGCCGCCCGGTGCGGGGAATCTTTAAGGATGTATGGCAATGGCAAGTCTTGGTGAACTGGAACGGGCAGTGATGGATCTGCTCTGGGCAGGCCATGAAGCAGCCACCGCAAATACCCTGCGTGACAAACTGGCACAAAGCACTGGCGCGCAGGGCGACGTAGCGGGGCATGAGGGCAAGGAACTTGCCGTCACCACGGTTCTTACCGTGCTCTCCCGGCTGGAAAAAAAGGGCCTCGTGGAGCGGGAGCGCGGCACCCGGCCGCACCGCTACCAGGCTGTGTCCAGCAGGGAAGACCACACCGCCGAACTGATGCATGAGGTCCTTGGCTCTGCGCCGGACCGCGAGGCCGTGCTGGCCCGCTTCATCGGATCTGTGACGCAAAGCGAAGCCGAGACCCTGCGCAAATTGCTTGGCCACGTCTAGGGGACCATGTTCTGGACCTCGTATTTCCTGGCGGTCCTCGCGATAGTCCTGGCATGGCCAGTGCCTGTCTTTCTGTCCCGCGCCTCCTGGCCGGCCCGCTCGCCCTTCACCGCCATGCTTCTGTGGCAGGCCATCGCGCTTGCGGGTGGCCTGTCCATGATCGGCGCCATGCTCGTCTACGGACTTGAGCCGATCGGTGACAACCTGATTGCCGGGCTCCGGGCACTGGCCGGCATGGTCCTTTTTAATGCACCCACAACAGCACTTGGGTTCTGGCATATCTTCGCCCTGTCTGCCGCGGCACTGCTCCTGGCCCATCTGGTGTTCACGCTGCTGCTGACCTATTACAAAATCGAGCGGCAGCGGCGGCGGCACCGCGAGCTACTGGCTCTCCTTGCCTCGCCATCCCCGGATGGACCAGGCACGGTGGTCATCAGCCATGATTCGCCGGTGGCGTACTGCCTCCCGGGTGGCGCCCGCTCCGTGACGGTTCTCTCCGACGGTCTGATGTCAGCGCTGGAACCCGCCGAACTGCGGGCCGTCCTGATCCACGAGAACGCCCATCTCAGCCAACGCCATCACCTGCTGCTCTGGGCTTTCGCTGCCTGGCGCCAGGCGCTCCCGTGGCTCCCCACCACCCGTCTGGCCCAGGAATCAGTGAACTCACTCATTGAGATGCTTGCCGACGACGTCGCGCTGCGGACCGAGAGCAAAGCCACGCTGATCAAGGCAATCGCCATTGTGGCCAGCGGCCCTTCCGGCGGCATGGCCACGGTAGGAGCCGCACCGGGTGTACCGGCTGCCCGGGCGCATCTTTCCCTGGCCGGGCTGGACGCGCCGGCCGGTGCCATCTCCGGTTCTGCCCGCACCACGGTGTCCCGGGTGACCCGGCTGCTCTCACCACAGCCTCCCCTGTCCGCGGCCGTCCGCGGGGCGGTCCTGGCCGGCTGTGTGCTGCTGCTCGCCGTGCCCACAGCCCTCCTGATCGTGCCGGGCCTGCTGGGCTGAGCCGTACCGCCGGTCAGGCGTCGATCCGCTCCCGGTCCAGGCTGGAGGCGCCGGCGATGATGAAGTCCTTCCGCGGGGCGACGTCGGACCCCATCAGCAGATCAAAGGTGTCTTCGGCGTGTTTGGCGTTCTCGATGCCCACCTTGCGCAGCGTCCGGTGCCGGGGATCCATGGTGGTCTCAGCCAACTGCCCGGCATCCATCTCGCCCAGGCCCTTGTACCGCTGGATCGGCTCTTTGTAGCGCTTGCCTTCCTTGGCAAGCCGGGCCAGGAGGGCATGGAGCTCGGCCTCCGAGTAGGTGTAGATCATCTCGTTGGCCTTCTGCCCGGCGTTGATGACTTCCACGCGGTGCAGCGGCGGGACAGCGGCGAAGACACGCCCGGCGTCGATCATGGGCCGCATGTACCGGAAGAACAGGGTCAGCAACAGGGTCCGGATGTGGGCGCCGTCGACATCAGCGTCCGTCATCAGGATGACTTTCCCGTACCTGGCCGCGGCCAGGTCAAAGCTGCGGCCTGAGCCGGCACCGACCACCTGGATCAGGGCCGCGCATTCGGCGTTGGACAGCATGTCCCCCACGGATGCTTTCTGGACATTGAGGATCTTGCCTCGGATGGGCAGCAGCGCCTGGAAGTCCGAAGACCGCGCCAGCTTGGCAGTTCCCAGTGCTGAGTCACCTTCGACGATAAACAGCTCGGAACGCTCGACGTCGTCCGTGCGGCAGTCTGCGAGCTTGGTGGGCATGGAGGAGGTTTCCAGGGCGTTCTTGCGCCGCTGCGTTTCCTTGTGGACCCGGGCCGAAATCCGCGACTTCATTTCGCTGACGATCTTCTCGAGCAGCAGCGCCGACTGGGCTTTGTCGTTCCGGTTTGCGGAGTTGAGCTTGGCGTTGATCTCGTGCTCAACCACCCTGGCCACGATGGCACGGACAGCCGAGGTGCCCAGGATTTCCTTCGTCTGGCCTTCGAACTGGGGCTCGGCCAGCCGGACCGTCAGAACCGCCGTCATACCGGCAAAAATGTCGTCCTTTTCGATTTTGTCGTTGCCCGCCTTGAGCTTGCGGGCGTTGCTCTCCACGGCTTTACGGAAGGTCTTGACCAGCGCCTGTTCGAAACCGGACTGGTGCGTGCCGCCCTTCGGTGTGGAGATGATGTTCACGAAACTGCGCACGGTGCTGTCATAGCCGATGCCCCAGCGGAGGGCCACATCCACTTCGCAGTCCCGTTCAACCTCGGCGAGCTGGCTGTGTCCGCGTTCATCCAGGACCGGTACGGTTTCCTTGAACTTCCCTGAACCATGCAGCCGCCAGATATCGGTGACGGCCGGATCAGCGGCGAGGAACTCCACAAATTCAGCGAGGCCGCCGTCGTGATGGAACACCTCTTCGTGCGGCCCGGCCTCCCCCGGCGTCCCCGGCAGCCGGCGGTCGTCGCGGACTGTGAGCTTAAGCCCCGGCACCAGGAAGGAGGTCTGCCGTGCACGGGCGGCCAGTTCGTCGTAGGAAAACTTGGCGTCGGGCGTGAAGATCTGGCGGTCGGCCCAGTACCTGATGCGCGTCCCGGTAACACCGCGCTTCGCTTTGCCGGAAATGTCCAACACTGAGCCGTCCACAAACGGCGCGAACGTTGCCGCCGGATCGAGCTTGCTCCCCTGGTCCTTGAACCGGCCCGGCTCGCCGCGGCGGAAGGACATCTTGTAGGTCTTGCTGGCGCGGTCCACTTCAACGTCGAGGCGCGCCGAGAGGGCGTTTACCACCGATGCGCCCACGCCGTGCAGGCCGCCGGAGGCCGTATAGGAACCGCCGCCGAATTTGCCGCCGGCATGTAGCTTGGTGAAGACCACTTCGACGCCCGTGAGGCCGGTTTTCGGTTCCACGTCCACCGGTATGCCCCGGCCGTCGTCGTGGATTTCCACTGAGTTGTCCGCATGCAGAATGATCTTGATGTCGTGCCCGAAGCCCGCCAGCGCTTCGTCAACTGAGTTGTCGATGATCTCCCAGAGACAGTGCATCAGGCCGCGGGAGTCGGTGGAGCCGATGTACATGCCCGGCCGCTTCCGCACGGCTTCAAGGCCCTCGAGGACCGAAAGGTGCCGGGCGGTGTAATCAGAACTTGGTGCCACGGGTAGTGAACTCCTTCAGCGACGGAACAGCGGGCGCGGCGGACGCCCCTTCAAGCCTAGTCTGCGCGGCTGCGCGGGCCGGTTTGCCACTCCTGGCAGGGCGAGGAGCAGTGCTGGTCGTAACCTTTCCGTGATCAAATCCGAGGGCCTTGATGCACTCTTGCGGCTACGCGTACAGCGAACTTGCCCCATCCTTGCAACGGTTTTGCTACGAATACTGGTTACATAGAGGTACAGATCTACTAAGGAGGCCGACATGACAACAGCAGTGGCAGACCGCACACTGAACGCACTGGACCGGTGCGATCGCTGCGGAGCACAGGCATATGTCCGCGTTGTACTCGAGTCCTCCGGTGGTGAGCTGCTCTTCTGCGGCCACCATGCCCGCGGAGTCGAGGCAACGCTGAAGCCATTGAGCTCCGGCTGGCACGATGAGACGGGACGGCTTCACGAGAAGGCTCCCGTTGTAGTCGACTGACCTGATGGCCGTCGACTGAACTGAAGTAAAGCATCTCAGGACCCCTCCGGCTGGAGGGGTCCTGATTTCTTTAAGCCGTTCGCCCACGTGCCGCGTGTGGCGTGCAACAACAAACGCGGGACCACCTGCCACCCCTCCGAAGAAATGGGGCGATAGGTAGTCCCGCGTCAGTTGTTGCGGAGACCTAGTCCAGGTAGTCCCGAAGGACCTGGGACCGCGACGGGTGGCGGAGCTTGGACATCGTCTTTGATTCGATCTGGCGGATACGCTCACGCGTGACACCGTAGACCTTGCCGATTTCGTCTAAAGTCTTCGGCTGGCCGTCGGTCAGGCCGAACCGCATGGCCACCACACCGGCCTCGCGTTCGGAGAGGGTGTCCAGCACGGAGTGCAACTGCTCCTGCAGCAAGGTGAAGCTGACGGCGTCCGCGGGGACCACGGCTTCGGAGTCCTCGATGAGGTCGCCGAACTCGGAATCGCCGTCTTCACCGAGCGGAGTGTGGAGCGAAATAGGCTCGCGGCCGTACTTCTGGACCTCCACGACCTTCTCCGGAGTCATGTCCAGTTCAAGGGCCAGCTCCTCCGGCGTGGGTTCGCGGCCGAGGTCCTGCAGCATCTGGCGCTGGACGCGGGCCAGCTTGTTGATGACCTCAACCATGTGCACCGGGATGCGGATGGTGCGGGCCTGGTCGGCCATGGCGCGGGTGATGGCCTGGCGGATCCACCAGGTGGCGTACGTGGAGAACTTGAAGCCCTTGGTGTAGTCGAACTTCTCCACTGCACGGATCAGGCCCAGGTTGCCTTCCTGGATGAGGTCCAGGAACAGCATGCCGCGGCCGGTGTACCGCTTGGCCAGCGAAACCACGAGGCGGAGGTTGGCTTCGAGCAGGTGGTTCTTTGCGCGCTTGCCGTCGTGGATGACGAACTCGAGTTCGCGCTTGAACTTCGGATCCATCGAGCCGTCGTCGGCGTTGATCTTCTCTTCGGCGAAAAGCCCGGCTTCGATCCGGAGGGCGAGGTCGACTTCCTGCTCGGCGTTGAGCAGCGCAACCTTACCGATCTGCTTGAGGTAATCCTTGACGGGATCGGCGGTAGCGCCGGCAGACATTACCTGCTGGACAGGGGCGTCGTCGTCATCGGCGTCCGAGTATACAAAGCCCTTGCCTGTGGCGGCTGAGGCGGCTTTCGCAGCATCGATCTCGCTGTCCTCGCCGGCTTCAATGACGATGTCATCGAGATCTTCCTCGACGTCGTCGTCGTCGGAGTCACGCGCGGACTTTCCAGCGGCCTCGGCGGCGGCTTTGGCGCCGGGCTTGGGCCCGCGTTTTTTGGGCTCAGGCTTGCCGGCTACGGCTGAATCACCGGCGGCATCCTTAACGGCTTTATTGGCTGCCCGCGTCGCTGCTCGCTTGGCGTTGGTTGCAGCCTGCTTCTCCTCAGGGGACAAATCGTCCTGAGTGGCGGGTTCCTTCTTCGCGGAAGACGGGGTCACAGAAAACCTTTCTAGCGGCGGTCTGTGGAATCACCATACGGGCAACACCACTATGACCCTGTCAAGTCCGTGATGAACATCAGGTGCAACCACGGCCGGCAGAGTCTACAAGTAGAACTGACGGAGCGGCTGTAATGTTCCCGAAAAGGGTTCAAAACAAGCACTTGATTCACGGACCCAACCGGGTCTCGGCAACCATTGTCTCACGGTTTTGCGTGCAGGACCTCAAGCGGCACCCCTAGGCGGCATCTGGTTCGAACCTGCGCCAGGACGCTTCCTTGCGGGCAGCCCAGCCGCAGAGCGTGCCCCGCCGGACGAGTTCGAGCAGCAGTTCCGCCAGCCGGTAGCCCGGTTCTTCTTCCAGGGCCCTGCCGAGATAGGCCGCCGCGTAGGAGCCGCGCCCCCTGCACCAGGCGATCCATCCCTGGCCTGTCAGGGCGGCAGCGCCGGCCGTCCCGCCGCAGGGCCACAACTGCTCAAGGACCTGGTCCAGGCTGTTCAGCCTGGACCAGGCCGGGAGCACGGGCTCGCGTCCCAGCAGGACCTCACCGTAGCCGGGGATCCCGGAACCGTCTCCCGGCGCCGGTTCAGGATGTTCCCGTTCAGAATGTGCCGGTCCGACTGGCTCGAGCGTGCATCCGGCGTCGAAGATGCCAAAGGCAGCAGCGCCCGTCACGGCTGCCGGCCGGCCTGCTGCTGCCATCACCAGGACAGCGTCCCGCCACGCGGGGACCGCCAGTGAGGCCCGCAGGTAGGCGACGTCCTGTGCCGCCAGCGGTTCCGCAGGCGGGTTGGCCAGCAGCGCTTCCCAGTGCACCATCAGCCGGCAGAACTGCTCCTCGCTCCCCCGGCGGCGCTCCAGTTGCGCGGCCCACGCTGCCTCCGAGGCCAGGACGACATCACGCTCCGCGTCGGCCACCGGGGACCGGGGGTGGGAAGCCTCGGCAGGTGCCGGACCTACGCTGCTGCCGCGGTAGACCATTTCTGCGTTGAGCATGCTGTCACGGATCGCCTGGACCGGACGGCCCGGAAACGGGCAGCAGTCCTGGTCGGTGCAGTGGGCGTCACGCCAGTAGGCGTCCCCGACGAACCATGCGTCCCGAACGGTCAGGCCCGCAGAGTCCAGGACGTCCTCCAGCGCACCCAGGAGGCCGCTGTAGGTTCCAGGTGGTTCCATCCAGCCGTCGTTGGTGAAGACAGCCAGGAGTGCGCCGTCGGCAAGCTGATCCGCCTCGAGGTAGTCACGCACTGTGCGGGCGTAACCCCAGGGGTCCGCCAGCGTTTCCGGACCGGGCAAATCAAGCCTCAGGGTTGCACCCAGGCGTTTCCCCTGCATGGTCATGGCCACGAGGCTGTCCGCCGGCCAGTACCCAAGGGAATGCGGAATGAATCCGAGGATGTCTTCGGGGCCCCGGACGGTCAGGTGTTCTGGAGGTGTCATGACTCCAGCTTCGGCCGGGTCCTCCCTGGTCTGAAGAGCCGGCTTTCCTATGTGAACAATCCTCCTGAAACAACCTATGTGGAGGACAAGTGCCAGCCTTAGTCCGTGCTGTCAGTGCTGTCAGTGCTGTCCCGGTGGCGCCGTTGGGCCAGGCTCGCGCGCCGCTGCTGCGCCATGGCCTGCAGGAGAGGTGCCACCACAACGCCCTGGGCCGCCATCTGGCGCCGGACCTTGCGGCGGCAGGCAAGCATCATGGCCGCACCGAAACCCAGGAGCAGGAACTGGACGCTGAGCGCAATCCGGAACGCGTCCAGGCCGTAGAGAACGCCCTGGGAATAACCGCTGGCCAGCAGGACGTCCAGGACGAGCCCGATCAGGAAGATGGCCACGAGTGCCGCGATGAAGCCGCCCACGTTCACGATTCCCGTGGCGGTGCCGATTCTGTGCGCCGGGTTGAAGGTCCGGGCGAAATCGAAGCCGATCATCGAGCCCGGGCCGCCGATTGCCAGGACCACCACCAGGCAGGCCAGCAGCCACAGCGGGGCGCGGCCGGGCGTCAGCAGCACCGCGGCCCAGGCAGCGGCGGTTGACCCGGCGATGAGCAACACCATGGTGGAGCGGCGAAGCGGGTGGCGGGAAACGAACCGGCCGAAAAAGGGGCCAACGGCCATCGCCGCGGCAACGTACAGCGACATCAGGCCGGCCACGGTTGGGGCGTCCAGGCCCTGGCCCGAGATCAGGAAGGGATAACCCCAGGTCATGGCGAACACCGTGCCGCTGAACTGGATCGTGAAGTGACTCCACATCCCCAGCCGGGTACCCGGCTGCCGCCAGGCCCGTGCGAGCGTCGCCCCAGTGGCTTTGAGCCCCTGCTGCGGGCGGGGGACGGCTGCTCCGGGCGGGTGGTCCTGGAGCAGCACCACCACCAGGACCACTGCAAGTCCGGACATGCCCGCGAGCATCAGGAAGCCGGGCGTCCAGCCGAAGGAGTGCAGCACAAAGGCAAAAGGGACCACGCTGATGAGCTGCCCCAGCTGCCCGGACATGCCGGTGAGCTGGGTGACCAAAGGTACCCGCGCCGGGGAGAACCACAGCGGAATCAGGCGGATAACGGAGATGAAGGTCATCGCGTCCCCGGCGCCTACCAGGACGCGCCCCGCCACTCCCCCGGGGATGCTGTCCGCGAAGGCCAGCTGCAGCTGCCCGAGGCCCATCAGGACCGCCCCGCCGGCGATCATCGCCCGCGAACCGAATCTGTCCACCAGGAGCCCAACGGGAATCTGCAATGCTGCGTAGACCAGCAGCTGAAGCACCGTAAAGAAGGAGATGGCCGAGGCGCCGGCGTGGAAGCGCTCGGTGGCCTCAAGTCCCACCACCCCGAACGATGTGCGCTGGGAGACGGCAACCAGATACGCGAAGATTCCGATGGTCCAGATGAGCCAGGCGCGGGGTGCAGTCACTCACTCATTATGCCCGGGGCACTGCGGGGAGACATTCCACGGGGCTCCCGGGCGGACGCCGCCGGCAGCCCCGTGGACAGGATTACGTGCCGGGGTTCTCCCTGGCCAGGTAAGCCTCGACAGCGGCCCCCAGCTCGTCACCGTTGGGCAATTCGTCGTTTTCGTCAGCCAGCAGTGACCGCCGGACGGTGCCCTCGGCCTTTTCGTCGTACCGCGCCTCCAGGCGGGCCACCACCTGCTGTACGTCCTCGGAAGCTTCGATCTGCTCGGCGATCTGCCGGCCCACTTCCCTGCCCGCTTCGCGCAGCCGGTCCGTAGGCAACATCAGCGACGTGGCCGCACCGAGGAACTCAAGTCCGGCTACGGCTGCTGTGGGGTACTCCGCCTCAGCGAGGTAGTGGGGCACGTGGATCACGTAACCGGCAACGTTCCGTCCGGCTTCCATGAGCCGCAGTTCCAGGATGTGTCCCACAGCGGCCGGGACTTCCACCGTGGGCTTCCAGACGGAAATTCCCTCGATCAGTTCCGGACGGTTGCCATGGACGGTCACACCCACAGGGCGCGTGTGCGGTACCGGCATGGGAATGGAATGGATCCAGGCAACAAGGTTCACGTCCAGCTTCTCGACGATGCCGACCACTGCGCGGGCAAAACGCTCCCACTGAAGGTCAGGCTCAAAGCCGGCCAGCAGGAGGAACGGGCTGCCGAGTCCGTCCGTGAGTTTGTACAGCGCAAGCTTCGGCTCCCGATAGTCCTGCAGGTGGTCTTCCACGAAGGATACGTGGGGCCTGCGGGAGCGGTAGTCGATGAGTTGGTCGGCGTCGAAAACTGCCACCGTCTCGGCGTTGAGGGTGTCCAGCAGCTCCGCGTTAATCTGTTTGACAACGTGGCCGGCGTCGGCGAAGCCGGTAAAGCCCATCACCAGGTTCAGCCCGCGGAGTGCCGGGCTGTGGAACAGTTCGATGTTGCTCGCATAGAGCGCATCGGGGTCCAGCAGGGAGCCGGAAATCCGTTCAAGCACGGCGTCTTCCTTTCGAGGGTTCGGGTGGATATCTTCTACAACACAGCCGGGCACCCGGGCATTCCGCGAAGCGCGGATGTGGCGCAGGTCTCCGGAAATACGGCGGCCGGGGCCCGCAACGGCTACGATCGACAATGGCCTTCCGGACGGGCTTTGCCGGCACCCCGGCCGGGTTCGGACCGGACGGCCGCCGAACTTCCCTGGCCGTGCGCCTGACATCCACCAGCGCGAGCAGCCTTTTCGAGAATTGAGGACTTACCCGTGGTCAAGAATGCTGAAATCAACCTTAGTACCCTCACCAAGGACCTGAGGGGGACCCCCAGCGACGCCGTGGTCATTGGCGTGGGTCAGGGCACTGACGGCCCGGTCCTGCTCAACAACCCGCTGACCGCGAAATCCGCCGGCGTCCTGGCCGGTTCGCTCAAAGCACTCGGCGTCACCGGCGCGGCGGACCAGATCGTCCGGCTCCCAGGCCTCCCGGAAACGGGCGCGGCTGTCCTTGTCCTTGCCGGTGTGGGAAAAGTCGCCGCTGACCGTGCACTGACCGCCGAGGCACTCAGGCGCACCGCCGGTTCCGCTGTCCGCCAGCTGGCAGGGCTGACCACCGTTGTTCTCGCGCTCCCGACGGCGGGAACCTCCGACGTCGCGGCCGTCGCCGAAGGTGCCGCTTTGGGCGCCTATTCCTTTACCGAATACCGGTCCTCTGCCGACGGGTTGAAGGACCCGGTCCGCAGCGCCGTGATCCATACGGCGGTTGCGGACAGCCAGGAACTGCGAACAGCCCTGACCCGGGCCGCTCTGATCGGCAAGGCCGTGAACGCCACCCGCTCCCTGGTCAACCAGCCGCCCAGCCACCTTTACCCGGAGTCATTTGCCGAGGCCGCGAAGGAACTGTCCAAGGGACTGCCTGTAAAGGTGACTGTTTGGGACGAGAAGCGCCTCGAAAAAGAAGGTTTCGGCGGCATCATGGGCGTGGGCAAGGGCTCCTCCCGGCAGCCGCGCCTGGTCAAGGTGGAGTACTCCCCCGCGAAGGCGGCTTCGAAGATCGCCCTTGTTGGCAAGGGCATCACGTTCGATACCGGCGGCATCTCCCTCAAGCCGGCACTGGGTATGGGCGACATGAAGAGCGACATGGCCGGAGCCGCCGTCGTCCTTAACACTGTGTTGGCCATCGCCGGACTTGGCCTGCCGGTCAAGGCCACAGCGTGGCTCTGCATTGCCGAAAACATGCCTGGCGGCGCTGCCTCACGGCCCGCCGACGTCCTGACCATGTTCGGCGGAAAGACCGTTGAAGTGCTGAACACTGATGCCGAAGGCCGATTGGTCATGGCTGACGGAATCGTCGCGGCGAGCCGGGAATACCCGGACGCAATCATCGACGTCGCCACGCTCACCGGCGCCCAGCTTATTGCCTTGGGCAACCGGACCGCCGGAGTGATGGGCTCGGACAGCGTCACAGGCCCCCTCAAGGCGGCCGCGGACCGTGCGGGCGAACTCGTGTGGCCGATGCCGCTGCCGGAGGAACTGCGTCCGAGCATTGACTCCCAGGTTGCGGACCTCGCCAACATCGGCGAACGGCACGGCGGCATGATGACCGCCGCTGTTTTCCTGCGCGAGTTCGTGGGCAAGGGTAAGGACGGGGAACAGATCCCTTGGGCCCACATCGACATCGCGGGCCCGTCCTTCAACAACGGGAGCCCCTACGGTTACACCCACAAACAAGGCACCGGCTGCACGGTCCGGACCCTGGTGGCCTACGTGGAAGACCTCCTGGGTTAAAGCCGCGTGACACTGGACACAAGCGCTCCACAAACGCAGTGGCAAGGTGGAGCATGGATAAGTGGTTCGCTAAGGTGAACAACGGTAGTCACAAATGCAAGAGAACCTGCCTGCTGGCATAATCACGGCAGTACAAGTTCCAAGACCAGATGATGCGTACTCTCGCGTCATCATTCACGCGAGGGAGCGTCTAAGTGGCCGATCAGGCAACTGCGCAAGAATTCGACATCCTGGTACTCGGTGGCGGCAGCGGCGGATACGCTGCCGCCCTGCGGGCCGTACAGCTCGGCCTCACCGTGGGCCTCGTGGAGAAGGGCAAGCTGGGCGGCACCTGCCTCCACAACGGCTGCATCCCCACCAAGGCTCTGCTCCACTCGGCAGAACTGGCCGATCACGCCCGTGACTCCGCCAAATACGGCGTGAACGTCACCCTGGACAGCATCGACATCACCGCTGTCAACGCCTACAAAGACGGCATCATCGCCGGCAAGTTTAAGGGCCTGCAGGGCCTGATCAAGTCCAAGGGCATCACCGTCATCGAAGGTGAGGGCAAGCTTCAGGGCACCGACACCGTCGTGGTGAACGGGACAGCCTACAAGGGCAAGAACATCGTCCTCGCCACGGGTTCCTACTCCCGCACCCTGCCGGGCCTGGAAATCGGCGGCAAGGTCATCACTTCCGACGAAGCGCTCACCATGGACTACATCCCCAAGAGCGCCATCATCCTCGGCGGCGGAGTCATCGGCGTCGAGTTCGCGTCCGTCTGGAAGTCCTTCGGTGTGGACGTCACCATTGTTGAGGGCCTGCCCTCACTCGTCCCCAACGAGGACGCTGCGATCATCAAGAACTTTGAGCGCGCGTTCAAGAAGCGCGGCATCAAGTTCTCCACCGGCGTCTTCTTCCAGGGAGTCGAACAGAACGACGACGGCGTCAAGGTCACCCTCGTCGACGGCAAGACCTTCGAAGCGGACCTCCTCCTCGTGGCCGTGGGCCGCGGACCGGTCACCGCCAACCTCGGCTACGAAGAAGCCGGCGTCACCATCGACCGCGGCTTCGTCATCACCAACGAGCGCCTGCACACCGGTGTCGGCAACGTCTACGCCGTGGGCGACATCGTCCCGGGCGTCCAGCTGGCCCACCGCGGCTACCAGCAGGGCATCTTTGTCGCCGAAGAGATCGCCGGCCTGAAGCCGGTCATCGTCGAGGACGTCAACATCCCCAAGGTCACCTACTCCGAACCCGAAATCGCCACCGTGGGCTACACCGAAAAGGGTGCCAAGGAGAAGTTTGGCGAGGACCAGGTGGAGATCCAGGAGTACAACCTCGCCGGCAACGGCAAGAGCTCAATCCTGGGCACCGGCGGTCTGGTCAAGCTGGTCCGCCAGAAGGACGGCCCCGTAGTAGGCGTCCACATGATCGGCTCCCGCATGGGTGAGCAGATCGGTGAAGCCCAGCTGATCGTGAACTGGGAAGCCTACCCGGAGGACGTGGCCCAGTTGCTGCACGCTCACCCGACCCAGAACGAGGCACTCGGCGAAGCACACCTGGCGTTGGCAGGCAAGGCCCTGCACGGCTGACCAGCCCCGCCCGCACCACAGCAAGACCCTGGGCTTAGTGCGCCCGGCCCGAATTGCCGGGTGCACTAAGCTCAAAACCAAGGCAGCAACCATCCGCACAAGATCAATAAGGAGAACGGGGACGACATGTCTGAATCCGTTAACTTGCCCGCCCTCGGTGAGAGTGTCACCGAAGGAACCGTCACCCGCTGGCTCAAGCAGGTAGGTGACCGGGTAGAGGTGGACGAGCCGCTGCTCGAGGTTTCCACCGACAAAGTAGACACCGAAATCCCCTCTCCGATAGCCGGCATCATCGAAGAAATCCTCGTTGCCGAGGACGAGACCGCCGAGGTAGGCGCTCCCCTGGTCCGCATTGGTGATGGCTCCGGCGGAGGCGCTGCCCCCGAGGCAGCCGCACCGGCCGAAGAAGCCGCCCCCGCCGAGGAAGCCCCAGCAGCGCCCGCTCAGGCAGCTCCGGCCGAAGCACCCGCAGAGCAGGCTCTCGCCGAAGAAGCCGCCCCCGCCCAGCAGGCCCCCGCAGCATCCGGTGGCGAAAGCCATGATGTCACTCTCCCCGCACTCGGCGAAAGCGTCACCGAAGGCACCGTGACCCGCTGGCTGAAGGCCATCGGCGACACCGTCGAGGTCGACGAGCCGCTGCTGGAAGTATCCACTGACAAAGTGGACACCGAGATCCCCTCCCCGGTTGCAGGAACGCTGCAGGAAATCCGTGTCAACGAGGACGAAACAGCAGAAGTAGGCGCTGTCCTCGCCGTCATCGGCTCCGGTACAGCTGCCCCCGCGGCAGCAGAACCGGCCGCTCCGGCTCCCGCAGCCGAAGCCAAGCCCGAAGCACCTGCACCGGCTGCAGCTCCGGCTCCCGAAGCCCCCAAAGCCGAAGCTCCCGCTCCCGAAGCACCCAAGGCTGAGGCAGCACCCGCTCCCGCAGCAGCCCCCGCCGCGGCACCGGCTCCGGCCGCGGAGTCCGCAGCCGGCGGCGAGTCCGGCTACGTCACGCCGCTGGTCCGCAAACTGGCCAACCAGCACGGTGTGGACGTCACTTCCCTCGCCGGCACCGGTGTGGGCGGCCGTATCCGCAAGCAGGACGTCATGGCTGCAGCTGAAGCCAAGGCAGCCCCGGCTGCATCGGCTCCCGCCGCATCGGCACCGGCAGCATCCACTGCCCCCGCCGGACCGGCTGCCTCCTCGCTGCGCGGCACCACGCAGAAGGCTCCCCGCATCCGCCAGGTCATCGCCCGCCGCATGCGCGAGTCCCTTGAGGTCTCCACCCAGCTCACGCAGGTGCACGAAGTGGACATGACCAAGGTGGCCAAGCTCCGCCTCAAGGCCAAGAACTCCTTCCAGGCCCAGAACGGCACCAAGCTCACGTTCCTCCCCTTCATCGCCAAGGCTGTTGCCGAGGCCCTGAAGCAGCACCCCAAGCTCAACGCTGCGTACGACGAAGGCAAGCAGGAGATCACGTACCACAACGCCGAGCACCTGGCGATTGCCGTGGACACTGACAAGGGCCTGCTGGTTCCGGTCATCACGGACGCCGGCAACCTGAACCTGGCCGGCCTGGCAGGCAAGATTGCCGACGTCGCAAGCCGTACCCGCGACGGCAAGATCGGCCCGGATGAACTGTCCGGCGGTACGTTCAGCATCACCAACATCGGATCGGTCGGCGCTCTGTTCGACACCCCGATCATCAACCAGCCGCAGGTGGGCATCCTCGGCACCGGAGCGATCGTCAAGCGCCCGGTCGTGGTGTCCGATGAGAACGGTGACGACTCGATCGCCATCCGCTCCATGATGTACCTGTCGCTCACGTACGATCACCGCCTGGTGGACGGCGCCGACGCAGGACGCTTCCTGCAGACCCTGAAGGCCCGCCTTGAAGAGGGCGCCTTCGAGGCCGACCTCGGGCTCTAACCTCCGAAGGTTGCTTTAGGCTCCAACGGCAACGGCGGTGCGGACATCGGTGGGAAACCACCGAAGGACCGTGCCGCCGTCGCCATTTTCTTGCCTTTCAGGCGGTGGCGAAGGCGGGCGGGTCCTACTACGATGCGTAGAAACTTCTGGCTAGACTGGGGCCATGGAAATTGTCTATAACATCGTGGTCTTCCTGCACATCGTCGGCGCCGCCATGATTGTGGGTATCTGGATCGGCCAGATGAAGAAACCCACCGTCCACCCGCGCCAGTTCGACGGCGCAATGCTGCAGCTCCTGACCGGCATCGCCCTGATGGGCCTGATCCCGGCGCTGGACATGGATGCGAACTACTTCAAACTGGGCATCAAGTTTGCGGTCGCCCTGGCCGTGGGCGTACTCGCCTTCATCGGGCGCCGCAAGTACAAGAACGGCGAGGACGTCAGCAAGGGGCTCGCCCATGGTGTCGGCGGGCTGGCGTTGGTCAACGTAGCCCTCGCCACGCTCTGGAACTGACCGGTCACTGAGCCACCAACGACGGCGCCGCTCCCCGCAGATGGGGAGCGGCGCCGTCGTCGTTTATCCACTGAGAGCGGACACCGTGTGCGTGGCCGCCGGGGAATCCCTAGGATGGGAACCGGCGGGGCCAGGCAGCGGCCGGCCCCGGTTCGAACCGACATCAAGGAGTGGACATGGCAGCAACACGCACAGCGCACACAGTATGGAACGGCGACCTCTTCACAGGCGCGGGACAGACCACGCTGGACAGCTCCGGCTTGGGAACATTCGACGTCACCTGGAAGGCACGCACCGAAGCGGCCGAGGGTAAGACCAGCCCCGAAGAACTCATTGCCGCAGCCCACGCCAGCTGCTTTTCGATGGCTTTCAGCAACATGCTCGCCCAGGCCGGCCACACGCCCGAAGAGGTGCGCACCAAAGCGGACGTGACGTTCGTTCCCGGCACCGGTATCACCGGCAGCCACCTGACCGTCGCAGCACGGATCCCGGGGATTTCCGAAGAGGACTTCCAGCGGATCGCCGGCGAGGCCAAGACCGGCTGCCCGGTCTCCGGAGCCCTTGCCAGCATTAACATCACCATGGAAGCCACGCTCGACGCCTAAGTGATAAAAAGTTGGCCCTGCCCCTTTCCGGTTCATCCGGAGGGGGCAGGGCCTTTCTTTGTTCGCGTCAGCGGACCTCGGGCGCCTTGGCACGCGCGGGAAGCGGTGCCGGCCGCAGGCTGCGGTAGCCTTCCCGTGCAGGCGGCGTGTCCGTGGGCAGCTCCTGGATCATTTCCTTGAGCGCGCCGATGCCGTATTCCAGCTGGGGGTCCCGGCCGGCGGCGTAGGCGTGCGGCGGGTAGGCCACCTCAATGTCAGGATCCACGCCGTAGTTCTCCACCGACCAGCCCACCCCGCCGCTGAACCAGTTCGCATACCGCGGCTGGGTCACGCCGGTGCCGTCGGCGAGGGAGAACCTGTTGTCGATCCCCACCACCCCACCCCAGGTGCGCGTCCCGATGACCGGCCCGATGCCGCGAAGCTTGGAAACCTGGGTGATGATGTCGCCGTCGGACCCGGCAAATTCGTCCGCGAGGATGATCACCGGACCCCGAGGGGCATGGTGCGGGTAGGTCCGGGGGCGTTCGCCGCGGGGCATGCTCCAGCCGGTGACCTTGCGGCCGATCAGTTCGGCCACGAGTTGCGACGTGTGGCCGCCGCGGTTGCGGCGGACGTCCACGATCAGGCCGTCGAGGGCGGTTTCGGTATCGAGGTCCCGGTGCAGCTGTGCCCAGCCGTTGGCCATCATGTCCGGGATGTGGAGGTAGCCGTACCGCCCTCCGGAGGCCTCCCGGACGGTCCGGCGGTTGGCGGCGACCCACTCCTGGTAGCGGAGGCGTTCCTCGTCCCTGACCGGGATGACGGCAATACGCCGCTGCTCCCCCGCTTTGGCCCCATGGCCGGGCCCGTTGCGGAGTGTGAGTTCCACCGCCCGGCCGGCGGCACCCACCAGCTGCATGGCCGGTGTCACGGTGGCGGACAGCGGCACGCCGTCAATGGCCAGCAACACGTCTCCCGCCAGGGCGCCGGCACCGGGCCGGGTGAGCGGGGAGGTGGCCAGCGGATCCGACGATTCGCCGGCCAGGACACGGCTGATCTCCCAGCCGGCCGGAGTCAGGGCGAGGTCGGCGCCAAGCCGTCCCTGGCCGTTGCTGCCATTTTCGGTCACGGCCGCCGGCTTAACGTAGGCATGGGACGTACCGAGTTCACCGTGGAGTTCCCAGAGCAGGTCCACCAGGTCATCGTGGGACCCCAGCCTGTCCACCAGCGGGCGGTACCTGTTGCGGATCGATTCCCAGTCCTGCCCTGCCATATCCTCGGTCCAGAAGAAGTCGCGCTGCAGGCGCCAGGCTTCGTCAAATGCCTGTCCCCAGACGCTGACGGGGTCCATCATCACCCGGATCCTGCCCAGATCAACCTTGACCAGCTGGCCGGAATCCTCGTCCGCCTTGGCAGAGGCCGGGACCACAGTGACCTGCTTGTCGTTGATCAGCACCACTTTTTTGCCGTCGCCGGAGAGCCGGTAGCTGTCCAATGCTTCCACCAGGGAGGCTGATTTCCGCCGTGCCAGGTCGAAACGGACAAGGCTCGGCCTCGCGTCCTTGTCGTCCTTGCTTGCCTTGCCATCGCCGGTTACGCCGGCAAGGGCCCAGTCCAGCCAAAGCAGTGAATCCTCAGTGGAGGTCAGGGAGGTGTAGTTGCCCTGCGGAACGGGGACGCTGATGACCCGGTGAGCCAGCCCCTCCGGATCCACCAGGACCGCGGGGATACCTGCTGGGGTGTCTGTGCCGGCCGTCCCCTCCGGGGTCACGGCCGGTTCCAGGTCAACGGTCGGACCAAAGGGCGACGGCGTTGCGGCGGCCAGTGCCACGAGGTAGGGCTTGATGGGGCTCGGGAAGGACAGGTCGAAGGAATGTCCGTCGTACACCGGGTCGAAGCTGCGGTTGGAGAGGAAGGCCAGGAATTTTCCGTCGGGGGTGAAGCTGGGTGACTCGTCGCGGAAACGGCCGTCGGTGACCTCCACGATGCCATCGGCGAAGCCCGTGACGCTGGCCAGCCGGAGCCTGCTGCGCGACCCGAACGAGGTGACGGGCTCGGACCAAGCCAGCCATTCTGAGTCGGGCGACCACGCCAACTCCTCGATCGCTCCCTCGCCGATAGTGGTGACCAGGGAAAGTTCACCGGATTTGGTGTCCGCAAGGTAGACGTCGCCGAAGGACGTGCCCAACGCGAGCCAGCGGCCGTCGGGGCTCGCTTCCATGGCGCTGGTGCGTGAGGGCTTCGGGAAGTCGATGCGTGATCCTGCTGCCTGAGTCTCGGTAGCGGCGGTGACCTGGGCCGCGTTGTCCGCGACGTCGGTTGGCGTTCCGTCAGCCTCTGAATCATCGGCCCGTGGACCGGCGGGGGCTGATACGACGACGTCGGCAGTCACGCCGCCGGCCGATGAAGCGGCGGGAACGGGCCTGGGAAGGTGGGATTCGCCGGTGTCCGGGGCGGTGTCCGCACCGATCACCGGTGCCTCCGGCGATGCAGCAACCGCGTGGCCAGGGATTTGCGCGGCGATTTCCCTGATGTGGATTGCTTCGGCACCGCCGTGATCGGCAATATAGGCGAGCCGGCCGCCGTCGAGCACCCTGGGGAGCCGGGCGCGGACACCCGGAGTGGCCTCCACGATGCGGGACGGACCGTCCTTGTGCCGGACCCAGTGCACTGTCCCGTGCGCTTCCACGGCACTGGCAGACCCGGTTGAGTCGGGCACAACCTCGCCCAGGTGTTTGGCGGTTTTCAGCAGGGCCGGGCGGCGCGACTGCGAGGCAGAGCCCAGCGAGATGTCCAGCCGGACGGCGTCGGAATCCAGGTCATGCAGGACCCAGAGCTCACCGGCGGACTCGAAAATGACCCGCTTGCCGTCGCTGGCAGCGTGCCTGACGTAGAAATCCTCGTGATCGGTGTGGCGCCGCAGGCCGGCCCCGCCGGGCAGGACGGAATAGAGGTTTCCGTAGCCCTCATGATCCGAGAGGAAGGCAATCCGCCCGTCCACCCACATGGGGTCCGTGAGGTTCCCGTCAAGGTGGGGAACCAGGCGCTCAAACTCCCCGTTGCCGTCAGAGTCGATCCAGAGCTTGCCGGCGGTGCCGCCGCGGTACCTCTTCCACCAGGCGGGTTCGCGGGACAGCACACTGGCCAGCACAACGGGACGCTCGTCCCCTACTTCGGGACCGAACGCGACCGACTCGACCGGGCCAAACGGGAGCTCCTCTGCCCAGCCGCCGTCCACCGGCAGGCGGTACGCATAGGTGTGCCGGCTTTCGGCCTGGCGGAAGGCGCTGGTCACCACTACCTCGCCGCGTGCGGTGAAGCCCTTGACCTTGGTGGTGGCGTGGCCGAAGTAGGTCAGCTGGCGGTAGCCCCCGCCGTCCACCTCGGCCGAAACCACCTCCGGCGACGTCCCCTGGACGACCGTCCAGACGAGCCGCTTTCCGTCAGGGGTGAAACGGGGGTTGCGGGCCGGCAGCTGCAGCGACGAAACGCGCCACGCCCGGCCACCGCTGAGCGGCGCAATCCAGACGTCGTCCTCAGCCACAAACGTGACCAGATCGCCGTGGACATGCGGAAACCGAAGGTAGCTCGAAGAAGTCATCGTACGATCATAGTCACCTCCGCCCGACGTCGAGGGAGGTTCCGCCGCTGTTCCAGGCGTGGTGAGATGGAACATGCGAATCATCATGGCCGGAGCTTCAGGCCTCATCGGAAGCCACATGGCCGCCCACCTGCGTTCGAACGGCCACGAGGTCCTCCGCCTGGTGCGGCGGGCGCCCGCTTCACCATTGGAACTGCGCTGGGACCCGGCCGCCGGGGAGCTTGACCCGGCCCACCTTGAGGGCGCGGATGCCGTGATCAACCTTTCCGGCGCCGGCATTGGAGACCGGCCCTGGACCCGCGCCCGGATTGACGAACTGTTCCGGTCACGGCTGGACCCCACCCGGACCCTGGCCTCGGTGATGGCAAAAGTGGACAGCCCGCCCAAGGTTTTCGTCAGCCAGTCGGGCTCCAACTATTACGGTGATCGCGGAGCGGCGGTCCTTCGCGAAAGTTCCCCGAACGGCACTGGGATCATGGCGCAGATCTGCAGCGAGTGGGAAGCAGCCGCCCATGGTGCCCCGGCCGGAGTCCGGGTAGTCACGCCCCGGACGGGCGTAGTCCTCAGCAGGAGAGGAGGCGCGTTGGGCCGGCTCATGCCGTTGCTTCGGCTTGGCGTAGGAGGTCCGCTGGGCAACGGCCGCCAGCACTGGCCCTGGATTTCGCTTCCCGATGTGTCCTCAGCGTTCAGCTTCCTGCTCGAATCCCCGGTATCAGGCCCGGTCAACGTCTGCGCCCCCGAGGCTGCGGACGTCAATGCCCTCATTGCAAACCTGGCCGCGGCGCTCCACCGGCCTGCGCTGTTCCGTGTTCCGGCGCCGGTCCTGCGGCTGGTGATGGGTAAGCTGGCCAACGAACTCCTGCTGGGCAGCCAGCGGATGGAGCCGACGGCCCTGGCTGAGGCAGGCTTCACGTGGAAGCACCCAACCCTTTCCCAGGCCACCGCGTGGGTTGCCGCAAAGGGCTGAGGGCGCTGCGCACCGGCAGGCAGGAGGCTGGGTCTGGCAGGCAGGCGGCTGGGTCTGGCAGGCAGGCGGCTGGGTCTGGCACGTAGGCGGCAGTCTTGGCTGACGGCCTCCTGCTCAGAAGCGTCTGGCTTAAGGGCGGGCCGGGGGTTCAGAGCCCCGGCAAAACATCGGTGATCCGCCACTTCCCATCGACAGCAACCAGCACGAGGCGGAGCTGTTGCTCCGCTCCCTCCGGAGCGCTGGCCACCAAGGCCCCGGAACCGTCCCTTTCCTCATAGGACGACGTGGCGGAAGTGACCGCCACGACTGCCTGGCCGGCGGAACTTCCAGGCTGGACCTGCAGATCCGAGACCGTACTGGTGAACCCGGCGAGGATGTTTCCCGATGCCTGAAGTTCGTCCCTGATGCGCGTGTCCGCCACCGAGGCAGCGGAGCCCGGGGCGTTGACGAGATCCAGAAGCTCAAGGCGGCCGGAGCTGAGCGCCAGGGACCGCGCGGCGGCCAGCCCCCGGACGGCCTCAGCAGGGTCAGTCGAGTGCAACTGCGTGGTGACCTCCTCAGGCATCAGGGAGTCCGCCGGCTTGGGGCCGTTCCCAGCAGCGTCTTGGCTGCCTGTTGCGTCCCCGCCCTTGGCGGCTTCCGAACTGACCGGCAGTGCACCGGACCCTGCCTCCGCCGCCCATGGTCCCCCGGGCCCGAAGGCGCTGGCTGTCCAGATTGCCGCGGCGACCATTGCGGCGGCCCCCGCAGCCAGCAGCACGGTCCCCCGGCCTGGTCCCCTTGTGGCGGCCCGGGCGTGTTTGCGGCGGGCCACGCCCTCCGTCCGGCGCTGTGGCGGTACCGCATGCTCGCCCTGCGGAAACGGGAGAACCTGGTGAGCCCGGACCAGGCCGGACCAGCGCGACGTCGAGATCCTGCGGCCGCACGCCCGGAAACCGTTGCGGACCGCGTCCCCGCGTCGCTCCGGAACGCGTCGCCGGGTCAGTAACTGAGGGAGGACTGTGGGGTGGACTGAGGAGGCAAGGTCCACCGGCAGCGGCGGCGCACTCCGGTAGACCGCCGTCGCCAGCTCAACGGCCGTAGGCCGCAGCCGCCTGTCCTCGTTGAGGCCCGCCTCCAAGGCTGCGGCGAGCTCGGGGGGAACGTCCGGGAGCAGCAGTGACATGGGCGGCCGGTCTGCCGTCCGCCGGGGCGGCTCCCCTGTCAGGCAGTACCACCCGAGGGCAGCCACGGCGTAGACATCACGCTCCGGCTGCAGTCCGGCCCGGACAGCGTCCACCGGTGCGGGGTCCATAAACCCTGCGGTGCCGTGGTCCGGCACAGAGGCAACATCTCCCACCATCCTGGCGATGCCGACGTCGGAGAGCATCGGCTTCCCGTGTCCCGTAAACAGGACGTTCCCGGGCGAGACATCGCCATGGGTAAATCCTTTGCCGTGAAGATAGCCAAGTACCTGGGCAATGGGAGTCAGGACCGTCACCGTCTCCCCAACCGTGAGCTTCCCCCGGCTGCCCACCAAATCCGCCAGCGAGCCACCTGGCGCATAATCCAGGAGCAGGCCTGTTCCACCGCCGGACTCCCCTGAGCCCCGTGACCCGACGAAGTGGACGGCGTCATGGGCCTTGATGAGATGCTGATGGTCCAGAACGGAGAGGATGCGGATTTCCCGGCGGATGGCTTCCTCACCCGCCGGACCGGGAAGCCCGGCCACCCTGACCCGGGCCCGGGTACCGCCCGCGCTCCCGAGACATTTCAGCGCGAAATCGCGGCCGGTCTTCTCCTCGGTGACAAGCCACACGGTTGCGCTTCCGCCCCGGCCCAGCACACGCCCCACCTCAAAACCGGGGACCTCCGGGACAGTGATGTTTGTCATGACTCATGTCTAACGGAATCCCGGCGCCCCTGCAGAAGTTATCCACAGGCCAGGCCGGACCTGGCCGCCTCCAGAGCCCGCCTCAGCGGTTCGGTGAGAGGTTTGACACTTAAAGGGAGGCGCCGCTGCCCGGGGTCTAAGCTGGAAGGCATGACTCTTGAGTTTTCACAGGTGGGTCTTGCCCCGGACTTCGTAGAATATTCGCGCGGCTGGGACCTCCAGCGCGAATTCCACGACGCCGTCCTGGCCGGCACTGCCCCCAGCACGGTGCTCCTGCTGGAGCATGCCGCCGTGTACACCGCAGGCAAGCGCACCGAGGACCACGAACGCCCCTTCGACGGAACCCCCGTGGTGGCCGTGGACCGCGGCGGCAAGCTGACCTGGCACGGCCCCGGACAGCTGGTGGGGTATCCCATCATCAAACTGAAAAACCCGGCAGGAATCCGCGATTACGTTGAACGCCTGGAAGCTGTGATCATCGCCGTCCTGGCTGACTACGGCATCGTGGCTGAGCGGATCAAGGGCAGGGCAGGGGTCTGGCTCAACGCTGACGCCAAAGGGCCTGCCCGCAAGATCGCGGCCATCGGCATCCGCGTCAGCGAAGGCGTGACCATGCACGGGTTCGCGATCAACTGCAACAACGATCTGGCCCCCTATGGCCAGATCATTGCCTGCGGCATCACCGACGCCCGCGTGACCACCATCGCGCAGGAGACCGGCCTCGATGTCACCCCCGCGGACCTCGTTGCTCGCGTCACCGAAGAACTGCAGAAAAATGAAGACGCACTAGTCGCCACCCACGAAGGAGCTCTCCGATGACACTGGCACCAGAAGGCCGCAAGCTGCTCCGGGTTGAGCAGCGTAACTCGGCGGTTCCCGTGGAGCGGAAGCCTGAGTGGATCAAGGCGAAGGTCCAGATGGGCCCGGAGTATGTGCAGCTGAAGAACCTGGTCAAGAAGGAAGGCTTGCACACGGTGTGTGAGGAGGCCGGCTGCCCGAACATTTTTGAGTGCTGGGAGGACAAGGAGGCCACGTTCCTGATTGGCGGGTCCGAGTGCACCAGGCGGTGTGATTTCTGCCAGATCGATACCGGTAAGCCGTCCCCGGTGGACATGTTCGAGCCCACGAAGGTGGCCCGCTCGGTCCTGGCGATGCAGCTGCGCTACGCCACGGTGACGGGGGTGGCCCGGGATGACCTCGCCGATGAGGGGGTGTGGCTGTACGCGGAAACGGTCCGGAAGATCCATGAGCTGAACCCGGGCACCGGTGTGGAGCTGCTGATCCCTGACTTCTCCGGCAAACCCGAGCACATCGCGGCGATCTGCGATTCGAAGCCTGAGGTGTTCGCGCACAACGTGGAGACGGTCCCGCGGATTTTCAAGCGGATCCGGCCGGCCTTCCGGTATGAGCGGTCCCTTGACGTGATCACCCAGGGCCGGGCCCTGGGCATGGTGACCAAGTCCAACCTGATCCTGGGCATGGGCGAGACCCGCGAGGAAATCTCCGAAGCCCTCAAGGACCTGCATGAGGCAGGGTGTGACCTGATCACCATCACCCAGTACCTGCGCCCGTCCGAGCGGCACCTGCCGGTGGACCGCTGGGTCAAGCCGCAGGAATTCGTGGACCTCCAGGACGAGGCCACCGAGCTCGGCTTCCTCGGTGTGATGAGTGGTCCGTTGGTCCGGTCCTCGTACCGTGCGGGCCGGCTGTGGGCCACCGCGATGCGGAAGAAAGGCTGGGAAATCCCCGCCGAACTCGCCCACATCGAGTCCTCCGGCAGCACCCGCCAGGAAGCCAGCTCACTGCTCGCAGCCCGGGCCTGAGCCTGCATCTTCCATTCCTGAGGGCCGGCACCGGGCCATTCCCGGCGTCCGGCCTTCAGGCTTAAATCGCGTAGAATTGTGGCACTATGGCGAAATCCCCTGATTCCAGTAACACAACGCCCGCGGCTGAAGACGCCCCGAAGCGTGGCCTCTTCTCGCGCAAGCCCAAAGTAGCGAAGGTCAAAAAGCCCAGCCGGCTCAAGCAGATCGGCGAAGTCTTCAACATGACCCGCCGGCATGACCCCATGGTCCCGTGGCTGATGCTGCTGGTGTTCCTGGGCGTTGTGGCGCTCAGCTTCCTGGTGGGCTTCTGGCTGGAGAACTGGATCACCGGCCTTATCATCGGCATCCCGCTGGGCCTGCTCGGCGCAACCTTCATCCTCTCCCGGCGGGCAGAACGCGCCGCCTTCGCGCAGATCGAGAACCAGCCCGGCGCCTCAGGCGCAGCTTTGGGCACGCTCAAGCGCGGCTGGATCACCGAGGACCAGCCCGTTGCTGTGAACCCCCGCACCCAGGACGCCGTCTTCCGTGCCATCGGCCGCCCCGGCGTGGTCCTTGTCAGCGAAGGCCCCACTGTCCGCGTCAAGCCGATGCTCGATGCCGAGCGCAAACGCCTTGCCCGCATCCTTCCGAACGTCACTGTCCATGTGATTGAAAGCGGCCGCGCCGAGGGCCAGGTTCCCATCAGCCAGGTGGCCAAGAAGATGACCAAACTGAAGAAGGAACTGACCAAGCTGGAGGTCAACGCTGTTTCCAAGCGCATCTCCTCCCTTGGCAACCGCCTCCCTATTCCCAAGGGAATTGATCCCTACAAGGCGCGTCCCAACCGCGGACGCTAGAACCATTGGACCGCCCCGGTTCCGGCTCGGCTGGAACCGGGGCGGTTTTTTGTCCGGGTGGGAACATCCTGTGACATTCGAACGAATGAGATTGGAAGACACCGCGTGACGATTACCAATAAGACCTTTGCGATCCGGGCCTTTCGCATTTTGGCCGTCGCCGAAGCATTCAGCTGGGCCGCGCTGCTGACGGGCATGTACTTCAAGTGGATCGCGCGCACCACCGAGGTAGGCGTGGAACTGGCCGGCCCGGTACACGGTGCACTTTTTGTGGGGTACGGCATCGCCGCGCTGGTTCTGTGGCGGCTCCAGCGGTGGCCGTTCGCCGTGGCGTTTTTCGCCGGGCTGTCGGCGGTATTCCCCTTTGCCACCGTCGCTTTTGAGCGGTGGGCCGGAAAACGCGGCTACCTCACGCCCCGCGCGGCTGCCAAAGACGCCACGGAAGCCGGCGCCAAGGACAACGCAACGGTCTGACCCGCGCCGCTGAAGTTACCTTCAGAGCCAGCTCCGGAGCTACCTGCGGACCAGGATGGTGTTCATGGCTTTGTCATGCAGGCCGCGGTGGTCCGGATCGAAGATTACAGCGGGAATCACCAGGCACAGTAGCACCGCCCTGACAGCACCGGCGAGGGGTCCTGCGGGACCGCCGCCAAGCCGGACCACATGGATCCCAACCAGCCGGTGGCCGATGCTGTAACCCAGGGTGCCCACCAGCAGCATCTGTTCAGCGGCGAAGATGGCCAGGGTGGCCCAGGAGTCGCCACCGAACGCTGCATTGCTGATCAGCAGGGCGATTCCCCAGTCGACGAGAATCGCCACAATGCGCCGGCCGGCCCTTGCGATGGATCCCGGCCCGGACTCGGGAAGCCCCAGCCGCTCCCCCGGGTACTTGGAAATGCCGGACGTGTCCGGTCCGCTGAGCCAGGAGCCAATGTCTTTGCGATCTACCACTGTCCAAGCTTACCGAGTCTGCCTCGCTGTCCCCGCGCGTCCCGTGAAGCGGCAGGGGCTCGAACGAACTCACCGCCGCTCACAGAGTGGAACCCGCTGGACCACACTTTGGACACCCGCTAGCGTTGCCCCATCAGGGCATTCTGTAACCTGCCCGAAACAATGTGGACATGGACGGGAAATGCCTTGTCCATAGGCTTGGTGCAGTTTCAAGCAAACCCCAAGCAGGGAAACATTGTCTCCCTGCCCTTCGGATTGCGCTGGACCAGATGGCTTGCAGCCAGATATTACATATGCGTAAGGAGCATAGATGTTCAAGAATGCGGACGAAGTCCTCAAGTACATCAAGGACGAAGATATCAAGTTCGTCGATATCCGCTTCACCGATCTCCCGGGTGTGCAGCAGCACTTCAACGTTCCGGCCAAGAGCGTGGACGCGGACTTCTTCGTCAACGGCCAACTGTTCGACGGATCCTCCATCCGCGGCTTCCAGGGCATTGCCGAATCCGACATGCAGCTCATCCCGGACGTCACCACTGCATTCGTGGACACCTTCCGCATGGAAAAGACGCTGGCGCTGAACTTCTCCATCGTCAACCCCCGCACCGGAGACCCCTACCACCGCGACCCCCGCGGCGTAGCCGAGAAGGCTGAGGCCTATCTCGCGTCCACCGGCATCGCAGACACCGCGTTCTTCGCTCCCGAGGCCGAGTTCTTCGTCTTCGACAACGTCCAGTACCGGTCCTCCCCGGAGGGCAGCTTCTACAAGATCGACTCCGAAGAAGCACACTGGAACACCGGACGCGAAGAAGAGGGCGGAAACCTCGGCTACAAGACCCCCATCAAGGGCGGCTACTTCCCGGTTTCCCCCACCGACAAGCAGGCCGACCTCCGCGACGCCATGTGTGTCGCCCTGGACGAAGCAGGCCTTGAGGTCGAGCGCAGCCACCACGAAGTCGGTTCCGCCGGCCAGGCTGAAATCAACTACAAGTTCACCACGCTGACCCACGCCGCAGACGATCTCCAGAAGTTCAAGTACGTCGTCAAGAACACTGCCGACGCCTGGGGCAAGTCTGTGACCTTCATGCCGAAGCCCGTCTTCGGTGACAACGGCTCGGGCATGCACTGCCACCAGTCGCTGTGGACCAACGGCGAGCCGCTGTTCTACGACGAAAAGGGCTACGCCGGCCTGTCCGACACCGCCCGCTGGTACATCGGCGGCCTGCTGAAGCACTCCTCCGCCGTGCTGGCATTCACCAACCCGACGGTGAACTCCTACCGCCGCCTGGTCAAGGGCTTCGAAGCTCCGGTCAACATGGTTTACTCGCAGGGCAACCGCTCCGCCGGTATCCGTATCCCGATCACGGGTTCGAACCCCAAGGCCAAGCGCATCGAGTTCCGCGCTCCGGACCCCTCCTCCAACCCGTACCTGGCGTTCGCCGCCCAGCTGATGGCCGGCATCGACGGCATCCGCAACCGCATCGAACCGCCGGCTCCGATCGACAAGGACCTCTACGAGCTCCCCGCCGAGGAAGCCAAGGACATCCCCAAGGCCCCCGGCACCCTCGAGGAAGCCCTGGAGGCCCTGGCTGAGGACAACGAGTTCCTCCAGGCCGGCGGCGTGTTCACGCAGGACCTGATCGACACCTGGATTGAGTACAAGTACGAGTACGAGATCCGCCCGCTGTCCCTGCGCCCGAACCCGTACGAGTTCGAGCTCTACTACGGCGTCTAGCAACCCCCTGGGCTGAGCACGTTCAGTCCATCAAAAGTCCGCCCGGCTGCAAGTTTTGCTTTGCAGCCGGGCGGACTTTTTGCTGTTAAGGCGGAGGCCGGCTCCAGACGTGCTGAGACCAGGAGCCGGCCCCCTGACGTGTGCCCCCGAGACGAAGACTGTTTTAGCCTTCCCCCCAACAAGGTGTGGGAACACCGCCAATCCACATGATGTGCCAATGCGGGCCGTCAGGCAAATGCATCCCGGGTGTCGTGGACGGATGTTTACGTTGGAGTACGTGTTATTCCGCGAACGCCCGGTACATGGTCCGCTGCGGACCGGAACCGCCGCCCAGATATTGCCCACGGTCTTCAAAGCCCGCACGCCGGTACGCGGACAGCCCCGCCGGATTTCCCTCGTTGACGGAAAGGACGACGCCGGCCTCGGCCGTTCCCAGCCGTGCGGTCAGTTTCGCAGCGGTGTCCACGGCGGACGCCGCGGCCAGAGGGCCGAGACCTTTGCCCTGGTGGCGCCGGTCAATGAGGAATCCGCGGAGCAACCAGGCGGAATGCTCGTCCGGCCAGCCGGCAAGGCCCGCCGCACCGGCCTGCAGGGTCAGCACGCCGACGGCGTAACCGTCCGCCTCGATGACATAAGGAAACCGCGAGTCCTCGGCCAGTCCTGCCAGTGCCATCCGGAGCGGGTCACCAACAAAGGTGCTTTGGCCCGGCGAGAGTTCGAGGCCGGCGACCTCACCGAGCTGGATGGCGAGGGAATCGGCGTCGAGGTCATCAAGGGCAATCAGCCAAACAGAAGCAGGCGTTCGTCCCAGGTCAGCGGCCCTCGTCGGCGGCGGGAGCGGACTCGTCCGCAGGCGGGCCCGCCGGATCCATCCACAACACTTCCCAGAGGTGCCCGTCCGGGTCCTGGAAACTGTGGTTGTACATAAACCCGTAGTCCTGGACCTCCTGGGACGGCCTGCCGCCCGCGGCAAGGGCCTTGCGCACCGTCTCGTCCACAGCTTCCTTGCTGTCCACGGAGAAAGCGGTGATGGCCTCGGTGGCACCGGTGGCATCGGCCACGTCCTTGGACGTGAAGGTCTTGAAGAATCCTTCCACCAGGAGCATGACAAAGGCGTTCTCGTTGATGATCATGCAGGTGGCATTCTCATCCGTGTAGTCCGGGTTGAAGGAGAAGCCCAGGGCCGTAAAAAAGTCCACCGACCGCTTGAGGTCCTTGACGGGAAGGTTCACATAGATTTGGGTAGCCATGGCCCCCAAGTTAGCACCGGTCCGCCGTGGCTGTCTGCAGCCCGGCGGGACGGACGCGAGGCAACCGGCTAGTGACCGTAGAACACCCGTTCGAACACAGCGCGTGCCCGCCGGCTCAGGCGGAGGTAGTCCTCCTCCAGCGCGGCCGCATGCCCCGGTTCGTAGCCGCACCAGCGTGCCACCGCCTCGAGATCCCGCCGTGAGGAGGGCAGAAGATCCGAAGCTTTGCCGTTCCAGATAACGTTGGCCGAACGGATCCTGCTGGCGAGCCGCCACGCGTCGGCAAGCAGCTTCGCATCGGCCCCGGAGAGCAGGTGCAGGGCAGCAGCCGCATCAAGTGCTTCGATCGTGGACGTTGTCCGCAGCTCATGGTGCTTGCCTGCATGCTGGAGCTGAAGCAGCTGCACCAGCCACTCGACGTCGCTGAGCCCGCCGCGGCCGAGCTTCAGGTGGCGGGCAGGATCGGCGCCTCGCGGCAGTCGCTCTGATTCCACCCGTGCCTTAACCCGGCGAACCTCCCTGACGTCGTTCTCTGAAATGGTTGCGGGGTACCTGATCGGGTCTATCAGTGCCAGGAAGTCTTGGGCCAAAGCGTCGTCTCCGGCCATCGGCCGGGCCCGGAGCAACGCCTGCGCCTCCCAGATCAGGGACCACCGGCGGTAGTATTCCGCAAATGAATCCAGGGACCGTACCATGGCGCCGTTCTTGCCCTCCGGCCGCAGGTCAGCGTCCATCTGCAGGACCCGCTCGGCCATGATGGCCGGCTTGAGCGGCTGGGTCAGGAGGTTGGAGAGCGAGGAAACGATCCGCTGGGCCTGTTCCTGTGCCTCCTCCTCGGAGTGGCCAGGGAGCGCCCGGTGGACGTACATCACGTCCGCGTCGGAGCCGTAGCCGATCTCCCGGCCGCCCTGCCGGCCCATGGCAACCACCAGCACTGCAGTCTTCAGCGGCCCATCAGCGGAAGCGATGCCTTCGGCTACACGCAGGGCGCCCAGTACGGCCGCCCGGTCGGTGCTGGCGAGTTCCATGCCCACCTGCTCCTGGCTGAGCAGTCCGGCGGAATCCGCAATGGCAATCCTGAGGATCTCCCGGCGCCGGATCAGCCGGATCAGCCGCATCGCGCTCTCCGGGTCCGAGTGGCGGGACATCTTGGACGTGATCTCCTGCCACTGTGCCTCAAAGCCCAGGGGTGCAAGATCCTTGTCATTGCCCAGCCAGGCCACCGATTCCGGCGACACCTCCAGAAGGTCCGCAATCAGCCTGGAGTTGGAGAGGACGTGGCACAGCCGCTCGGCGGCCGCTGTGGAATCACGGAGCATGCCCAGGTACCAGTGGGTGGTGCCCAGTGCCTCGCTGACGCGTCGGAACGCAAGGAGCCCGGCGTCGGGATCAACACCTTCGGCGAGCCAGTCCAGCAAAATCGGCAACAGCTGGCGTTGCAGCGCGGCCCGCCTGCTGACACCCGCAGTGAGCGCCTCGATGTGCCGCATCGCCCCGCGGGGGTCGCTGTAACCAAGCGCGGCAAGGCGGCCCTGCGCTGCCTCCGGAGTCAGCCTGGCGTCCTCGGTGCTGAGCTTGGCGGCGGTATTGAGCAGCGGCCGGTAGAAGATGCGTTCGTGCAGTTCCCGGACTGAACGCTTGGTCTTCTGCCAGGCGGCCAACAGGGCGTCCGGTGGCGGCCGGTCGTTCGAAAACGGCCCAAGGACCGCCTTCGCCAGAGCGCGCAGGGCAGCCTCGTTCACGGGCATCAGGTGTGTCCGGCGGAGCTGGAACAACTGGATCCGGTGTTCCAGGAGCCGCAGGTACCGGTAGGCATGATCGAATGCGGCGGCGTCGGTACGGCCGATGTAGCCGCCGGCGGAAAGGGCCGCAATCGCCGAGGTGGTGTCCCGGCGGCGCAGCGACTCGTCGGATTTTCCGTGCACCAGCTGCAGCAGCTGCACGGTGAACTCGACGTCGCGGAGGCCGCCGCGGCCAAGCTTGATCTGCCGCTGTTCCTCGGCCGCAGGGATGTGTTCGGTTACCCGGCGGCGCATGGCCTGCACCGATTCGACGAACCCGTCACGGCCGGCGGAACTCCAGATCAGGGGCGCCACCGCTTGTTCGTAGCGCTCCCCCAGATCCTTGTCCCCGGCGATGGTCCGGGCCTTCAGCAGCGCCTGGAATTCCCAGCTCTCGGCCCAGCGGGCGTAGTAGCTTTCATGGGAGGCCAACGTGCGGACCAGCGGTCCCGATTTGCCCTCCGGCCGCAGGTTGGCATCCACTTCCCACAGGCCCGGCTCGCGCGCCACGGAGAAAATGGCCCGGGAGATGCCGGTGGCCAATGCCGTACCAACTGTGCTGGCGCGGGCGTCGTCAAGGTCCCCGGCGTCCATCACGTAAATGACGTCGACGTCGGAAATGTAGTTCAGTTCGCGGGCTCCGCATTTGCCCATGCCGATAACGGCAAGGCCGACGCCGGCCACTTCCTCAGCGGTGAACTGCTCCGCCGCTTCGGCCCTGGATACGGCCAGCGCGGCCTCGATGGCGGCACCCGCCAGATCGGCAAGTTCCGCCCCCACTGCGGGCATGAAGTCCAGCGGGTCAACCGCACAAAGATCCTTGACCGCAAGATCCACCACCCCGCGACGGTAGGCCGTTCGCAGCGCCGCGTAGGCTTCAGCTCCCGTTATTCCAGCCACCGGGCGCGCTGACCCTGGGTCAGCCCGCACGGAGGTGAGCAGCGTTGCACGGAGTTGTTCCGGGTCCGCCGGGCTTGGTTCGGGGCTTGCCGTTACCTCGAACGCCACGAGGTGCTCCGGATGCCGGATAAGGAACTCCCCCAGGGCTTCCGAGGCCCCCAGCACCCGGTAGAGCGGCTCGCTGGTCTCCGGATCAGCCGCAGCCAGGTCCCGGAGCGCCGGGTGCTTTTCAATCAGCCTGACCAGGGACTGCAGGGCGGTGTCCGGGTTTGCCGCCATCGCCAGTCCGGCGAAGATCCTGTCCTGGTCCAGCCCGTCCAGTTCCGCGGCAGCGAGGAACCGCTCGCCCTTCTCCAGGTCACTGAAGCCGGCAGAGATGAGGCGGCGGGCAAGGCTCAAAGCCGCCGCCTAGAGAATGCCCAGGTTGCGCTGCAGTTCGTACGGCGTGACCTGGAGCCTGTAGTCCTGCCATTCGGCACGCTTGTTGCGCAGGAAGTGCTCAAAGACCTGCTCACCCAGGATCTGCGGCATCAGGTCCGAATCCTCCATGGAACGGATGGCATCGTGGAGGCTCGCCGGCAGGGGGTCATGCCCCATCGCACGGCGTTCGGCGGAGCTGAGCGACCAGACATCGTCCTCGGCAGCTGCCGGGAGGTCATAGCCCTCTTCGATTCCCTTCAGGCCCGCGCCAAGCAGAACTGCGTAGGCGAGGTAGGGGTTGGCTGCGGAGTCGATCCCGCGGTACTCGATGCGCGCCGACTGGCCCTTGCCGGGCTTGTACAGCGGCACCCGTACCAGTGCAGAACGGTTGTTGTGGCCCCAGCTCAGGTAGCTGGGTGCTTCCCCGCCGCCCCAGAGCCGCTTGTAAGAGTTGACGAACTGGTTGGTCACGGCCGTGAACTCCGGCGCGTGCTTAAGGACTCCGGCGATGAACTGGCGTGCTGTTTTGGACAGCTGGTATTCGGCGCCTGCCTCGTAGAAAGCGTTAGTGTCACCCTCGAACAACGAGAAGTGGGTATGCATGCCGGACCCGGGGTGCGCGGTGAAGGGTTTGGGCATGAAGGTTGCGTAGGTGCCCTGCTGCAGCGCAACTTCCTTGATGACCGTCCGGAACGTCATGATGTTGTCCGCGGTCTGGAGGGCGTCCGCGTAGCGGAGGTCGATTTCGTTCTGGCCGGGGCCTGCCTCGTGGTGGCTGAACTCCACGGAGATGCCAACGGACTCCAGCATGGTCACCGCGGTGCGGCGGAAGTCCTGGGCCACGCCGCCGGGGACATGGTCAAAGTAGCCTCCTTCGTCCACCGGAACCGGCGCGCCGTCCGGGCCCGGATCCTGGGACTTGAGGAGGTAGAACTCGATTTCAGGGTGCGTGTAGCACGTGAAGCCCATGTCTGCGGCCTTGGCCAGGGTGCGCTTGAGGACATTGCGCGGGTCCGCGGCGGACGGCTCGCCGTCCGGGGTAAGGATGTCGCAGAACATCCGCGAGGTCTGTTCGGTCTCGCCGCGCCACGGCAGGATCTGGAACGTGGAGGGATCCGGCTGGGCCAGCATGTCGGACTCGAAAACCCGGGCCAGGCCCTCGATGGCGGAGCCGTCGAAACCCAGGCCTTCCTCGAAGGCGCCCTCCACCTCGGCCGGGGCGAGAGCCACCGACTTGAGCGACCCCACGACGTCGGTGAACCACAGGCGTACGAACCGTACGTCGCGCTCCTCGATTGTGCGCAGGACAAACTCTTGCTGGCGGTCCATGAAGGCCTCTTCTCCGGTCAACGTTCTTGCCCCGGGTCCGCGGAAGCGGCAGCCGGCAGCAGCTCACCATCACTTTACTAAGCAATCGGCTCCAATGCGGGAGCCTGCACCGCACGTAACACAGCGTTAACACCGCGGCGCACCCGAATATGACGCGGATCACGGCGTTCCGCCCGCTCCCCGGTAGCTTGCAGCGCCGGTACAGCACTACGCTCTTGGCATGGCCACAACCAACAGCCCTGACTCAAGCGCGTCCGCTGAAGTACCCGCACCTTACGGAAACGGCCCGGCAAAGGTGCCGGCGCCGTCGTCGGAAGGTTCCGCGAAGCTCGCTGCCAGGGTGCGGATCCACCACCTGCAGCAGGCCAAGAGGGACGGCACGCGGTTCGCGATGCTGACCGCCTATGAGCAGTACAGTGCGGAGATCTTTGACCAGGCCGGCATCGAGGTGCTCCTGGTGGGCGATTCAGCGTCCAACAACGTTTTTGGCAACGAGACCAGCCTGCCCGTCACTGTAGATGAGCTCCTCCCGCTCTGCCGCGCCGTGGCGCGGTCCGCCAAGCGGGCGCTGGTAGTGGCAGACCTGCCGTTCGGCAGCTACGAAGTCTCAGCACAGCAGGGCGTGGAAACCGGCGTCCGTTTCCTCAAGGAAGGCTTGGCCCATGCCGTCAAGATCGAGGGCGGCAGGTACTACGCTGAAACCGTCCGCGCCATGGTCCAGGCGGGCGTCCCGGTCATGGCCCATATCGGCTTCACCCCGCAGAGCGAGCACGCCCTTGGCGGCTACCGTGTCCAGGGACGCGGCGATGACGCCCAGCGCCTGATCGACGACGCCGTGGCGCTGGCCGAGGCGGGGGCGTTCTGCGTCCTGATGGAAATGGTTCCGGCGGACACCGCTGCCGCCGTGGACGCGGCGGTCAGCGTGCCGACAGTGGGTATCGGTGCGGGCAACGCCACCACCGGCCAGGTTCTGGTGTGGCAGGACATGGCGGGACTCCGCGGGGGCAGGATGGCCAAGTTCGTCAAGCAGTATGCCGATCTCCGCAGCACCCTCAGCGACGCCGCGAAGTCCTACGGCGACGACGTACGCTCAGGCCAGTTCCCCGGGCCCGAGCACTCCTTCTAACGGCCGGCGCGCTCCCTTGGCGCCTCAGTCCTGGTCGTCCTGTTTTTCCCAGGCCTCGTTCCGCGCCCGGACCTTCTCCAGGGCGTGTTCAGCTTCCTCCCGCGTCTTGTAGGGGCCGATCAGCTGGCTCCAGTCCGAGAGCGCATCTTCTTCCACCTCGTGGGTGTTCACGTTGTACCAGTACTCCGTCATCGGTGCTCCTCGTTCCGGCCTGCAACGGCCTTTCTGTGATCCGCGTAACTTAATACGCGGATGCGGACAGGTTGGGCTTGAAGTTACTTGGCGTTCTGCGGTCCCTTATATGATCAATCTATGCCTTCCCTAGCCTCAACTGCACCCACCGGAACCCTGACCAGGGGAACCGTCAGCCCGCAGCTCCCTGTACCGGCGTCCATCCCCCGCCCTGAGTACGTGGGCAAGCCCGGCCCGGCCAGGTTCACCGGCTCGGAAATCAAGTCGGCCGAAACCGTCGAAAAAATCCGGATCGCCAGCCGGATCGCCGCGCAGGCCATCGTGGAGGTCGGCAAACACATCGAACCCGGGGTGACCACGGACCAGCTGGACAAGGTGGGGCACGAATTCCTCCTGGATCACCAGGCGTACCCGTCCACTCTCGGATACCGCGGATTCCCCAAGTCGCTGTGCTCGTCCCTGAATGAAGTGATCTGTCACGGCATCCCGGACAGCACCGTGGTGCAGGACGGCGACATCATCAACATCGACATCACCGCCTTCATCAACGGCGTCCACGGCGACACCAACTACACCTTTCTGGCAGGCGACGTCGACGACGAGTCGCGCCTGCTCGTCGAACGCACCCGCGAGTCACTGAACCGGGCCATCAAGGCCGTAGCTCCCGGCCGCGAAATCAATGTGATCGGACGCGCCATCGCCTCGTACGCCAAGCGTTTCGGCTACGGTGTGGTGCGGGACTTCACCGGCCATGGCGTCGGGGAAGCCTTCCACACCGGGCTCATCATCCCGCACTACGATGCCGCCCCCGCTTACAACACAGTGATCGAGGCTGGCATGGTCTTCACCATCGAACCCATGCTGACGCTCGGTACGGTTGAATGGGACATGTGGGAGGACGACTGGACGGTAGTCACCCGCGACCACAAGCGTACGGCGCAGTTCGAGCACACCCTGCTGGTGACCGAGTCCGGCGCCGAAATCCTCACCCTGCCCTGAAATCCGTGCTGGTCAGCCACCAGGCCGCCCCGCACGCCCTTCCACGAACGGAACCACATTGGCCAAGAAGGACGAGAAGTCGCACAAGAACTCCCCGCTGATCGGAATCGACATCGGCGGAACGGGAATCAAGGGCGGCATTGTCGACCTGAAAAAAGGCAAGCTCCTCGGTGAGCGGTTCCGGGTGCCGACGCCCCAGCCGGCCACCCCTGAGGCCGTCGCAGAGGTAGTGGCCCAGGTAGTGGCCGAGCTGTCTGCCCGCCCGGAGGCCCCGGCGGCCGATTCGCCGGTCGGCGTCACGTTCCCCGGCATCATCCAGCATGGCGTTGTCCATTCGGCGGCCAATGTGGACAAGAGCTGGCTCAACATTGACATCGACTCTCTGCTGACCGCCCGCCTGGGCCGGCCGGTTGAGGTCATTAACGACGCCGACGCCGCCGGGCTGGCTGAGGCCCGCTACGGCGCCGGGGCCGGCGTGGAAGGCACCGTCCTGGTCATCACCCTGGGCACCGGAATCGGTTCCGCGTTCATCTTCGACGGCCGCCTGGTCCCCAACGCTGAGCTGGGCCACCTTGAGATTGACGGCTTTGACGCCGAAAGCAAGGCCTCAGCGGTGGCACGGGAGCGGGACGGGCTCAGCTGGGATGAGTACAGCGTGCTGCTGCAGCGCTACTTCTCCCACGTCGAGTTCCTCTTCTCCCCCGAACTCTTCATCGTGGGCGGCGGCATCTCCAAGCGTGCCGACGAATACCTGCCCAACCTCAGGCTGCGCACCCCCATTGTTCCCGCGAAGCTGAAGAATGAGGCCGGAATTGTTGGCGCCGCCGTCGAAATTGCCATCAAGCACAAGCTGACCAAATAGGCGTGAGTGCCGGTGGCGGCAGCGGCTTCCCCTCCGCTGCCACCACCGGAAGTTTTACAGGGGGGTCTTCTCGGAGCTCTTGGTGCCCTTGACGGTTTCTTCAGGGGCCTCTTCGGCTGACTCGTGACGGAGCAGCGCAATGGCTGTCTCGAAGTCCTCAAGTGATTCGAAGGCCTGGTAGACGCTGGCGAAGCGCAGATAGGCCACCTGGTCGAGTTTCTGCAGGGGTCCAAGAATGACCAGCCCCACCTCGTGGGCGTCAATTTCCGCTGCACCGGAGGCGCGGATCTGCTCCTCAACCTCCTGGGCAAGGAGCGCCAGGTCATCCTCGCTGACGGGGCGGCCCTGGCAGGCCTTGCGTACTCCGTTGATGACCTTGCTCCGGCTGAAGGGCTCGCCCACACCGGAACGCTTGATGACCGAGAGGCTGGTTGTTTCCACGGTGGTGAACCTGCGGCCGCATTCTGGGCACTGACGGCGACGCCGGATGGCTGAGCCGTCGTCGGCCATGCGGCTGTCCACAACGCGGGAGTCCGGATTACGACAGAACGGACAATACACGGTGTCCCCTCCCTGTTGTTTCTTGTGGCCGTTTATCAGTCTACGACTACATATAGCGGAATAACAATCCTGTAATTACTACATGTAGTGGCGCCGCCCCGGTTGCCGCCCTGCGTGAATCGGTCAGGAGTCCTGCTGGAACCGTGCGGTCACCGCTTCGCCGTGGGCGGGCAGGTCCTCGGCGCCGGACAGGCTCACGATGTGGCCGCTGACCTCCTGCAGCGCCGCCTTGCTGTAGTTCACCACCTGGATTGCACGCAGGAAGGTGGTGACGTTCAGCCCGGAGGAAAACGCGGCAGTGCCGCTGGTGGGCAACACGTGGTTGGAGCCTGCGCAGTAGTCCCCCAGGCTGACGGGACTGTAGTCCCCCACAAAGATGGCACCGGCGTTACGGATCCGGGCGGCCACAGCCGGCGCGTCCGCCGTCATGATTTCAAGGTGTTCAGCGGCGTAGGCGTCACACGCGGCGATGCCCTGTTCCACGTCCTCCACCAGGACAACTCCGGACTGGGGGCCGGCGAGTGCCTCACGGACCCGCGCGCTGTGCTTGGTTCCGGCCGACTGCCGCTCCAGTTCCACCCTGACGGCAGCGGCAAGGTCCTCGGAGTCGGTGATCAGTACTGACGCGGCCTGCGGATCGTGCTCGGCCTGGCTGATCAGGTCCGCAGCCACGAGGGCAGGCTGGGCGGAGGAATCGGCCAGAATGGCGATCTCCGTGGTGCCTGCCTCGGAGTCGATCCCCACCACCCCTTTGACGAGGCGTTTCGCGGTGGCCACGAAGATGTTTCCCGGACCGGTCACAACATCCACGGGCTCCAGCGCCGGTCCGGCGTCAGTGGCCTCGACACCATAGGCGAAGGCGGCGATGGCCTGTGCCCCGCCGATGGCGTACACCTCGTCAATGCCGAGCAGGGCCGCTGCCGCGAGGATGGTGGGGTGCGGGAGTCCGTTGAAGTCCTTCTGCGGCGGCGAGGCCAGGGCAATGGACTCCACGCCCGCGGCGAGGGCCGGGACCACATTCATGATCACCGATGACGGGTAGACGGCCAGGCCGCCGGGGACATACAGGCCGACCCGCGCTACCGGAACCCAGTTTTGGCTCACCAGGGCGCCGTCCCCGAGCTCGACGTCGATATTCCGGGGCCGCTGTCCATCCGCGAACCGCCGGGCGCGGCTGATCGATTCCTCCAGGGCGCTCCGGACCGCAGGATCCAGCTCCACCAGGGCATTCGCCAAAGCTTCGGCCGGGACCCGCGGGTGCTCCTGCTGAACACCATCAAACTTCAGCGCCAGTTCATTGAGGGCCGCGAAACCTCGGGTGCGGACGGCCCCGATGATGTCCAGGACCTTCTGCTCCGCGTCCGCCACGGTCTGGTGCTGCGCGCGGGGAACTGCCGCCCGCAAACCGGCCAGTGTAAGGTCCCGTCCGCGAAGATCGACCGTACGGAAACTAAGCGCTGCGGCAGAAGCAGGGGCAGGAACTTCAGGAGTAATGGTCACCGGTCCATTTTACGCACCCGGCGAGGTGCCTCCGGCTAACGGCGTGCTGCCAGCCTCCGGCTCCCTGCGGAGAAGGTGCAACAGGCTCAGTGCAAAGACGGACACGGCCGTTGCCGCCGGCCACAGGAGCAGCACGGACAGGGAGCGGAGCGAAAAGGCCACGCTTGGATTGACGGAGGTATCGGCTGGCCCGCCCCAGAGCTGGGCCGCAAGGATGCCGCCCTGCCAAGCCACAACCGCGCCTGCCAAACCGCCGGCGAGGCTGAGCAGGAAGGCCGCCTGGGCAGCGCGCCCGTCCCTGTCTGTCAGCAGTACGGCCACCATGCATCCGGCGAACACGAAGAGGCCTGCGAGGGTGAGGTCACGGGGCAGCCACAGTTCGGGGTTGGTCCCGCTCGCGAATTCAGGGTCACGGGTGATCAGGTTCAGTCCGCCCGGGGCCAGCAGCCACCAGAGCAGCCCCGTGGGGCCACCAGCGGCCGCTGCAACCGCAAACCACTTCCACGGCAGGCGGGAAGACCGGCGGCCGGCGGAGTGTTGACTCATTTAACAAACCTTAACAAATGTTCGCCCCTCCCGATCAAATGACGTGGCGGGTCGGGCGATTCCGCCGGCCTGCGCGGGAGCCATAGGCTTAATGCAGAGTCCGAAATCCAGCCCGCGTTTCAGGAGCAGTTCCCCCTATGACAGACAAGACGGCGTACGAGAACACGTTCAAGGAAATGTTCCGGCGGCACGCGGCCGGCGTGGCAATCATCACGGTGAACTACCAAGGCGAGCCGTATGGTTTCACTGCGACGTCCGTGGCATCGTTGTCCGCCCAGCCACCCCGGTTCACGTTCAACATGGCCCGGAGTTCGAGTTCGTGGCCGGCGATCGCCAACACCACCCACCTGGGCGTCCACATGCTGGGCCTGGAAAACCAGGAGCTGGCCGACCGCTTCGCGCGCACCAAGGACCGCTTCGGCGGAGACCACTGGAAACTTGGCCCCCATGATGTCCCGATCCTCAAGGGCGTCGCCGGCTGGCTCATCGGGGAAATCCAGATGCGTCTTTCCTTCGAAAACAACGCCGTGGTTGTTGTTGAAGTGGTGGACGGTGAGGTTGGCGACGACGGTTCCCCGCTCCTCTATCACGCCGGCGCCTACGGCCAGCCTGTCCCGCTGGACTACGAAATCTAGTTATCGAGGCAGGTGGGCCCGAGGAGTACCTTCAGGTCGCCGAACAGCGAAGGACTCGGGTTGACCCGCAAGTGAACGGGCAGCCCCATGACTTCCGTCCGGGTGTCGCCCTGGAGGTGCAGCCTGACTTCCGAGTTTCCCCGGTGGTTCCGCAGGACATCCCCGAGCTCAGTGACCACCGCCTCGGTGGCCTTATGCGTGGGCATGGAAATGAGTACAGGTCCGTTCGTGCCCTCGCTGAGATCGGGAACGGAGAGCTCCATGCAGTTCAGGGCCACAGCGCCGTCGTCGCGCCGCTGGAGGCGGCCCTTGACCACCACAATGAGGTCTTCCGCCAGGACGGAGGCGATGGGGCCGTAGACCTGGCCGAAGAACATCACTTCCATTGAGCCGCCGAGGTCTTCGATTTCCGCGCGGGCGTAGGCGTTGCCGCTCGCCTTGGCGATCCTGCGGCTCAGCGAAGTGATCATGCCCGAAATGGTGATGATGGCGCCGTCGTGCGGCCCGTCCTCGGCGATCACAGATGTGATGCTCTGGTCCGCGTGCTGGCTGAGCAGCCCCTCAAGCCCCTGCAGCGGATGGTCCGAGACGTACAGGCCAAGCATGTCCCGTTCGAAGGAGAGCTTGTCCTTCTTCTCCCATTCAGGCAGGTCGGGAATCTCGATGCTCAGCGACGCTTCAGATTCAGCCTCGTCGAAGCCTGCGAAGAGATCGAACTGGCCGATCGCCTCATTGCGTTTGAGCGTAATGACCGAGTCGATGGCCTCTTCATGGATCATCGCCAGCGCGCGCCGGTGGTGGTTCAGTGAATCGAAGGCGCCGGCCTTGATGAGCGACTCGATGGTCCGCTTGTTGCAGACAACTGCGGGAACCTTCACCAGGTAGTCCTTGAAGGACGTGTAGGCGCCTTCCTTTTCGCGGGCGGCCACCATGGCTTCGACGGCGTTGACGCCCACGTTGCGGATGGCTCCCATGCCGAAGCGGATGTCGTTGCCCACTGGCGTGAAGTTCAGCGCCGACTCGTTAACGTCGGGCGGCAGCACGGTGATGCCCATGCGGCGGCATTCGTTGAGGTAGATGGCTGATTTGTCCTTGTCGTCACCCACCGATGTCAGCAGGGCGGCCATGTACTCCGGGGCATAGTGCGCTTTGAGGTAGGCGGTCCAGTAGGAAATCACGCCATAGGCGGCGGAGTGCGCCTTGTTGAAGGCGTAATCGGAGAACGGAAGAAGGATGTCCCACAGCGTCTTCACGGCTTCCATGGAGTAGCCGTTGTCCTGCATGCCCTGGGAGAAGCCGGCGAACTGCTTGTCCAGCTCGGATTTCTTCTTCTTGCCCATGGCCCGGCGCAGGATATCTGCCTGGCCCAGTGAATAGCCGGCAAGTTTCTGCGCCACGGCCATCACCTGTTCCTGGTAAACGATCAGGCCGTAGGTCCCGCCGAGGATCTCGGAAAGAGGCTCTTTAAGCTCAGGGTGGATCGGAATGACTTCCTGGATCCCGTTCTTGCGCAGCGCGTAATCGGTATGCGCATTCGCGCCCATCGGTCCCGGGCGGTAGAGGGCAAGCACGGCGGAGATGTCTTCGAAGTTGTCAGGCTTCATCAGCTTCAGCAGGGCGCGCATGGGCCCGCCGTCGAGCTGGAACACCCCGAGGGTGTCACCCCGGGCCATCAGCTCGTAGGACGGGACGTCGTCCAGTGCCAGGGTGTCGAGGTCGAGCTCGTGGCCGCGGTTGAGCTTGATGTTCTCCAGGGCGTCGGAAATGATCGTCAGGTTCCGCAGACCCAGGAAGTCCATCTTGATCAGGCCCAGGCCTTCACAGGTGGGGTAATCAAACTGCGTGATCACCTGGCCGTCCTGGATGCGGCGCATCACGGGGATGACGTCGATGATGGGGTCCGAGGACATGATCACCCCGGCCGCATGGACGCCCCACTGGCGCTTCAGCCCCTCAATGCCCAGGGCGGTCTCGAAGACCTTTGCGGCCTCCGGGTCTGTGCTGATGAGCTGACGGAAATCGCCGGCTTCGCCGTAGCGCTTGGACTCCGGGTTCTGGATGTCCGCGAGCGGAATGTCCTTGGCCATGACCGCAGGCGGAAGCGCCTTGGTCAGCGTCTCGCCCATGCTGAAGGGGTAGCCAAGCACGCGGGACGAATCCTTCAGTGCCTGCTTGGTCTTGATGGTGCCGTAGGTGACGATCATGGCCACGCGCTCGTCGCCGTACTTGCGGGTCACGTAGTCGATGACTTCGGAGCGGCGCCGGTCATCGAAGTCGACGTCGAAGTCAGGCATGGAGACGCGGTCCGGGTTGAGGAAGCGCTCGAAGATCAGGCCGTGGTGCAGCGGATCAAGGTCCGTGATCCGCATGGCGTAGGCCACCATGGAACCGGCGCCGGAGCCACGGCCGGGCCCCACCCGGATGCCGTTGTTCTTGGCCCAGTTGATAAAGTCCGCCACCACCAGGAAGTACCCGGGGAACCCCATCGAGGTGATGACTTCCAGCTCGTAGTCAGCCTGGGTGCGGACTTTGTCCGGGACGCCGCCCGGGTAACGGAATTCGAGCCCGGCAGCCACTTCCTTGACCAGCCATGATGTCTCGTCCTCCCCCGGCGGGCAGGGGAACCGGGGCATGTAGTTTGCGCCGGTGTTGAACGACACTTCGCACCGCTCGGCAATCAGCAGGGTGTTGTCGCAGGCATCCGGGTGGTCCCTGAACAGCTCCCGCATTTCCTGGGGAGACTTCAGGTAGTAGCCGCTGCCGGAGAACGCGAACCGGGAACCGCCGTTGTCATAGGTGGGCTCCAGCAGCGTGGAACCTGACTGGATGGCCAGCAGGGCCTCGTGGGCCTTGGCATCGTGCTCGTGGGTGTAGTGGAGATCGTTCGTGGCAACCAGGGGCAGGTTGAGGTCCTTGGCCAGCCGCAGCAGGTCCCCCGTAACCCGGCGTTCGATGTCCAGGCCGTGGTCCATCAGTTCGCAGAAGTAGTTCTCCGCACCGAAAATGTCGCGGAACTCCGAGGCGGCTTCGAGGGCCTCACGGTACTGGCCAAGCCGCAGGCGCGTCTGGACTTCCCCCGAGGGGCAGCCGGTGGTGGCGATCAGGCCTTCCGAGTAGGTGTTCAGAAGCTCGCGGTCCAGCCGCGGCCACTTGCCGAAGACGGCATCCAGGGAGGCGATCGAGGACGCACGGAAGAGGTTGCGCATCCCGGCATTGTTATAGCTCAGGAGCGTCATGTGGGTGTACGAACCACCACCGGAGATGTCGTCTTTTCGCTGGTGTTCCTCGCCCCAGCGCACGCGGCTCTTATCCGTCCGTGCGGTGCCGGGCGTTACATAGGCTTCGACGCCGATGATGGGCTTGATGCCCTGGTCCGTTGCGCGTTTCCAGAAATCGAAGGCGCCGAACAGATACCCGTGGTCCGTGGTGGCCAGGGCAGGCATGCCCAGGCGTTCGGTCTCATCAAACAACTCCCCCAGACGGGCAGCGCCGTCCAGCATGGAGTACTCGGTGTGGTTGTGAAGATGGACGAACGAGGCATTGCTGGAAGTCACCGCACTATTCTATGCGCTGGCCGGCCGTCCCCGCCGCAGCGACCCAGTCCCTAGGCCTGGCCCGATTCCAGGACTTCCAGGGCATACTCCAGGTCTTGGGGGTACTCGCTGGTGACCGTCACGCGCTCCCCTGAGACGGGGTGCTCAAAACCGAGCTGGCGGGCATGGAGCCACTGGCGGGTCAGCCCCAGCGTGGCAGCAAGCCGCGGATCTGCGCCATACGTGAGGTCCCCGGCGCAGGGGTGCCGCAGGGCAGAAAAGTGCACCCGGATCTGGTGGGTGCGGCCTGTTTCAAGGTGCACCTCCACCAGGGTGGCCTTGCCGAAGGCTTCGAGCACCTCGTAGTGCGTGATGGACGGACGGCCATCCTCGATGACGGCAAACCGCCAGTCGTGGCCCGGGTGCCGCCCGATGGGCGCGTCAATGGTGCCTTCCAGGGGATCCGGGAGGCCCTGGACCACCGCGTGATACACCTTGTCCACGGTGCGCTCCTTGAACGCCCGCTTCAGCGCCGTGTAGGCCCGCTCTGTCTTGGCCACCACCATCACGCCTGAGGTCCCGACGTCGAGTCGGTGGACGATTCCGGCCCGTTCAGGGGAACCTGACGTTGAAATGCGGTACCCGGCGCCGGCAAGCCCACCCACCACGGTGGGACCCACCCATCCTGGGGAAGGATGCGCCGCGACCCCTACAGGCTTGTCCACCACGACGAAGTCGTCGTCGTCCAACAGGATCTTAAAGCCTTCCACAACTTCCTCCACCACTTCGAGCGGGTCCCGTCGATCAGGCACCGTTACTTCCAGGACGTCTCCTGCAGCCAGGCGCGCTGACTTGCCGAGCTTCTTGCCGCGGCTCAGTACGTGGCCTTCAGCAATAAGCGTGGCGGCCATGTTGCGGGAGATTCCCATCAGGCCCGCGAGCCCTGCATCAGCCCGGGTTCCGCCGAATTCCCCGGCCACTACGATGCGCTCAGGCATCATCGGCTTTCTTCTGTGGCTCAGCGGCGTGCCGGGTACCATCCAGGGAAATTCCACGCAGAGTCAGGATGCAGATAATGGAAACAGCTGAGACGACCGCGGAATCCGCGATATTGAAGATCGCAAAATTGGGCAGCTGGATGAAGTCCACCACGTGCCCCATCCCGAACGATGGCTCCCGGAACAGCCGGTCCGTGAGGTTGCCCAACGCACCGCCAAGAAGGAGCCCGAGCGCCAGTGACCACCACGCCGAGCCCAGTTTGCGCACCTGGAACAGGATGGCGATGGATACGCCCGCCATGATGATGGAAAACACCCACGTCACGTTTTCGCCGATGGAGAACGCGGCGCCGGAGTTCCTGATGAAATACCAGTGCAGGAGCGGCGGCAGAACGGGGATCCGTTCCCCCTCCACCATCGAGGAAGTCACCCAGATCTTGGTCAGCTGGTCCAGCACGTAGGCGAAGACCGCGAAGCCCGCAAACAGCGAGAGCAGAAGTGTCCTCGATGGACGGGCGGATGAGGGAGCGGGGTGTGGAGCGTCCGCGGCGAGATCGTCAGTCATGGTGCTTTCATTTTGTAAAACCGATGCTAATCACAAAAGCCGGCGGCCGAGGAATCCCCCAGCCACCGGCTTTCAGAATACGTTGTTGACGAAGCTAGTGCGCTTCAACTTCCGGGGCAGCAACAGAGCCACGGGCGTCGAGGTCGCGCAGCTGGCCTTCGATGTAAGCCTTCAGGCGTGAACGGTAGTCACGCTCGAAGCCGCGAAGCTGCTCAACCTTGCGTTCCAGGACGGAGCGCTGCTGTTCCAGGGCGCCAAGGATCTTGCGGGACTTCTCCTGGGCGTCGTTGACCAGGCTGCTGGCTTCGATCTGGGCCTCAGCGATGATCTTGTCCTTCTGGGACTGACCGTCAGCGACGTGGCGATCGTGCATCTGCTGGGCCATGGCAAGCAGACCGGCAGCGGACTCAGCGGAAACCGTGCTTCCGGCAGACTGGGCCGGGGCAGCCGCGGGAACGGCAGCGACGGGAACAACCTGTTCGGCTTGCTTCTTCTTGCTGGCTTCAGCAGCCCTTGCCTCAGCTTCGGCCTTGGCGGCGGAGTCGTCCTTGTCGGCCTTGACGGGCGCGGGGACCTTCTCGACCACCGGCGCGGCTGCGGCAGAACTGGCAGGCACGGCATTACCGGATTCGGCAAGCTTCTTGCGGAGCTCGTCGTTCTCCTGGTTCAGGCGCCTGAGTTCCACGACGATCTCGTCCAGGAAGTCGTCAACTTCGTCCTGGTCGTAGCCTTCGCGGAACTTGGTCGGCTGAAAGCGCTTGTTGACAACGTCTTCTGGCGTCAAAGCCATCTGGTCACCTCATTGGTCTAGTTAGTCAGTAGGCCTTCCGGCCGTCAAAACTACGGTACCTAAATATTGTCTGGTTCCTCTAATTCAACACTGGGTGTCAAACCGGAGATTTCTTCGCCTCGCAAGGCTGGGTTCCTTCCGGGAACTTCACCTGCGCTGCTAGGTCTAATCGAAACTTACGCGAAACCCCTGATGACCGCCATTGCGATCCCCACGGCGATGAACAGGATCAGGAAACCGAGGTCCAACGTTATACCCCCGAGACGCAGTGGAGGGATCAGCCTGCGGAGCACCTTCAGTGGCGGATCGGTGACCGAGTACACCGTGTGGGCCACCACCAGGGCGGCACCGCGCGGACGCCATTCCCTGGCGAACATCTGGACCCAATCGAAGACCAGCCGGATGATCAGCCCCACCAGAAACAGCAACAGGGCGATATAGACAAGTCCGAAAACAATTCCCATGACTTAACTCATATCTCCATGTCCATTCCGGATACCGCAGTGCCCTGCCAACGTTTCGTGTCTATTTCAGCACAGATGCCAGACAGGTGTACCTGTCTGGCATCTGCAATAAGCTTTGTGGCTAGCTTTGGTTGAAGAAGCTGGCCTGGGTCTCGCTGACCTTTTTGTCATCACCGATGACCTCAATGTACGACGGCGAGAGCAGGAACACCTTGTTGGTGACCCGTTCAATGCTTCCCCGGAGCCCAAATACCAGGCCTGCCGAGAAGTCCACCAGGCGTTTGGCGTCTGACTCGCCCATGTCTGTGACGTTCATGATGACGGGGATGCCGTCCCGGAAACTTTCTCCGATGAGCTTCGCGTCGTTATAGGACCTCGGGTGGATCGTAGTGATCTGCCGAAGCCCGGACGTTTCTTCGCGGCTCGAGGCCGCACGCTTGATGGGTGTCACAGGTGCGCGGTATTCCTCTTCGGGGGCGTAGGACGCTTCACGGCTGACATCGCGGACCGGTGCCGGTGCACGGCGTTCCTCGCGGTCAACTTCCATTGATTCGTCCTCGTCCTTACGTGTTGTGGTGTGCTCGGACTCATAGTGTTCATCGCCGTCGGCGAGCCCAAGATAGATCATTGTCTTGCGCAGAGCGCCGGCCATGGTCGACTCCTAATCGTGTCCGCAGACGGGCCGCCCAATGACTTGACAGCACTGGCATCCCCCGCCATTCACTTCCTATAGCTCGACGCTACCGCACGTCAGGACGCGATCCGAGAATATCGGAGCCGATTCGCAGGTGTGTCGCTCCGAAGCGGATGGCCGCTTCGAGGTCCTGGCTCATGCCTGCCGAGATGGCTTTGGCGGCAGGGTGGCGCGATACCAGTGCTGCGGAGATGCCGGCCAGTCTCTCAAAGGCATCCTCCGGCGTGGCCCCCAGCGGCGCCACGGCCATAACACCGGCCAGCTCCAGTCCTTCCGCTGCCGCGAGCCGATCCGCCAGGATGGGCACCTCAGCCGGATCGGCGCCGCCCCGGTGAGCCCCGGCGCCGGCGTCGAGGCTGACCTGGATGAAGCAGTCCAGGGACCCGCGCCCGGTCCGGGCCTGTTCCGCTGAAATGGCCCGTTCGAGGCCGTCAACCAGTGACAGCCGGTCCACGGAGTGCACCGCCCGGGCATACTTGACCACGGATTTGGCCTTCTTGCTTTGGAGCTGTCCCACAAAATGCCAGTTCAGCTTAAGATCGGCCAGTTCAGCGGCTTTCGCTGAGGCTTCCTGGTCCTTGTTTTCGCCGAAGTCCCGGATACCGAGTCCAGCCAGCCGCCTGACGTCCGCGGCAGGATGGAATTTGGAGACCACGATCAGGGCTGGCAGATCCGCAGCCCGGCCTGCAGCGGAGGCAGCGGCCCCGATGCGCCGCTGGACTGCTGCCAGCCGCCCGGCAAGCTCAGCCGTTCGCGCCGTGCCGGCGTCCGCGCCGTGCTCACTCATGTGACCACACGATTCCGGCAAGGCGGCCGGTGGTACCGGACCTGCGGTAGGAGAAGAGCTGTTCATTCTCGAGCGTGCACGGACCTGCATAGTCAACACTAACCCCGGCAGCTTCCAGCTGGCTCCTCGCCCCGGCGGGCAGATCAAGGGCAGGTGTGCCCCAGGAGGTAGTGGACCACGTGGAGGGCACCTGCGCAGCGACTTCCGCGCGGAGCTCAGCGGGCACCTCGTAGCAGGAGCCACAGATTGACGGACCGAGCCATGCACAGATATTGGCCGCTCCGGCCGCCCGCATTTTCCCGACCGCAGCCAGGAGGATGCCGTTGGCTATGCCCGGGCGGCCCGCGTGTACTGCCGCGAGGACCGGACCGCCGGGCGCCTCGCCAACGAGTACTGCCGGGATGCAGTCGGCCACCATCACGGCGAGTGGCAGGCCCTGCGATACCATGGCGTCCGCCGTCGGCGCGGGCGTGTCCGGTTCCATCATTTCAACGGCAGTGCCGTGGACCTGCTCCATAAACCGGAGCGAACCAGGAACCAGACCCGCCGCGTGCTCCAGGGCCTGGCGGCGCTGGAGAACGTCAGCAGGGTTGTCCCCCACATGCAGGGCCAGGTTGCCCGCATGGCTGTCGGTGAACGCCACACTCACGCCAGGACGGACTTCCGTCCGCCAAAGGAACAAGCCGTGCCCTACTTCAGGAAGTCAGGGACATCCAGGTCATCTGCACGGCTTCCGGAGAGGTCCGGCTCCACCACTGAGGGGAGGTCGACGTCGAAGCCTGAGTCAGCAGGGACCGCGGACTGGCGCTGCTGGCCCCAGTTGCTGAGTCCCGACGCGCCTACCCCGGCGTGGACGGGCTGGGTGTTCGGCTGGTGGCTGCCGGCGGAGGCAGGTGCCTGTGCCGGCGCGGCGGCGGGCCGCTGCGGTGCTACCTGGGGCTGTGACTGATCCATGGACGGCGAGGTGGCCTTGACGTCGTCGAACCCGGCGGCAATGACCGTGACCCGCGCTTCGTCACCAAGGGCGTCGTCGATGACCGCACCGAAGATGATGTTCGCTTCGGGGTGGGCAACTTCCTGGACGAGCCGTGCTGCTTCGTTGATTTCAAACAGGCCGAGGTCCGAGCCGCCCTGGATGGACAGCAGGACGCCGTGGGCGCCGTCGATGGAGGCCTCCAGGAGCGGGGACGCGATGGCTAGTTCCGCGGCCTTGACGGCACGGTCTTCACCGCGGGCTGAACCAATACCCATCAGGGCGGACCCTGCGCCCTGCATGACGGACTTGACGTCCGCGAAGTCAAGGTTGATCAGGCCCGGCGTGGTGATGAGGTCCGTGATGCCCTGGACACCGGACAGCAGCACCTGGTCAGCAGAGCGGAAAGCGTCCAGGACGGAGACGTTGCGGTCGCTGATGGAGAGCAGACGGTCGTTGGGGATGACGATCAGGGTGTCCACTTCGTCGCGGAGGGCGTCAATGCCGGCCTCCGCGGAGCCTGCGCGGCGGCGGCCTTCGAAGGTGAACGGACGGGTAACGACGCCGATGGTCAGCGCACCGAGCGAACGGGCGATCCGGGCGACGACGGGCGCGCCGCCGGTGCCGGTTCCGCCGCCTTCGCCGGCGGTGACAAAGACCATGTCAGCGCCGCGGATGACCTCTTCGATTTCCTCGGCGTGGTCCTCGGCAGCCTGCCGGCCAACCTCCGGGTTCGCTCCGGCTCCCAGGCCGCGCGTCAGCTCGCGCCCGATGTCGAGTTTGACGTCAGCATCGCTCATCAGCAATGCCTGGGCATCGGTGTTGACCGCGATGAATTCAACACCGCGGAGGCCGACCTCGATCATGCGGTTGACTGCGTTCACGCCACCGCCGCCGATGCCGACGACCTTGATGACGGCCAAGTAGTTCTGCGGAGCTGCCACGTTACGTGTCCCTTGTTCGTGTTGTGATGCTAAAACTGTGGAGTCGGGCTTGAAGCTTATAACTCTAACCTTCGAGTTGAAGGTTAGAGTTATGTCAAGTAACTCATGTCTTGACGCTATTTCCTATGGTGTGGACATTCAATAACCGGCGCCGCGTGTCGCGCGAATACCGGAATATAAACCTCACCGTGTCACCGGGTGACGGGGTGCACTCACATCGTAGACGCGCACGGGGTTCTTCGGATCCGCGGGTACTTTCAGCAGGGCCTCGAGCACCCTTGCTTTAAGCTCCTTCTCCCCCGCATTTCCCCACACGATGGTCTGGCCGTCCACCAGCTTCAGCTCGACGGCGTCCACCGACTGGGCCGATGCGTTGGAAAGCCGCGCCAGGACATCCAGCGGGAGCGCACCCAGCACCGCTGCAGTGGCCTGGAAGAGCTCCTTGCCGATGGTTCCCGCCCCGCCGTCGATCACAGGCAGCGACACCGATGCAGTGTCCGCAGTGGTCCCCAGCACCACACCGTCAACATCAACCAGCTGGTACTGCTCCCCCTGCTTCACCAGCGCCACCGGGACCCGTTCGTGCACTTCAACCGCCAACTCGGACGGCGGCCGCGCCTGGGTGGACACGGACTTGATCTGGACGAGCGGCTCCAGCAGGCGGGCCACCTCCTCGTCGCTGATCTGGGGCAGCGGCCTGCCCTTGAGCGGATCCAGGGCAGCCTTGACCTGCTCGGCGGTGACCAGCCTGGTCCCCGACACCGAAACTGTTCCGACAGCCAGGATGGGAGAAAATACTGCGGCAGCCAGAATTGCCAAAACCACCGCCAGCACCGTGCACACAACAACGAGGACGTTGCGTTTGCGCCGCTTTGCGGGCGGCTCGGGGAACGCCAGCACGTTGCCGGGGCTTACCGGCTTTTGTTTCCCGGCAGAGATGCCCGTGCCCTTCTTCGGGCTACCGGACGTGGACCGGGCGGACGGTTTGGGCCCCGTTGCCGCGGCCGGCTCCGGTGCGGCCTTGGAAGCGGAGATGACTTCCGGCTCGCCCAGCCCCTGCACCTCAGGGCCCGGGGCCGCGGGCTTCCGGCTGCCCCGCGAAGCGTAGGTGGGCCGGCGCGGGCTACCCATCGAGCGCCTGCACAATCTGCGGGCCGAATGCTGTGACATCCCCCGCACCGACGGTCAGGATGATGTCTCCGGGCCCGGCCGCCGCCGCCAGTGCTTCCACCGCGGTGTCCGGTTCCACGAGGCGTCCGCCCGGCGCCAGGTGCTCGGCGATGAGCTGGCTGCTGACTCCGGGGATGGGATCTTCCCTGGCCGGGTAGATGTCCAGGACCAGGGCCGTGTCCGCCAGGTTCAGGGCGTCGGCGAATTCCTTGGCAAACTCCCGGGTGCGGGAGAAGAGGTGGGGCTGGAACAGCACGTGGACACGGTGCCCCCCGGCAACAGAACGGGCGGCGGTGAGCGCTGCAGTGACCTCCGTGGGATGGTGGGCGTAATCATCAAAGACCCGCACACCGCGCGCCTCGCCCTTCAGTTCAAAGCGGCGGGAGGCGCCGGAAAAGTGGGCCAGGGCCCGGGCTGCTGCGTCGGGATCGACGCCGAGCTCCAGTGCTACGGCGAAGGCGGCGGCAGCGTTCAGGGCGTTGTGCCGTCCCGGTACCTGGAGTTCCAGGGCGAACCGGCCCGCAGGTGAGGAAACCGAGACTGCCCCCGGGCCGCCGTCGTGCAGCACGAGGTCCGAACGGTCCGAGGTTCCGTAGAGGACCACCCGGGTGTTGCCGCGCGCCGCGGTGCGCTCAGCGAGGGCGAGGGCACCGGCGTCGTCGGCGCAGGCCATCAGGACCCCGTCAGCCGGGAGCAGCATGGTGAACCGGTCAAAGGACTCGTAGACCGCCTCGGCCGTGCCGTAGAAATCCAGGTGGTCGGGTTCAACGTTGGTGACAACGGCGATCCTCGGCCGGTAGTTCAGGAAGGATCCGTCGGATTCATCGGCCTCGGCGACGAAAACTCCGGAGGTGCCGTGGGCAGCGTTGACACCCAGGGCGGGCACGTTGGCGCCGATGGCGAACGACGGGTCCAGCCCGGCGCCCTGGAGCAGGACGGTAATCATGGACGTGGTGGTTGACTTGCCGTGGGTACCTGCGACGGCCACCACCAGGTCCTCCCCCATGGTGGCGGTCAGCGCTTCGGAGCGGTGCAGCACGGGAAGCCCGGCAGCGCGCGCGGCCACCAGCTCGGGATTGTCGGGACGGATCGCTGAACCGGCCACGACGGTCTGGGCATCGCCGAGGTTTGCCGCACCGTACCCCACGGCGATCCTCGCACCGGCGGCAGCGAGCTCGGCCATCACGGGAAGGTCCTTGGCATCGGACCCGCTGACGGGCACGCCGCGTGCCACCATAATGCGTGCCACTGCGGACATGCCCACGCCGCCGATGCCGATGAAGTGGACGCGGCCCAGCGATTGCTGGCTGCGGACGCCTGCGGAGCTCATACGGACACCGCTTCCAGAACAAGATCAGCCATCAGCTGATCGGCGTTTCTGATACCAAGCCTGCGCGAGTTGGCGGCCATGCCGGCAAGCCTGTCCGCGTCAGTGACCAGTGGGATAAGTTGGCTCGCCACCCACTGGGCGGTGAAGTCCCGGTCAGCGACGAGGACAGCGCCGCCGGCATTCACGAGTCCGGCTGCGTTAAGGGCCTGCTCTCCGTTGCCGATGGGCAGCGGAACAAACACCGCCGGCAATCCCACGGCGGCCACTTCGCTGACAGTCGCTGCACCGGACCGTGCAAGCAGGACGTCCGCGGCGGCATACACCAGTTCCATTCCATCCACGTACTCGACCTGCCGGTAGCCTTCGGCGGCGAGCGGGCCGCCGCCGGGACCCTGGACAGTCTTTCCGCGGCCGGTGATGTGCAGGGTCTGGATCCCGGCAGCGGCAAGGGCCTGCACGGACGCAGCAACGGCGCGGTTGATGCTCTGGGCACCGGACGAACCACCGGTGACGATCAGGGTGGGCTTCACCGGATCCAGGCCCAGGGCTTCGCGGGCAGCGGCCCGGGCTGAATCCCTGTCCAGTCCTGAGATTTCCCGGCGCATCGGCATTCCTACGTGGCGGGCATGCCGCAGGCGGGTGGTGTCAAAGGCGGTGGCGACGTGCCGGGTGAGGAACGATCCCACACGGTTGGCAAGTCCTGGCCGCGTGTTGGCTTCATGGATCACGATGGGGATTCCCCGCCGCCGGGCCGCGAGGTACAGGGGCGTGCAGACGTAGCCGCCCACCCCCACCAGGACATCGGCCGAAGCGTCGTCCAGGATGCGGCCGGACTGCCGCACAGCGCCGGCCAGCCGGGCAGGCAGCCGGAGCAGGTCCACGGAGGGTTTCCGCGGAAACGGCACGCGGTCGATGGTGGCAAGCTCCACACCGGCGGCGGGAACCAGCCGGGTCTCCATGCCGGCAGGTGTGCCCACAGCCAGCAGTCTGGCCCCCGGCACGGCGGAACGGAGCGCGGCCGCGATCGCCAGGAGAGGGCTGATATGGCCGGCGGTTCCGCCACCCGCCAGGACAATGGAGAGGTTCTGGTTTTTCATGTGGTGCTAGGTACGCTTTCTGACGGTCTTCTTGCGGCCGGTGGATCCCCGCTTGGCGCCGAACTTCAGTATTTTCTTGGGCCGCAGCGCTGGAGCCATCTGTTCACGGGCGAGGGACAGCACCACCCCGACCGCGCACAGGGACATCAGCAGAGCCGAGCCGCCGTAGGAAATGAACGGCAGGGGGACTCCGATGACCGGCATCAGGCCCGTCACCACCGCCATGTTGACGGTGGCCTGCCCCAGCAGCCACACCATGATGGTGCCGGCCAGCACGCGGTGGAACATGTCCTCCTGTGCAACCACTACGCGGTAGATGGCTGCACCGAGGATAGCAAAAAGGACAAGGACGACGACGGTGCCCACCAGGCCGAGTTCCTCGCCGATGATGGCAAAAATGAAGTCGTTGTGGGCTTCCGGAATCCAGCTGTATTTTTGCCGGCTCTGGCCGAGGCCCACGCCGAACCAGCCGCCGGAGGCAAGCCCGTAGATCCCGTTGGTTGCCTGGTAGTTGGCGTCTATGCCGTCGGCACAGGACTGCCCTGTCCACCATGAGGTGATGCGGCACATCCGGTTTGAGCTGGTGACGGCCATGACTGCTGTACCGGCGGCGGCCACCAGGGCGGCGAATCCGAACAGGTAGAGGGGCACCCCGGCGAAGAAAAGCGCCGCAGCCGCGATCATCATGATGATCATCGCTGTACCGAGGTCGTTGCCCAGGAGCACCAGCCCGATCACCCCGCCCGCCAGCGGCACCGCGGGAATCAGGACATGTGAGAGCCTCTGGAGAAGCTTTCCTTTCCTGGCGAGGACGGTGGCCATCCAGAGCGCCAGGGCAAGCTTGGACGCCTCGGATGGCTGGAACGTGATGCCGCCGATATCGATCCAGTTCTTGTTTCCGTTGACCTCATCACCGATCAGCTGCACCAGGACCAGCAGGACCAGGGCACCGCCGAGTCCTGGCCAAGCGAGGCGTTTGAGCCAGACCACGTTGATGCGCGAGAGAACGAACATGGTGAAGATGCCGATCGCAGCGAACATGCCCTGTTTGAGGGCGTCCCCGTAGGGCGACTTTCCGGCGGCGATGGATTCAACACTGGAGGCCGAAAGCACCATCATGATGCCGATGGCGGTCAGGGCGAGGGTGGAACCCAGGATGAGGTAGTAGGTCGAGCCGTTCCTGGACGTCCCTGTCCCTTCGAGGGTGGACCAGAAGCCGCGGTACCAGCCCCTGATCCGTACAGGCAGTGCAGGGTGGGGCGCCGGCGGCCGGGTGGGCGTGCTGACCATTGTTACTCCTCGCCGGTCTTGGCCTGCCCTTCCACCAGCTCGCGGACAGCTTCGATAAAGGCGTCGCCGCGGTGAGCGTAGGAAGAGAACTGATCCATGGAAGCAGCTGCCGGGGCCATCAGGACGGTGTCCCCGGATGCGGCCAGCTGCGCTGCTGCTGCAACAGCCCGGGCCATCACGGTCTCCCCGGAAACCGGCGAGCCGCCAGCGATGGCTCCGCCCGTTGCGGCAGTCTGCATGTTTTCAGTGTCGCCCGCCGGCGGCAGGATCACGGGGACATCGGGTGCGTGTCGCTCGAGGGCCTCGGCCAGCGGCGCGGTGTCCGTGCCGATCAGTACCACGGCTTTCAGCCGGGCTGCGTGTTCACGGACCAGGTCGTCGTAGCTGACGCCCTTGGACAAACCACCGGCAATCCAGATCACATTGTTGAAGGTCCCCAGGGACGCCGCGGCCGCGTGGGGGTTGGTTGCCTTGGAGTCATTGACCCAGAGCACGCCCTTTTCCCGGGAAACAGGCTGGATGCGGTGGTTGCCCGGCACATAGGCCTGGATTCCCCGCCGCACCGCCTTTGGATCCACGCCGTAAGCCCGGACGAGGGCTGCGGCGGCGAGTGCGTTGGCCACCATGTGGCGGGGGGCAAACTCGCCCAGGTGCTTTATCGAGGCCAGCTCGGCGGCGCTGTCCTTGCGCTCCGCGATGAACGCCCGGTCCACCAGGAGTCCTTCCACGACGCCCAGCATGCTGATGGCGGGCGTCACGGTGGTGAAACCGACGGCGCGGCAGCCCTCCACGACGTCGGCGTCCTCGACCATCCGTTCGGTCTCGATCTGTTCGGCGTTGAAGATGCAGGCCTTCTGGGTGCGTTCGTAGACCTTCGCCTTGTCCGCGAGATACGAGTTGTAGGAACCGTGCCAGTCGACGTGGTCCTCGGCAACGTTGAGGCAGACACTGGCCACAGGCGAGAGCGATTCGGCCCAGTGCAGCTGGAAGCTGGAGAGTTCAACGGCGAAGACGTCGTATTCGACGGGGTCGCGGAGGGCGTCCAGGATGGGCGTTCCCACATTGCCTACCGCGATGGCCTTCAGTCCGGCGGCCTGGAGCATTGCCTCGGTCAGTCCCACCGTGGTGGTCTTGCCGTTTGTTCCGGTGATGGTCAGCCAGTCAGCAGTTTTGTGGCCTTCCCGGACCCGCAGGCGCCAGGCGAGTTCGACGTCGCCCCAGACCGGGATGTGGGCGCGTGCGGCCGCGGCGAGGAGCGCCTGGTCCGGCCGCCACCCGGGGGACGTGACGATGAGGTCCGGGAAGGCGCCGTCGATTCTGGGTACCTTGGCGACGGCCTCCTCACCCAGGAGCACATCCGCTGCCCCCACGATCTTCAGGGTGTCGGCCTGCGCCAGGGCTGTGCCGCTGGTGGCGGCGTCAACAACTACAACCCGGGCTCCGAGTTCGATGAGCGTATCTGCTGCGGCGAATCCGGAGACGCCGATGCCGGTGACCACTACACGCAGGCCGGCCCAATCGGAATCCCAGCTGACGAGGTTCTGCAGGCGGGCTGAAACCGTCACAGCAGCACCACCCATTCGGCGTAGAAGACTCCCAGGCCGACGGCCACGAAGAGCCCGCCCAGGATCCAGAACCGGACAACCACCGTCACTTCCGCCCAGCCCTGCAGCTCAAAGTGGTGCTGCAGCGGCGCCATCTTGAAGACGCGTTTGCCGCCGGTGGCTTTGAAATAGCCCACCTGGATGATCACGGACAGGGTGATTAGGACGAACAGTCCGCCGATGATGCCCAGGAGCAGTTCGGTCCGGGACAGGATGGCGAAGCCGGCAATGGCGCCGCCGATGGCGAGGGAGCCGGTGTCGCCCATGAAAATCTTTGCCGGCGAGGTGTTCCACCACAGAAAGCCCACGAGGGCCGCACTCATGATGGCCGCCAGGAGCGCGAGGTCCAGGGGGTCGCGGACGGAGTAGCAGCCGCTGCCGGCCTCCCGCGGCGATCCGCAGGCCTGGTTGCTCTGCCAGATCCCCATCAGGGTGTAGGCACCGAAGACCATGATCGAGGCTCCGGCGGCAAGCCCGTCAAGGCCATCGGTAAGGTTCACGCCGTTGGTGGCCGCGGTGACGATCAGGTTGGACCAAAGGACAAAGAGGATGGCCCCGAGGACTGTGCCGCCGAATGCCAGGTCCAGCCAGGGCACGTCGCGTACCAGGGAAATCTTCGTGGAGGCGGGCGTCACGCCGTCCGCGTCGGGAAAGTTCAGGGCCAGGATGGCGAAGGCAATGCCAACTGCAGCCTGCAGAATGAGCTTGGCCTTGGCGTCCAGGCCGAGGCTCCGCTGCCGGGAAATCTTGATGAAGTCGTCCAAAAACCCCACCAGCCCCATCCCGACCATCAGGAAGAGCAGGATCAGGACTGAGGCGGAGGGACCGGCGGATGCCGGGTTCATCATCCACATGATCAGGTGTGTCAGGCCGTAGCTGAGCAGGACCGCAGCCACCACCACGGTTCCGCCCATGGTGGGCGTGCCGCGTTTTGTGTGGTGCGAGGTGGGTCCGTCATCGCGGATGAACTGTCCGTAGCTTTTGCTCACCAGAAGCCGGATGAAGAGCGGGGTTCCTACCAGGGCGAACAGCAGGGCCAGTCCCGAACCGATCAGAAGTGCAATCACAGCAGTTTGCTCCCTTCGTCGGCCGGTTGGATGGATTGTGGGGGTAATGCTATCCGATCCCCCAGGTGCCGCAGCCCCACGCTGTTCGACGACTTGAAGAGCACCAGATCCCCGGGTTCAAGCTCCGCATCGAGCAGCGAGTAGGCCTCTTCAGCGGTTTCCGCGAAGACGCATTCGTCACCCCAGGATCCTTCCTGGACGGCAGAAACATAGAGAGCGCGCGCCTCGCGGCCCACCACCACAAGCCTGGAGATGTTAAGCCGGACCACCTGGGTTCCCACCGCTGTGTGTTCGCGGATGGAATCGGGTCCCAGTTCCAGCATGGCGCCCAGGACGGCCCAGGTCCGCCTGCCCCGGCCGAGGTCGGCCAAAGTGCGCAGGGCGGCCCGCATGGATTCAGGATTGGCGTTGTAGGCATCGTTGATGACGGTGACCCCGTCAGCACGTTCGGTGCGTTCCATCCGCCACCGGCTCGCCGCCGTCTGGGTGCTGAGCGACGCGGCAATGTCGTGGCCGGGCACTCCGGCGGCAAAGGCGGCAGCTGCCGCGGCCAGGAGGTTGCCGGTGTGGTGCGCGCCGATAAGGCGGCTGCGCACGTGCAGGCCGGCCTCGCCGCCGGGCAGGAGCAAATCAAACTCGGGGTTTCCCTCAGCGTTGGTATCCGGGTCAAGCGCCTGGACGGCGGCGTCGCTGCGTCCTTCGGCGGAAAAGCCCAGCACCGTTGCCATGGTGCGGCTCCGCATGGCGGCGACGCGTTCGTCGTCGAGGTTGACGATGGCGGTTCCGGTGGTGCCGAGGGCTTCCACCAGCTCGCCCTTGGCCTGTGCGATGTTGTCCACCCCGCCGAATTCGCCTGCGTGGGCCGTGCCGACGCCCAGGACAACACCGATGTCCGGTTTGACCATGCCGGCCAGATAGCTGATGTGCCCTATGCCGGTGGCACCCATCTCGATCACGAGGTACCGCGTCTGTGCATCGGCCCCGAAGACGGTGAGCGGCACGCCCACCTCGCCGTTATAGGAACCCTGCGGCGCCACGGTTGGACCCTGTTGCGCGAGAATCCCGGCGAGGAGGTCCTTGGTGGTGGTCTTGCCTGCGGAGCCGGTGATGCCGATAACTGTCAGGGCATCTCCGGCTCCAGCCCGGGCGGCACGGATGCGGCGGACTGCCTCGGCGGCCAGCGCGCCCATCGCCAGGACGGCATCCCGGACCAGGACCGCGGGGTATTTTTCACCGTCCGCACCCGTCACCTGGCGCTCCGCGAGAACCAGTACGGCACCACGGCTGAAGGCCGCTGCGACGAAGTCGTGGCCGTCTGCGTTCTCTCCCGGCTTCGCCACGTAGAGCGACCCGGGGGCCGCCTCACGGGAATCGGTGACCACCGAAAGAGGGGTGATCCCGGGATCGGCGTCCAGGCGGCCGTTTGTGATTTCGGCGATTTCCGCCGCAGTAAATGCAATCATCTCGGTCTAGGACTCTATCCGGTCGTCTTGGAGAACGGTGAATCCCCTGGCTGTCAAGGCGTTCCGGAGTTCCACCCGGTCATCGAGGGCAAGGTTGACGCCTTTGACTTCCTGCCAGACCTCGTGGCCACGCCCGGCCACCAGGATGGTGTCGCTCGGACCGGCGAGTTCAACAGCCCGTTGGATGGCGGCGTCGCGGGGATAAACCTCCTCGATCACACACCTCAGCGGCTCCTGCTCGAGGGCAGCCCTGGCACCGGCCAGAACGTCTGCCCGGATGGCCGCTGGGTCTTCGTCGTGGGGGTCATCGTCCGTGATGATCACAACGTCCGCCAGCCGCGCGGCGATTGCTCCCATGGCAGGACGTTTGCCCTGGTCCCGCTGACCGGTGGCACCGAAGACAACGATCACCCTTGAGCCGGGCAGCGGTGACCGGACGGCTTCCAGAGCCCGTGCCAGAGCATCTGTGTTGTGGGCAAAGTCGACCACGGCGGCAGGCGTGTCCGAGATCAACTGCATTCTGCCCGGCACCGCAACGGTAAAGGGATCATGGGTATCCAGGGCCGCCTGCACGGCGGCGGCATCCACGCCGCTGGCCAGCACCATCACCGTGGCCAGTGCTGCATTGGCGACGTTGAAGGCACCCGGCAGGCCGGTGTGGATCTGCAACGCAGTGCCGTCGTGGCAGCGCAGGGTGAATTCGGACCCCAGCCCGCGGGCGGTCGTTTCCGTGACTTTCCAGTCGGCTTCCTTCAGCGAGGGATCGCCGCCGGAAGTGGCCGTGAGGGTGGTGACCGGGATCCTGGCCGTGGCGGCAAGCATGCGGCCCCATTCGTCGTCGACCGTTACGACGGCGGCGCGGGCCCGTTCCGGTGTGAACAGTTCGGCTTTGGTGCCGAAGTAGTCCGCCATGGTCCCGTGCAGGTCCAGGTGGTCCTGCGTCAGGTTGGTGAACCCTGCGACATCGAAGACCACGCCGTCCACCCGCTGGAAGGACACGGCATGGGAGGAGACTTCCATGGAAGCTGCGTCCAGGCCTTTTTCCCGCATGAGCGCCAGCAACCCATGGACATCCGTGGATTCGGGGGTGGTCAGCAGGCTGGGGATCGGCTTTCCGCCGGCAAGGATCTCGATGGTTCCGATCAGGCCGGTCTTCTGCCCGAGGGCGCGAAGCAGGGCGTTGATGAAGTAGGTGGTGGTGGTCTTTCCGTTGGTGCCGGTGACACCAAACAGGCGCAGCGCCCGTCCGGTGGACGGCTGGCTCCGGTAGATAAGGGCCGAGAGCGGCCCCACGACGTTGCGGGGCGCGGCAACCACCAATACCGGGACGGCGGTATCCGCTGACAGTGCGAGAAGCCGCGCACCGGCGTCGTCCGTGAGAACCGCCACCGCTCCCCTGTCCACCGCCTGCGACACGAAGTCAGCGCCATGCCGGGTGGCACCAGGCAGCGCCACGTACAGGTCGCCGTGCTCCACAGTGCGGGAGTTCAGCGAAATGCCGGTCACACTGACCTCCGCGGACGAACCCGGGACCGGCACACCGATCGCCTCCCCGAGGCTGTCCAGACGGACTGCGGCTACGGCGGTGGGCCTGAACCGGCTGGCGGGGGCTTCCCCTTCCGGCGCGCTGTGGCTGCCTGGTTCGTTCTGGTGTGACAAGGAAATCTCCGATGGTGTGGACCGTGCCCGCAGGAACGGCTTTTGGATGCGGGCACGGCGGGAACTGCTGCCTGGCTTGGTGCTACTTGGCGAACTGCGGCAACCTGGCCGGTTCACCCGTGGACGGCTGGATGTTGAAGGTCCGCAGTGCCTGGCTCATCACCGAGCGGAACACCGGCCCCTGCGTGATGCCGTAGATATCGCCCTTCGGACGCTGCAGCACCACCTCAACAATAAACCGAGGGTCATCCATCGGTGCCATCCCAACAATCGAAGCTGTGTAGCCGCAGAATCCGGACTTACCGTCATCGCACGGCGATTCGGACGTTCCGGTTTTGGCTCCCACCCGGTAACCGTCGATCGCTGCGTCCTTGATCTGCCCTTCGGTGACCGCGCTTTCCAGGATGTCCTGAACCTGCTGGGCGGTGTTGTCGGAGACCACTTGCCGGGAAGGCTGCGGGGCCACTTTTTCCTCTTGGCCGTCGTCTGTGATGTAGGCGTCGATGAGCCTGGGCTGGAGCATCACGCCGTTATTGGCGATCGCCTGGAAGGCCCGCACCGTCTGAAGTGTTGATTGTGAAACGCCCTGGCCAAAGAGGACTGTGAACTCCTGGCGCCCGTCCCACTGGTCAGCGGGAGTGAGGATTCCGGCGGCGGTGGCAGGCAGGCCGATGTCCGGGGCTTCACCGATCCCGAATTTCCTGAGCCAGTCGTATCGTTGCTCCTTGGTGAGCCGCTCTCCGGCCATCACCGTTCCCGTATTCATGGACCAGCCAAGGATGCCGGCAAGTGTGCGTTCTTCGGTGCCATGGGCGAAGGAGTCCGTGAAGGTCTGGCCATTGACGGTGTACGAGGGTCCGAGGGTGAAAGTGTCCAGTGGGCTGGACTTTCCCTCCTCAATCAACGCGGCGACAGTGATCATCTTCTGCACTGATCCCGGCTCGTAGGCGGCAGTCACAGAACGCACGCCGCGGTCCTTAGCCGCCACCCTGCCGGGATCGTTCGGGTCCGGGGAGTTGGTGTCCGCCATCGCCACGATGTTGCCGGTCTTGGCGTCCATCACCGTGATGACGCCCCATTCGGCTCCCTGCTTGTCCGACTGGCTCTGGATGGCCTGCTGGGCGAAATACTGGAGATCGGCATTGAGGGTTAACCTGACGTCCTTACCGTCCTCGGGCGGCGTCAGTTCATCCACGCCAACGGGTATGCGCAAGCCGTCGGCGCCGATCTCGAAGAGACGCTTCCCGTCCACCCCGCGGAGCAACTCATCCTGGGTCTGTTCGATTCCCGCCTGGCCGGTGCTGCCATCCTGAAGGAAACCGATGATCCCGCCCGCGACGGACCCGTTGGGGTAAACCCTTTTGCTCACGCCTTCGGTGACGATGCCGGGGATCTGCAGCTTGGAGATCCGGTCCTCAACGTCCGGTTTCAGATCCTTGGCCACGATGTAGTACTTGGATTCACCGGTAACGGCCGCCCGGAGGTCTTCTGAGTCCATCCCCAGGACGGCCGCGAGCTCGCTGATGCCCTGGTCCCGGCTGACTTCCACCAGCTTGTCCTGGCCCTCCTCCAAGCGCCAGAACTTCTCCGTCTTCGTGTTGGTGACCTGATCCACCACCATGTTGTAACGGATGAGGCTGTTGGCCAGCACGGTGCCATTGGCGTCCAGGATGCTTCCACGCTCTGCGGGCAAGGACGTTTCCCGCATCCGGTAATCGAGGGCTGCCGCCGCCATTCCGCCGACGTCGAGCCCCTGCACCATGAACAGTTTGCCGCCCACTACCAGCAGGAGGGTCAGCATGATCCCCAAGCCGAGGCGGAGCCGCTTGGTGGCGTTGGGCACCTTGCCGCTTTTGGCCTTGCCGGTCTTTTGCGCCACCGTGATTTCCTTGCTGCTCGCCTTGTTGACTGCCTGATGCCTGACTGACTGCCTGGTTGGAGCCCGGCGATCTGACGTGCTGCCTGGCGGCTGCTGCCAGTTACTGGCCGGGCACCTTTTGTTCCGGGGCCGGGACTGACCCGCCGTGGAGTTCTGCGGCGGGTGCCGGTGGCGCCGCCGGTGCCGGTGCCTGTGCTGCGGCAGCGGCTGCCGCGGCTGCCGCGGCTTCAGCCGTAGCCTGCGCCGGAGCCGCCTGTGCTGCCGCCGGCTGTTCGCTGACCGGCTTGCGGCTCGCCAGCGGTTCGCCGGCGGTTGCCGGCGGGACCACGGTCAGCAGCCCCGCAACAGCTGGAGCCGGGATAATGGACCCAGGAGCTCCGCCCTTCACCGCCGGCGTTGCCTTGCCGGTAACGGCGAGGGTGGAAAGATCGATCTGGCCTTTGACCGTGGAGGCTACCATTCCCAAGTCTGCAGCCTTCGCTGCCAGATTCTGGGGAGCCTCGAAGTTCTGGACCTGCTGTGTCAGATCCTGGTTCTGTTTGGTGAGGCTGCTCTGCTGCCCCCTCAGTTCGACCAGCTGATACTGGGATGTGGAGACGGAGATGTTCAGGACCAGCACCGCAACCAGTGCAACAGCAAGCATCGCGAAGCACATCACCACAAAGGGAGCACGGCGCTTCCTGGGGGAAAAGCGCACCACGGATAACGGAGTGCGTTCCTTGCGGCCGGCCCCGGGGGTTTTGATGGCCGGGGCGGTGCTGCCGGAGATCACCGGGAAGTTCTTGACGGCGGCGGTGCTCATGCTTCTCTCCTGGCTCTGATGCGTTCCACGGCCCGCAACCTTGCGGAGGCTGCGCGCGGGTTTTCTGCGATTTCGACGGCGGTGGGGACTTCGGTGCCTTTGGTCAGTGTCTTCAGGGCGGCTTTGTGTTCTTCAAGTTCCACCGGGAAGCCGAGCGGTGCGGAGGATTTTGAGCCTGCCTGGAAGACGGACTTGACGATCTTGTCCTCGAGGGAGTGGTACGACATCACGACGATGCGCCCGCCCAGGGCAAGTGCGTCCACTGCGGCGGGAACAGCACGCTCCAGCACCTCAAGCTCCTCATTCACTTCGATCCGGAGGGCCTGGAAAGTCCGTTTCGCCGGGTGGCCTCCCGACTTGGCAGCGGCGGCGGGAACAACCGAGCGGATCTGCTCCACCAGTTCGCCAGTTGTGGCGAAGGGCTTGACTGCCCTGGCCGCGACGATCCTGTTTGCTATCCGGCCGGCGAACTTCTCCTCGCCCCACTTGCGGATGATCCTGACGAGATCCTCTTCGCTGTAGTTGTTAACTACGTCTGCCGCGGTCTGCCCGCGGCTGGTGTCCATCCGCATGTCCAGCGGCGCGTCGAAGGAGTAGGCGAATCCACGTTCACGCTCATCGAGCTGCAGCGAGGATACGCCCAGGTCCATCAGGATGCCGTGGACCTCGGAGACGCCCAGGTCCTCGAGGACGTCCGCTATTTCGTCGTACACCGCATGGACGAGGTCCGTGCGGGAGGCGAACGGAGCGAGCCGCTCACCGGCCAGGGCCAGGGCTTCCTCGTCACGGTCGATCCCGATCAGGTGCAGGTCCTCGAAGCGCTGGAGGAGCGCCTCTGAGTGACCACCCATCCCCACTGTTGCGTCAATGGCGATGGGGGTCTCGCCCCGGAGACGGGCAGCTTCAAAACCAGGGGCCAACAAATTGATGCACCGGTCCCTCAGGACCGGCACATGGCGTTCAGACGTTGGCTTGGGGTTTTCGTTCATGCCTTCGTCCTTCCTGCCGTTGGTGTGGTTTGCAGCTTCTTAATCCAGATCCCCATCCGCGCCTATCATCCCGCCGGCCTGGCTCCGGGGAAGTGAGCCAGGTTGACGCTCTGATGGGCGGCTGGAGATCTCGTTCAAGAAGCGGTCCGCCGGGCTGTTCAGGTGATCACAGGATCCCCGGAATGGCATCGTCGGTTTCAGAGAATGCGGTTTCCTTTTCTGCCAGGTACTCATTCCAGGCCTGGGCGTCCCAGATCTCGGCGCGGGTGCCTGCGCCGATAACGGCCAGTTCCCTGCCGAGGCCTGCGTACTCCCGGAGAGCGGCCGGAATGGTTACGCGCCCCTGCTTGTCAGGTACCTCGTCCGAGGCTCCAGAGAGAAAGACGCGGATGTAGTCACGGGCCTGCTTGGAGGAAATGGGCGCCTCCCGCATCTGCTCGTGAACACGTGCAAATTCCTGCTCACTGAAGACGTAGATGCAACGTTCCTGGCCCCTCGTGAGCACCAGACCGCTGGCAAGTTCCTCACGGAACTTTGCGGGGAGGATAATCCGGCCCTTTTCGTCAAGACGCGGCGAGTGTGTGCCCAGAAACACTGGCCCACCGCCCGTCTGCCGAAAGGAACTGCACATCCCCTGTGTTGCAACTACCCTCTTATGTCCTCCACATTACTCCACTTTCCCCCACAGTCAACGCAAAACGGCCATCAGCTCCCCCTTTTCGGGGTTATTTGGCTTTGAACGACGGGGAATGGCGCGGGAAGCGTCGGGTGGAGGAGGATCCGGGCGCTTAGGCAGGTCAGCCGGGGCTGGAACCCTGGTTAAATGCAAAAGACCCGCCGTAGCGGGTCTGCTGAGCGGTCAACCTGACCGGGGGGAGCAATGTGGAGGGTGGAAAGTGGAGGGGGCGTGAAGTGGAGGGGGCGTGAAGTGGAGGGGCGTGAAGTGGAGCAGCCCAGGCGACGAACTCGACCATCTACCTGGACACACCGAGCTCACGTGGTGGACAGCGCAATCGGAAGAACAGCGCAATCGGAAGATGAGCAACAGATCACGCCAAACAGTCAACCTTTAAGGAGCAGAACTCTCAGGATTCGTCCCGGCGCCGCTCGTCCCAGCGCTCCTCCAGGCTGCTCATGAAGGAACTCCGGGGCTTCCCGGATTTCGCTGTGCCCGAGCCGGGATGTTGCTTGGTTGCGGACGCGTTGCGCATCGTTGCGAAGTAGACACCGCCACCCATAACAACAAAGCCCAGCACTCCAACAATGATGAGCTGGGTAGTGACACCGACAAGGAGCAAGGCAATCCCGGCCAAGGTGCAAAGCACACCGATTACCACGTGCCGGGTGGACCACGTTCGTCCCGGATCAGACCCCATGGAATTCGCGAACTTGGGATCGTCCTCGTGCAGCTGCTTCTCCAACTGCTCCAGCAGCTTCTGTTCGTGCTCCGAGAGCGGCATCACGACCTCCTTAAGTAGGCCAACGTCCGGGCTGGTCCCATTCAGTACTACTGATTCGACAACGACTGGCATGTCCAGGTGGTTCCCGCCCCGCCGTCTATGGCGGGAAGCGAATCTCCGGCATGAAGCCGATGGAACGGCAGCACGTCAAAAAGGGGTCCGGCAGTAACTGAAAACTATGTACATATAAGGATAGTTTGTCAGGGGCCGTTCTGAAAGACGGCAATGACTTTCCCGGACTCATCCCCCGGCATGCGAACCGGGTCAGGGACTCTTTCCAGGGTCCAGCAAACTGGCCGGGAGGATCGACTTGTTGCCGAACTTCCGGCTGACCTGGTCCAGTACCTGTTCTGCCGCCCGCCAGTTGTCATCCCGGCGGTCAAGGCTCAGCTGCAGAGACGTCTGTGCGGTCTCTTCGAGCTGTTCGGCGCGGATCCCCACCAGCCGGACGGTCATGGGCCGTTGTCCCACAGACTCGAGCAGCTGGAGCGCCACCGCATGAATCAGTTGGGCGCTGTCCACGGGTGTGTGGACGGTCCGGCTCCTGGTAATGGTGGAGAAATCCGCGTACCGAAGCTTCAACGCCACTGTCCGGGCCACCATGCCTGAACTCCGCAGGCGGCCTGCGGTGCGATGGGCCAACCGCAGCAACTCACGGCTGATGATGGCTTCATCGGCTGTGTCCACCGCGAAGGTCTCTTCGGCCCCGATGCTCTTTTCCAGCCTCACCGGAGTGACCGGACGCGGATCAATACCCCACGAGAGCCGGTGCACATGCTCACCCGTAGCGCCCAGGACCTTCTTAAGGGAGGACGACGGCGTGGCCGCCACGTCCGCAACGGTGTTGATGCCCATACGGGCAAGGACATCCGTTGTCTTGGCGCCTATCCCCCACAAGGCACCCACCGGCAGGCTGTGAAGGTAGGGCACTGTCTCCTCAGGTCCAATCATCAGCAGACCATCCGGTTTGCAACGCGTGGAGGCGATCTTGGCAACGAACTTGCTGGCGGCGATCCCCACGGAGGCGGTGATCCCCAACTCGTCCGCCACCTGCCGCCGGATTTGCTCACCGATGGCGCGCGGCGGGCCCAAGCGCCGGATCGCACCGCCGACATCGAGGAACGCCTCATCAACGCTGAGCGGCTCAACGAGTTCGGTAATGGAGTGGAAGATCTCCATCAGCTGCCCGGAGACCTCGTAGTAGAGCTTGTGCCGGGGTTCTATGATGACCGCCCGGGGGCACATACGCGCCGCGACCACCATGGGCATTGCTGATTTGACGCCGAAGGCCCGCGCTTCGTAGGACGCTGAGAGGACAACGGAACGGTCTGCCGGAAATCCTACAATCACGGGCTTCCCCCGTAGTTCCGGGCGGGTGCGCAGCTCCACGGACACAAAAAAGGCGTCCATGTCCACGTGCATAATGCAGTTGCGCCTGAGCTCGCGAAGACCCGCTTCGGTGTACTGGTTGTTCCGCTCAAGCCCCACACCGGCAATTCTATCGGTTGGTACTGACTAAACTGGAGGCTGAATCCGGCATCAACCCCAGGAGGAAAGTCCCTGTGACGGTCATAAGAAGTTTTAAGGCAACAGGATTGGCGGCCTTCGCCGCCAGTGCCCTGCTGGCCGTCGCAGCCTGCACTCCCGCGGCCCCCGAGGTAGCGGCGTCCTCCGCCGGCACCGCCTCCCCGGACTCCAGCGCCTCCACCATCACGGCCTCGGCAAGCCCGACGTCGTCCCCGGGGACCTCCGCTACCGTGGGGAAAATCGTCGAAGGGTTCCCGGAAAAGCTACTTCCCCTGATGCCGGGAGCCACGGTGATTTCGAGCAGTTTTGACAAGGCTGGCGCGCCGGCCACAGCGGCCCTGGTGGCCAGCATTCCTTCCCCCGCGGCCGCCGTCGTGGATTTCTATACCAAGCATCTTCAATCGCAGGGATTCAAAGCCGTTCCGGGCGACGCCGTGGGCTCCGTGGCATCCAAGGACTTTGTCCGGAACGACTCCGAGACTGTCAACATCGCTGTTGTCGAAGCGGCAGGTGTTTCCACTTTCACCATCGGCGCCAACGTGGCAGCTGAGTCTGCCCAGTGACAGTTTCGGAACAGCTCAGGGTTGAACAGACAGCGTTCGTTGCTGCGGTCGCCGGCGGCCTGACGGACTTCCTCACCGAGCGGCAGGCCCTGATGGCCTCCATTTCGCCTGACATCGATCCCATCATGGGCTCCATCTCCAACCTGGTGACCGGAGGCAAGAGGCTCCGCGCGCTGATGTGCTACTGGGGCTGGCGCGGGGCAGGCGGGGACCCGTCAGCGGCACAGATCGTCACGGCCGGATCGGCCCTGGAGTTGTTCCAGGCGGCCGCCCTGATCCACGACGACATCATTGACCGCTCGGACACCCGCCGCGGCGGGCCGAGCGTTCACCGGCGCTTCAGCCAGCTTCACCACGCACAGGGCTGGGCCCTGGACAGCGAGCGGTTTGGGCACGCTGCAGCCATCCTCACTGGGGATCTGTGTTTGTCCTTCAGCGAGGAGGCGTTCACGGAGATCGGCGGCGAGGCAGCTGCAGGCAGCCGGGCGCGGCTGATCTTCAACCTCATGCGCGCTGAGGTAATGGCGGGTCAATACCTGGACATCCTGGAAGAGGTAGCGGGCCCGGTCCGTGACCGTGCCGGAGCGGTAACCCGCGCGCAGTCCATCATCAGGTTCAAGTCCGCCAAATACTCCACCGAGCATCCGCTCGCGCTCGGCGGCGCCCTCGCCGGAGCTTCGGACGAACTTCTGCGCGGCTACTCGGCCTTCGCCTTGCCCCTCGGCGAGGCCTTCCAACTGCGCGACGACGTGCTGGGAGTTTTCGGGGACCCCGTCACCACCGGGAAGCCGGCAGGAGACGATCTCCGTGAGGGCAAGCGGACAGTCCTGATTGCGCTGGCGCTGGACCAGGCCTCTGCCGCCGAATCCGCTTTTATTGATGCCACGCTTGGCAGCCCTGAGCTGGGCGACGGCGACGTGGCCGAAATCCGCAGGATCATCGAGGATTCCGGTGCGCTGCAGGCCACCGAAGCGCTGATCAGCGAATTCGGCTCCGCGGCGTTCGATGCGCTGGAACAACTCCCCTTGGAGGACCTGCCGAAAACGGCCCTGCGCAAACTGGCGGAGGCAACGGTCAGCCGCGCGTCCTAGCTTCGGCTTTGCAGGCTGGTTAGGCCCGCTAACCTGGTCAGACCCTGCCTGCCCGGGATCTACCAGGCGAGGGTCTGGGCCCTGCGCCTGATTTCGGTCTTGCGGCCTTCGCGCAATGCATCGATGGGCCGGCCGCGCAGGGAATCGTCGGCGGTGAACAGCCAGACGATCAGGTCTTCATCGGAATAGCCTGCGTCAGCCAAAACCACGATGGTGCCCTTAAGACTGTCGACTACCTGGCCGTCCTGGATGAAGGCTGCCGGCACTGAACGAATGCGCCGCTCTCCGACGCGCAGGGCCGCGAGGGCCCGTTCATCTATCAGGCTGTGGACTTTCGTAATCGAAACGTTCAACGACTGCGCGACATCCGGCAGGGGCAGCCACTCGCCCACAAGGCTTTCTACGTTACTCACGGATCAAGGTTGCCATGGCTGGAGCCCTTGCGCCTAGTCGGTTTCTACGCCGTCAGGACAAAATCCACGACACTCCACAAAAACTTCTGAACCGGCCATGGTTCCATTCTTGTGCTATGGGGAATTTCGTGAGAGATTCACATAGATCACATTTGTAACACTAATAACTTCAGTAACATTAGTATCAATAGTCACACGCTCATTCCTTCCCGGCAGTTGAAGAACAGGATTCTTTCCATGACGACATCCCGCTCGCCAAAGCAGCCCCCCAGGCCGAATCTGCCCATGATCGCCGTTACAACGGCGGCTCTGCCTGCGGTTGTCTTGTCGTCACTGGCCCTCGCCCAGCCGGCCGCAGCCCATTCCCCTGCCCGGCCGGTTCCCGCCACTCTTGCCGCCGCCATGAAGGCCCAGGCCGCCGAAGCCAAAGCCGGCCTGATCCCCGCAGCCGCCGTCTCCACCACCATTCCGGCAGCCTTCCAGCCGGCCCAGCCGGCAGCACCCGCCGAATACAGCGTTGCCAGGGGCGACACCATCAGCGGTATCGCCGGTAAGTTCGGCCTCGACACCTACGAGGTCCTCAAACTGAACAACCTTCAGCCGAACACCATCATTTATCCCGGCCAGAAGATCAAGCTGACCGGTCCGGCTGCTTCAGCGCCCGCCCAATCGGCCCCGGCAACCGCGGCCCCTGCGGCTTCGCCGGCCAGCGCGGGTGGCAGCTACACGGTTAAGTCAGGCGACACGCTCGGTGCCATTGCGGCCCGGCACAATGTCAGCCTCGCGGACATCTTCAGCTGGAACGGCCTGAACATGCGCTCCATCATCTACCCCGGCCAGAAGGTCAAGGTGGGCGCCGGTGAAGCTGCCGCTCCGGCCGCACCGGCACTCCAGCCCGCCTCCACTCCCGCGGCACCTGCGGCGCCTGCGGCTCCTGCCCCTGCTCCGGCAGCTGCACCGTCAGGCGCGTACACCATCAAAGCCGGTGACACCCTCTCTGCGATCGCCTCACGCCACGGCGTCAAACTTTCGGACCTCCTCTCGGCGAACCAGCTGAGCATGACAACCTTGATTTTCCCGGGCAATAAGCTGGTGATTCCCGGCGCGCCGGGTCAGCCCGCTTCCTCCGCTCCGGCACCGGCCGCCGCCGTGACACCGCTGGTACCAAGCTCCTTCCTGGGCTTCACCTACCCCGCGGCGGTTGTCAGCTCCGCGAACGAAAACAAGGCATTGCTGAATGCATCGCCGGTCCCTTCCCGGGCTCAGATGCGCACCATCGTGGCGGACACCGCCCGCCAGATGGGCGTGGACCCGTCCCTGGCCCAGGCGTTCGCGCACCAGGAATCAGGTTTTGACCAGCGCGCGGTCTCACCCGCGAACGCCATCGGAACCATGCAGGTGATTCCGACGTCCGGCCAGTGGGCTTCGGATCTGGTAGGCCGGAAACTGAACCTGCTGGATCCGTACGACAATGCGACGGCCGGTGTAGCAATCATCAAGCGTCTGATTGCAACCAGCAAGGACCTCGATACGGCAATTGCCGGCTACTACCAGGGGCAGTACTCCGTCAGCAAGTACGGCATGTATGACGACACCAAGGCGTATGTGGCAGCCATCAAGGCCCACCAGAAGAACTTCGGCTAAAGCACCCGGCAACGCTGCCAGGGCTTGCTGACGCAGTCATTGGCTTACTACGGACAGGGGTCCGGACCGCAGATCGGTTCGGACCCTTTTTCGTTGCGGGATTAGGATCGAAGGGTGCAGGAATACGTGTCTGATCGTCTTGTTGGAACGCTGGTGGATAACCGCTACGCCGTCCGCTCCAAACTCGCGCGCGGCGGCATGTCCACGGTTTACGTTGCCACCGACCTCAGGTTGGAACGTGACGTGGCGCTTAAGGTGCTGCACCCCCACCTGGCCACGGACGAGAACTTCCTCGGCCGGCTTGGCCGGGAGGCCAAAGCTGCGGCCCGGCTCTCCCACCCCCACGTGGTGGGCGTCCTGGACCAGGGCAACGATGGCCAGACCGCCTACCTTGTCATGGAATACATCAAGGGCCATACCCTCCGGGACGTCATCACGTCCAAGGGCGCCCTGCCTCCGCGGCTCGCCCTGGCCCTCATCGATCCGGTGATTGAAGGGCTGGGAACGGCGCACGCGGCGGGAATGATCCACCGGGACATCAAGCCGGAGAACGTCCTGATCGCCGACGACGGCCGGATCAAGGTGGGCGACTTCGGCCTGGCCCGCGCCGTCACCACGTCCACCAGTACCGGCGCCCTGATCGGCACTGTCGCTTACCTCTCCCCCGAGCTGGTGCTCGGCAAGCCCGCCGATGCGCGAAGCGACATCTACTCGGTGGGAATCATGCTTTACGAGATGCTCACCGGCAAGCAGCCGTTCGACGGCGACGTCCCCATCCAGGTCGCTTACCAGCACGTAAACGGGAGGGTGGGCCCGCCGTCGGCCCTCGTTCCGGGCCTTGCCGCGGAAGTGGACGAGCTGGTGCAGTGGTGCACTGACAACGATCCGGAGAACCGTCCTGTGGACGGGAATGCCCTGCTTCAGGAACTGCGCCACATCCGGACCAACCTCACGGACCGCGAACTGGACCTCCAGCCGCCCGCAGCCATCGCGGCAGGGGCGCAGAGCCCCACCGAAATCATCGCCCGCACCAATAACCCCACCAGTGTCATGTCGCCGCTGGCGCCCACCCGCCCACCACGGGTGCAGGAACAGCCCTGGGTCCAGGAACACCCCCTGGGGCAGCAGCGGCGGCCAGCTGAGCACCCTACCTCAGTGTTCCCCGGGGTGGTGTCCCCCCAGGCCTTTGACCCGCGGACAGCCGGCGCGTATGGACCGTATCCGGACACGGAGCCGGCTCCGCTCACCAAGCGGGCCCAGCGGAAGGCCGAGAAGGAAGCAGAGAAAGCAAGGTCACGGGCGGCAGCCACTCCGCTCAGATCCCTACGGGAAGGCAACCCGAGGCGCCGGGGGGCCCTGTGGGTGGTGGTCCTGATCATCATCGCTTTGCTCGCAACCGGGGCAGGCTGGTTCTTCGGGATGGGCCCCGGCTCCCCCGGAACCATCCCCGCGGTGGCCAATAAGACCGTGGCGCAGGCGCAGCTGCTCCTGAGCGAGGCAGGCTTCCAGTCCAGCACGCGCGACATCTTTGACGACGACGTCCCCTCCGGGCTGGTGGTGGGCTCGGAGCCAGGCGCCGGAACAGAGATCAGGAAATTCCAGCCTGTGGCCCTGTTTGTCTCCAAAGGACCACAACTGTTTGAACTGCCGAAGCTCACGGGCCTGACGCTGGATCAGGCCAAGAACGAACTGAACACGGCAGAGATGGCCTTGGGAACCATCGTGGAGCAGTTCGACGAGGGCATTGCCGCCGGCGTGGTCCTGGCCCAGGACCCTGCCGCGGGTACAGCGGCCCGGCGTGGGACGCCGGTTGCCCTGACAGTCTCCAAGGGCCCCGAGCCCATCGCCGTCCCGTCCGTCGTCGGGCTGGATGAGGATGAGGCAGTCGAAGCCATCGAGGCGGCCGGACTGAAAGCCGTTGTGGCCAAGGACGAGGTCAACGACAGGAACGTCCCCCGGGGCGCCGTCCTCAGCCAGGTGCCGGCGAACGGAACACTGACGCGGGGCGGCACCGTGACGCTGACAATTTCCAAGGGGCCCAAGCTCGTGGAGGTTCCGAGCTTTATCGGCAAACAGGCCGGCGAAGCCCGCAGGGAACTGGAAAAGCTGGGTTTCCAGGTGCGCGTGAACAACGTCCTCGGCGGCTTCTTTGGAACGGTCAGGGACCAGGACCCGGTTGAGGAAGAAGTTCCCGAAGGGTCAGTCATCACGCTGACAGTGGTGTAGCCGGCGTCTCCGCCAGCTACACCGTGCTCAGGTCATGTAGGCCGGTCCGGTCAGTGCTTCGCCAGCGCGCCGGCCACCAGGAAGGCCATCTCGAGGGACTGCATGTGGTTCAGGCGCGGATCACAGACCGATTCGTACTTGTCCAGGAAGGATTCCTGGTCGACGGGGTCGGCGCCACCCAGGCATTCGGCGACGTCGTCCCCGGTCATTTCGACGTGCAGGCCACCGGGGACAGTGCCCAGGGCCTGGTGCACCTCGAAGAACCCGCGCACCTCGTCAATGACGTCGTCGAAGTTGCGCGTCTTGTAGCCGTTGGGCGAGGTGACGGTGTTGCCGTGCATCGGGTCCGTGACCCACAGGACCTGCGCTCCCGAGGCTGTGACCTTCTCGACGACGGCGGGAAGCTTCTCGCGGATGTTTGCGGCGCCCATGCGGGTGATGAAGGTCAGCCGGCCGGGCTCGCGCTCCGGGTCCAGCTTCTCAATGAGGCGGAGGGCGTCGTCGCCGGTTGTGGACGGGCCGAGCTTGACGCCAATCGGGTTCCGGACGCGCGAGAGGAAGTCAACATGGGCGTGGTCGAGCTCGCGGGTGCGCTCCCCGATCCAGAGGAAGTGAGCCGAGGTGTCGTACGGGAAACCGGTGCGGGAATCGATGCGGGTCAGGGCGCGCTCGTAATCGAGCAGCAGTGCCTCGTGGCTGGCGAAGAACTCGACGCGCTTCAGTGCCTCGAAGTCCGCGCCGCAGGATGCCATGAACTTGATGGCGCGGTCAATGTCACGGGCCAGGGACTCGTAGCGGGCATGGGCCGGGTTCTCCGTGAAGCCCTTGTTCCACTGATGCACCGAGCGCAGGTCCGCGAACCCGCCCTGGGTGAAGGCCCGGATCAGGTTCAGCGTCGAAGCTGAGGTGTGGTAGGCCTTCAGCATCCTGGCGGCGTCGTGGCCGCGGGATTCGGGGGTGAAGTCATAGCCGTTGACGATGTCGCCGCGGTAGGCGGGGAGCGTCACGCCGTCGCGGGTCTCATCATTGGATGAACGCGGCTTGGCGAACTGGCCTGCCATCCGGCCCATCTTGATGACCGGCATGGCGGCACCGTAGGTGAGGACCACGGCCATCTGCAGGATGGTTTTCACCCTGGCGCTGATTTTGTCCGCCGTAGCCGCTTCGAAGGTCTCTGCGCAGTCGCCGCCCTGCAGCAGGAAGGCCTTGCCCTGCGCAGCGGCTGCCAGCCGTTCGCGGAGAACATCTACCTCCCCGGCGAAGACGAGCGGCGGGAGCACGGAAAGTTCCTTGACCGATGAGTCGAAAACGTCCTTGTCCTGCCAGCTGGGCTGCTGGGATACGGGGAGGCCGCGCCAGTCATCCAGGCCGGGATAATTGGCTGCTCCGCTCTGGGCGGTGCTGGACAGCGAAAAGACAGGTTTTGCAGATAGCTCAGTCACCATCTAAGACTAATGGGCGCGGCGGGCTTCGGAACACCTCACCGTCACGCGTCCAGGGCGCGGCGTCACAGTCAGCCTGCAGCCGGGCCCGTGCCTTTGGCCTCGGTTGCCGCGCCTGCGAGCCTGAGCTTCACTACGGCCGCGTACTCATCCACGTATTCCTGGCCCGAGAGCCGCATGAGCTCGAACATGATTTCATCGGTGACTTTGCGCTGGACTTCCCGGTCTTCCGCCTGGTCGGCGTACTGGCTGAAATCCAGGGGGGCGCCGAAGATCATGCCGATCCGGCGGATATTTGGCATCCTCTTGCCGATCGGCTGGACCTTGTCCGTTCCGATCATGGCCACCGGAATCACCGGCACTCCGGCCTGAAGAGCCAGCCTGGCGACGCCCACTTTTCCGCGGTAAAGCCTCGCGTCCGGGCTTCGCGTCCCCTCGGGGTAGATCCCCAGGAGCCCGCCGGAGGTCAGGACGTCCATTCCGGCACTGAGTGAAACGGCCGATGCCGCGCCGCCGGACCGGTCCATGGGCAGCTGGTTGGTGAGCCGGAAGAACATGGCCGTCAGCCGGCCTTTCAAGCCGGTGCCCGTGAAGTACTCGGACTTGGCAAGGAACACCACGGGCCGGCGGACCATGAGCGGCATGAAGATGGAATCGGAGAAGGACAGGTGGTTCGAGGCAATAATCGCCGCACCCTCAGCCGGAACGTTGTCCAGGCCCTTAACCCACGGACGGAAAAGAAGCCGCAGGACCGGCCCCAGGAAGATCCTCTTCATGACCCAATAGAACACGTTCAGAACCTCTCCGGAAGCCAGCCGGCCGGCCCTACGTCGGGTCAGGCAGGCACTCCAATGCAACCCTACTCTAGTGAGATTTGTCCGGAACAGTGACACGATGGTGTCATGACAGAAAGCAGCATCCCGCCCAGGCCTGCCGCTTTCAGCTACCCCGGCCACGGACCCAACGCGCGGACCGGAATCGCGATCTGCCACGGCTTCACCGGCAGTCCCCTCAGCGTGCTGCCGTGGGCTGAATACCTTGCCGCCCAGGGGTTTGCTGTGACGGTTCCGCTTTTGCCCGGGCACGGCACTGATTGGCAGCAGTTGGCGCGCTCCAACTGGCACCAGTGGTACACCAGCTTCGAAAGCGCCTACCTCGAGCTGGCCGCCCGGACGGACCGGTGTTTTGTGGCCGGCCTCTCGATGGGCGGCGCCATCGCCCTCCTCACGGCGGCCCGGCACCCAGTGGCAGGGGTTTCCGTGGTGAATCCGGGCCTGAGCTTCTATGACCGCCGCGTGCGCGTGATCGGCGTGCTGAAGTATTTCCAGCGCACCACGTTGCCCATTCAGGAGGAAAAGCCGACGGCGGCAACCACCGAAGACGGCGACTACACCCGGACGCCGCTGGCGGCAGTGCACGAACTGAAAAAGCTCTTCGGCACCGCAACGCGCGGGCTGCACCAGGTCAATGCCCCGGTGCAGGTCTTCAAGTCCCGGACCGACGCCGTCGTTCCTCCCACCTCGCTTGCCGCCCTGCGGCAACGTCTCGGACCGAGGCTGGTGGAGGTGGTTGACCTGCACAACAGCAGCCATGTTGCAACCCTTGACGTTGACGCGCCGGAGATTTTCACCCGCTCCAGCAGGTTCTTCCTCGATCACTCTGACACTGCGGACGCCGCCCAAAACCACGGAGACCCCATGGCAAGCCTTCCGGACCACAGCCCTTTCAGCTGCGCCACCCAGGGGGACGGCGCCCGGATCGGTGTAGTGCTCTCGCACGGGTTCACGGGCAGCCCGCACGGGCTGCGCGCCTGGGCGCAGTCTTTTGCGGACGCAGGCTTCGCAGTGCGCATGCCGTTGCTCCCCGGCCACGGCACCAGCTGGCAGGAACTTGCGAGGACACGGTGGCAACAGTGGCATGCCGCCCTGGACGAGGCCTACCTTGACCTTGATTCACAGTGTGACCACGTATTCGTCGCGGGAATGAGCATGGGCGGAGCCCTTGCCCTGAGGATCGCGGCCACCCGGCCTGTTGCGGGTGTGGTCCTGGTGAACCCGGCGCTGGTCATCGATGACCCCCGGGCTCCCCTTGCCGGGATCCTGAAGCTGGTGCTCAAGAGCACACCGGCGATCGCCAACGACATCCTGAAACCCGGCGTGGATGAAGGCGCTTATCCGCGCACGCCGGTTGCTGCTGCCCATGAGATGAACAAGATGTTCAAGGACACCATCAGGCTGCTCCCCCGTGTCACCGCCCCGGTCCGGGTTTTCCGCTCAACAGTGGACCACGTGGTCTCCGACTCGAGCATCGTGGCCCTGCGCCGCGGACTGACCCACGCACCGCTGACCCTGACCGCCCTCGAGAACAGCTACCACGTGGCAACCTTGGACAACGACGCCGAAGAAATCTTCCGTGGGTCCGTCGAGTTCCTCCGGACGGTGGCCGAAGAGGCGGCACCCGCGGACGCACCGGCGACTGATCTGCTGCAGAAGGGCACCACCCATGACTAAGCCAGGCTCGGGCTCACCGGACCAGGGAGCAAACCAGGACGACGCCGTCTGGCTCGATCTGGTGGCACGGCTCGAGGCAGATTCCGGGGCAGGCGGGCCGGCGGAGGCGGGGTCCGGTGATTCCGGCGCAGATGAGAGCGCTACGGGCGCGCCGTCCCGGTCAGCAACTTTCCGCGACTTCGATCCTTTGGGACTCGCGGGTGCTGCCCCTACCGAACTGTCGGCCGCCGAGCGGCTCGCGTCCGCGCCGGGCGCCCGCGCCGAGGACCAGGACGGCACGGGCGGGCACCACGAGGCTTCCGAAGCCACCAGTTCCGCCTCCGTAGGTCCGCGTGACTACGAGGTGGAGGCCGACGACGGAGCTTTCGTTCCCGAGGACCCGCCGAGCCTGGCTGGAACGGATCCGCTGACCATGCTGGCCTGGCTGGGTGCCGTGGGTGCGCCTATTGCGCTGGTCCTTTCCGCAATGTTCTGGCGGTCCGCCCCTGTCCTGGCGGTGGTGGGCATCGTGGCGGTGTTTGTCCTCGCCGTGGTGTATCTGGTCATGAAGCTCCCCCAGGAAAAAGACGAGAACGACGACGGCGCACGCGTCTAGCGGGCGCCACCGGCACGGGTGCCTGGCCGGCCTGCTGCCCTCAGCTGCGCATCCGGCTGCTGACGCGGGACAGGTCAGCGGCTCCGATGAGGCCGGCGTTGGGTCCGAGGGCTGCCAGCTCGATCCCCGCGGCAGGACGGAAACCCCGGCCGGTTAGGTTTCGGGCAAAGGCTTTGCGCGCCGGCTCCAACAGGAGATCGCCGGCCGAGCAGAGTCCCCCACCGATCACAAAAAGCCCCGGGTCAAGGGCCGCGGCCAGGTTGGCCAGGCCCAGGCCCAGCCACTCCCCCACTTCGTCCAGGAGTTCCCGGCACGCAGCGTCGCCGGCCAGGGCGAGTTCGGTGACAGTCACCCCGGTGATCCGGTCCGTGTTTCCGTCAACGGCGGCCAACAGTTCGTGGGCCACCGGCGATTTGGCCCGTGCAAGGATCCTGGCTTCACGTCCCAGGGCGTTCCCGGAGGCATACTGCTCCCAGCATCCGCGGTTTCCGCATTCGCACCGGTGTCCGCCAGGCATGATGATCTGGTGGCCGAATTCGCCGGCCACGCCAAAGCGGCCGCGCTCCACCCGGCCATCCATCACCATGGCGCCGCCGATCCCGGTGCCCAGGGTGATGCACACCAGCCTGTCCTCACCCTTCCCGGCACCAAAGCGCCATTCCGCCCAGGCTGCGGCGTCGGCGTCGTTCGTCAGCAGTACGGGCCGGCGCAGCAGGCTCTGCAGGTTTGCACGCAGGGGTTCATTGCGCCAGGCAAGGTGCGGGCTGAACAGTACCGTGCCGGCGTCGAGGTCCATCCACCCGGCTGCTCCGATACCTACCGAAGAGATCCGGTGGCCGGCTGCCAGCTCCTCCACCACCTCCACGATGACCTTCTCCACGGCGCGGGGATCGCTGCCGGGGGTGGAGCGCCGGGTTTCGCTGAGGATCCTGCCTTCAGCGTCCACCACTCCACCGGCCACTTTGGTACCGCCGATATCGATGCCGATCGCCAGCCCCTTGCGCCCCAACCGCAGGTGTTCGCGGAAGCCTTGCCCCAGACCCGGCCGCACCTGCACCGCCTGTTGCCGTCGGCGCCAGGGCACTTGACGTCGTAGAGAACCGGCCTGATCGCCGTGGGGCGGTGCATACATAGTCCCTCATTGTATGCGGCGGGGCAGGTCACCACCGGAGGCCGCGCGGACAGCCCTTTCCCCGGGCGTTGACTCCTAAGTTACTCGCCAGTAGGTTGAATACTGCACGGCCACGTTGCAGGCGTATTAGTCTTTAGGCATACCCTGTGCGGGTCTATGGATATCAAAGGAGCTATAGTGCGCGAATTCAGTGTTCCGCCGCTGGTTGTGGTCCCCCCGGAAACCAACATCACCGATCTGCTGCTGCGGCAAGCCGGCAAGGCCAGCAACCCTTCGCTGTTCTCACGGCTGGACTCCGCAGGCGCCTGGCAGGATGTTTCCGCCAAGGACTTCCTGGCCGACGTCTCCGCGCTTGCAAAGGGCCTGATAGCCAGCGGTGTGGGGGCCGGCGAGCGTGTGGGCATCATGTCCCGCACACGCTACGAATGGGCCTTGGTTGACTTCGCCATCTGGTTCGCCGGCGCGGTCCCGGTTCCGATCTACGAGACCTCATCGCCGTCCCAGGTCGCCTGGAACCTCGGTGACTCGGGCGCCGTCGCAGCGTTCGGCGAGGCCGCCCACCACGAGGACATCATCCGGCAGGCCGCCACGTCAGAGGGGCTGACGGCGCTGCAGCACGTCTGGCAGCTTGAAGGCGGCGGGCTGGACGCCGTCCGCGAGGCCGGGCGCGGGGTCAGCGATGCCGAGCTTGAGGCCCGGCGGACGTCGGCCAAGCTGACGGACATCGCCACGATCATCTACACCTCCGGCACTACCGGCCGGCCCAAGGGCTGCGAACTGACCCACGGTAACTTTGTGGAACTCTCCGACAACGCCCTGGCCATCCTCAGCGACGTCGTCAACGAGAACTCCAAAACCATCATGTTCCTCCCGCTGGCGCACGTCTTTGCCCGCTTCATCTCCGTCCTTGCAGTGGCGGGCGGTGCCACAGTGGCGCACACGCCGGACATCAAGAACCTTCTCGCCGACCTGCAGAGCTACCAGCCCACGTTCATCCTTGCCGTACCGCGCGTCTTCGAGAAGGTCTACAACTCGGCGCTGACCAAGGCTGAGGACGGCGGGAAGGGTGCGATCTTCCACAAGGCCACGGAAACCGCTATTGCCTTCTCCAAGGCCCGGCAGGCCGGCCATGTTGGTCTTGGCCTCAAGCTCCGCCACGCCCTGTTCGACAAACTCGTTTACGGCAAGCTGCGTGCAGCCATGGGCGGCAACGTTGCCCACGCGGTATCCGGCGGCGGACCCCTGGGCGAACGGCTCGGCCATTTCTTCCAGGGCATCGGAATGCAGATCCTTGAGGGCTACGGCCTGACAGAGACCACCGCCCCCATTTCAGTGAACACCCCCGCGCTGATCAAGATTGGCTCGGTGGGCAAGCCGCTGCCAGGCAACTCGGTCCGGATCGCTGAAGACGGCGAGATCCTGGCCAAGGGCGTCTGCGTGATGCGTGGCTACTACAACCGCGAAGACCTCTCTTCGGAGACCTTTGATGACGGCTGGCTGCGCACCGGAGACATCGGGCGCCTCGATGACGACGGTTTTGTGTGGATCACGGGCCGGAAGAAGGAAATCATTGTCACCGCGGGCGGCAAGAACGTCATCCCGGCCCTCCTGGAGGACCAGATCCGCGCCGATGCGCTGGTTTCGCAGGTCCTGGTGGTGGGTGACAACCGGCCCTTCATCGGCGCCCTGGTGACCTTGGACCAGGAAGCCCTGCCAGGCTGGCTGCAGCGCCACGGTCTTCCGGCCTCCACAACCCTTGAGGAGGCAACGGATAATTCCGTGGTCAAGGCAGCAGTGCAGGACCTCATCACGCAGGCGAACGCGTCCGTATCCCAGGCTGAGGCCATCAAGTCCTTCCGGATCGTCCCGTCAGACTTCACCGAAGCCTCCGGCCACCTGACCCCCTCCATGAAGGTCAAGCGCGCCCAGGTGATGAAGGACTTTGAAAACGTCATCGAAGAAATGTACGGCGCTCCCCGCAGCTAAGCGCGGAAACGAAAAACGCGGGGTCACTTCCCGCCCTTCCGATCGACTCGGACTGGCGGAAGTGACCCCGCGTTGTGTTTAAGCGCTACTCCACGACCAGGAGGAGATCTCCGCCCTGGACCTGCTCTACGGCTGAGATGGCGAGCCGGGAGACCTTGCCGCCCACCGGCGTCGTGATGGAAGCTTCCATCTTCATCGCTTCGATGGTTGCCACAGTGTCACCGGCGTTGACGGTCTCACCCGGCTTGACGGTGACCGTAACAGCTCCGGCAAACGGTGCGGCGACGTGCCCCGGCTGCGCGGGGTCGGCTTTCTCGGCGGCCTTGACGTTGCTGACAACGGAGCGGTCCCGGACCACAACGGGCCGCGACTGCCCGTTGAGCGTGCACATCACGGTGCGCATGCCCTTCTCGTCCGGTTCGGAGACCGCCTCGAGCGAGGCGATCAGCCGCACGCCCTTCTCCAGCTGGATTTCGTGCTCGGCGCCGCGCTGAAGTCCGTACAGGTAGTCGCGGGTATCGAGGACGGAAATGTTGCCGTAGGTCTCCACGCTCTTCAGGTAATCCTTGGTGGGGCCATCAAAGAGCAGCCTGTTCAGCGTGTGCTGCCGGGTCTTGGAGTCTCCCTTGAGCGCGGCGCTGTCCTCGGGGCTGAGATCCACGTCCCGGACCTTGATGCTGCGGCCCTGGAGCGCCTTGGTGCGGAAAGGCTCCGGCCAGCCGCCTGGAGGATCGCCGAGTTCCCCGGAGAGGAAGCCGATGACCGAATCGGGGATGTCGTAATTCTGCGGGTTCTCGTTGAAGTCTGCAGGGTCGGCGTTGAGGCCCACCAGGTGCAGGGCGAGATCGCCCACCACCTTGGAGGAGGGCGTGACCTTCACCAGGCGGCCCAGGATGCGGTCTGCTGCCGTGTACATGTCCTCGATGGCTTCGAAGCGTTCACCCAGGCCCAGCGCCATGGCCTGCTGGCGCAGGTTGGAGAGCTGGCCGCCGGGGATCTCGTGCTTGTAGACGCGGCCGGTGGGACCGGGCAGGCCGGACTCGAACGGCGCGTAGACGCGGCGCACAGCCTCCCAGTACGGTTCCAGGGAGCTGACGGCGTCCAGGTCCAGCCCGGTGTCCCTGGGGGTGTGGGCCAGGGCTGCCACGAGGGCTGAGGCTGACGGCTGGCTGGTGGTGCCGGCCAGCGAAGCGGAGGCAACATCCACGGCATCCACGCCGGCGTCAACTGCTGCCAGCAGGGTGGCCAGCTGGCCGCCCGCGGTGTCGTGGGTGTGGAGGTGGACTGGGAGATCGAACCGTTCACGCAGTGCGGCAACCAGCTTGGCGGCTGCGGCAGGACGCAGCAGCCCTGCCATGTCCTTGATGGCCAGGATGTGCGCGCCGGCGTCCACGATCCGCTGTGCCAGTTCAAGGTAGTAGTCCAGCGTGTAGAGCTTCTCGTCCGGGTTCAGCATGTCGCCGGTGTAGCACAGGGCCACTTCTGCAACAGCTGTTCCCGTGGCACGGACCGCGCGGATGGCCGGAGCCATCTGGTTTACGTCGTTCAGGGCATCGAAGATCCGGAAGATGTCGATTCCGGTGGCCGCTGCCTCATTGACGAAAGCCTCCGTCACTTCCTCCGGGTACGGCGTGTAGCCCACGGTGTTGCGGCCGCGGAGCAGCATCTGCAGGCAGACGTTCGGCAGCGCCTTCCGGAGTGCAGCCAGGCGGTCCCAGGGGTCCTCACCCAGGAAACGCAGCGCCACATCGTACGTGGCACCGCCCCAGGCCTCGACGGACAGGAGTTCCGGAAGCAGAGCGGTGACAGCGGGACCAGCGGCAACGAGGTCCCGGGTGCGCACACGCGTGGCCAGCAGCGACTGGTGGGCATCGCGGAAGGTGGTGTCAGTGACGGCCACTGCAGTCTGCTCACGCAGCGCCTTGGCGAAGCCCTCGGGGCCGAGTTCCTGCAGCCGCTGACGGGAACCCGCGGAGGGCTGACGGTCACCGACGGCGGGAAGCTTGGCTGCCGGATCGGAGTGCACCTTCAGCTCGCCGTTGGGCTTGTTGACGGTCACTTCGGCCAGCCACGTGAGCAGCTTGGTGCCGCGGTCGGCGGAGACGCGGGCCTTGAGCAGCTGTGGACGCTCATCGATGAAGTTGGTGGCGACGTCGCCGGCAATGAAATCGGCGTCGTCCAGGACCGCCTGCAGGAATGAGATGTTGGTTGACACACCGCGGATGCGGAACTCGGCGAGGGCACGGCGGGCACGGGCTACTGCCGCCGGGTAGTCGCGTCCCCGGCAGCTGAGCTTGACCAGCATGGAGTCGAAGTGGGGGCTGATCTCGGCACCCGAGTAAACGGTGCCGCCGTCGAGCCTTACACCGGCACCGCCGGCGGAGCGGTAACCGGTGATCTTCCCGACGTCGGGCCGGAACCCGTTTGCCGGGTCTTCGGTGGTGATACGGCACTGCAGCGCCGCACCCTTGAGCTGGACGGTCTCCTGTGAGAGCCCGAGGTCCGCGAGGGTTTCGCCCGAAGCGATGCGCAGTTGGGCCTGGACCAGGTCAACATCGGTCACTTCCTCAGTGACGGTGTGCTCCACCTGGATGCGGGGGTTCATTTCGATGAACACGTGCTGTCCGGCGCGCTCACCGACGGTATCCACCAGGAACTCGACTGTTCCGGCATTGACGTAGTTCAGTGCCTTGGCGAACTTGACGGCGTCCCGGTAGAGAGCCTGGCGGATGCCCTCGTCCAGGTTGGGCGCGGGCGCGATCTCGATGACCTTCTGGTGGCGGCGCTGGATGGAGCAGTCACGCTCGAACAGATGGATGACGTTGCCCTCGGCATCGGCCAGGATCTGTACCTCGATGTGGCGCGGGCGAAGCACTGCCTGCTCCAGGAACATGGTGGGATCGCCGAATGCGGCGTCGGCTTCACGCATGGCCGCCTGGAGGGCTTCGGGCAGGGCCTCACGGGTGTCCACACGGCGCATGCCGCGCCCGCCACCGCCGGCGACGGCCTTGGCGAAGATGGGGAACCCGATCTCGTCTGCTGCGGCGATCAGCTCGTCAAGGTCTTTGGACGGCTGGCTGGACTTGAGGACAGGAACGCCGGCCTCTTTTGCCGCCTTCAGGGCCGCCACCTTGTTGCCGGCCAGTTCCAGCACTTCTGCCGGCGGACCAACGAACGTGATGCCCGCTTCCTGTGCTGCGCGTGCGAGGTCCGGGTTTTCGGACAGGAAGCCGTATCCGGGGTAAATGGCGTCGGCGCCGGATTCCTTGGCAACCCGCACCACCTCAGCCACGTCCAGGTACGCCCGGACGGGATGGCCCTCCTCACCGATCAGATATGCCTCATCGGCCTTCTGGCGGTGGATCGAGTTTCGGTCTTCATTCGGAAAGACGGCAACGGTCTTTGCGCCCAGCTCGTAGCTGGCGCGGAAGGCCCTGATCGCGATTTCGCCGCGGTTGGCCACCAGAATTTTGGAAAACATACTTCTCCTGCATCATTGCGGGTGTATCGGTAGGTGGTCACAGTGTCTAGGAGCCGCGCAGACAAACACAAATCATTGTGGCCACAGTCACAGAAACCTCCGTCATGTCCCGCAAGGTCCGACGGAAGCCGGCAGGCCTGGCCACACCCACTTTCCGCGATGCCATGCCGCGTACCCGGAAGGCAGGATTCACCGGCACAATCAACATATGATGGGTGGGGCGGCAGGAGCTGGAGCCGCCCGGCTTCGGCACTGCCGGAGCAAACATTACCCCCAACACGGCAGCCGGCGTTAGGTTTTGGTCTCACAAGTGCAAGTAGTCAGCATCAGCAGCCTCAAGGGTGGAGTCGGCAAGACTTCCGTCACCACAGGATTGGCGTCTGCGGCGCTTGCCGCAGGCATCCCCACACTGGTCGTGGACCTCGATCCCCACGCGGATGCGACCACCGCCCTGGGCGTGCAGCCGGCGGATCAGCTGGACATCGGCCGGATGCTTAAGAGCCCGCGCCGGGCGAAGCTGGCAGACAATGTGGTGGGAAGCAGCTGGACTGCCCGGGCGCACTCCAACGGATCCGGCCCGGCCGTCCTGGACGTTGCTGTGGGCTCGGCCTACACAGGCATCTATGACCGGCCCGATCTCGGCCGCCGCGATCTCCGCAGGCTCTCCGCGGTCCTGGCGACAGCCGGTAGGTATGAACTGGTCCTCATCGACTGCCCGCCCTCACTGAATGGGCTGACGCGGATGGCATGGACCGCCAGCGACAAAGTCGCCCTGGTTGCGGAGCCCGGGCTGTTCTCAGTGGCCGGCACAGAACGGACCATGAGGGCCATCCAGCTCTTCCGGCAGGAATTTGCCCCGAACCTCTCCCCCGCGGGCATCGTAGCCAACCGCGTGCGTACGGGCTCGTCCGAGCACACCTACCGGCTGGCCGAGATGGAATCGATGTTCGGTGACCTCTTGCTGAGCCCGCGCATTCCCGAACAGGCCAACTGGCAGCAGATCCAGGGTGCTGCCCATCCCGTGCATCACTGGCCCGGCGAGTCGGCGAAGACCTCCGCTGCCTTGTTCGATGCCCTGCTGGTCAACGTGATGGCCGCCGGCGCCGGCCTGCGGAACCGCACGCAGCGTTAGCGGCCCAGCGGCCGCACAATAAAGTGGCCGCACAACAAAGCGGCCACCCAGGCGCTGAAGTTCAGCGCGGGGGTGGCCTCTTTGGTTGTTTAGGGTGTTATTCAGCTGATCTTTTTGGCCCGCCGTTTGCTCAGTTCATCGTCGGGAAAGGACTGCTCCACGGCGTGCTCGCTGGGAAGGGACGCCAGGCTGCCCTCCACCTCGCGCCAGACCCGTCCGACGGCGATGCCAAAAACGCCCTGGCCACCCTGTACGAGATCGATGACCTCGTCCGCGGACGTGCATTCATAGACGCTCGCACCGTCACTCATCAGGGTGATCTGCGCCAGGTCCTCCACCCCGCGTTCGCGCAGGTGTTCAACGGCAGTGCGGATCTGCTGGAGGGAAACGCCGGTGTCCAGGAGCCGCTTGACCACCTTCAGGACAAGGATGTCCCGGAAACCATACAGGCGCTGGGAGCCTGAACCTGCAGCACCGCGGACGGCCGGTTCAACCAGCCCGGTGCGCGCCCAGTAGTCCAGCTGGCGGTAGGTGATGCCGGCCGCCTTGCACGCTGTGGGACCGCGGTACCCTGCGTCCTCGTCCAGAACGGGGAGGTCCTCGGTGAACAGCAGGCCCTGGGCACCGCTCGCGGGCACAGCCACACCAGCGGTTGTGGGTTGCTTCAGCCCGCCTGCTTCGCCTTTGGGACTCACCTGGATCCTCCTTGTCAGAAACTCCCGGGGAACACCGCAACAGCCTGTGCAGGCATGAAGTCCATGCATGTAATTTCGCGGGAGTCGTACTCTACAGTGTGACTTGCGCGGCTGCTGTAAGCAATGGGAGCTTGATACCTTCGACGTTAGGCCTGCTGCGACCCAAGGTCAAAGACGTCGGGCCTTAGGCCAGGGCGTGTCGTAAGTTTCAGCCTCAACTTTAACCTTAACGTGACCTCAGCCGTCGAAATCCTCTGGCTCAACGTCGTCCAGGAACTCCCGGAAGCGCCGCAGTTCCTTCTCTTCGTCCACGATGGGACCCGGCTCCGCGTCCTCGCCCTCATCGTGTTCGGTGATCCGGACGCCGGCCTCATCCATCACGGAGTCGGCACACCAGATGCGGCATTTGGCCCGCAGTGCAATCGCCAGGGCGTCCGAGGCCCTGGAGCTGACCGTGGTGCCGTTCTCGAACTGAAGCTGGCCGTAGAAGATGTTGTCTTCCACTGCCACAATGTTCACACTGACAACGGAGTGGCCGAGGGATTCCACAACATCCACCAGGAGATCGTGGGTCATGGGGCGGGGAGGGACAACCCCCTGCTGGGCCAAGGCAATTGCGCTGGCTTCCGGCGTGCCGATCCAGATGGGCACGTGGCGCTCACCGTGAATCTCACGCAGGAGTACCAGCGGCTGGTTGGAGGGCAGTTCAATGCGAACGCCTACGATTTCGACTTCGATCATCAGATGTCCATACGGGAGATATGGTCCTGGACCAATGCCCGGTGCAGGGTCAGGCAAAGGTCGCTGATTTCGCGGGCCGCCTCGGCAGCCCGCGCCTGGGACGCGGAGTCCTTCCGTGAGGCAAGCGGGGCAACTGCCCGCTCCACAAGCCCGAATTCACGCTCTGCGGCAGCCTGGAAGGGCCGCAGGTGGCGCGGTTCCAGGCCGTGGCTTTCCAATTGCACGCAGGCACGGGCCACCTGCAGCGCGTGCTCATCGAAGCTGCCGTTGCTGTGGCTGATCAGTCCGAAGCTCAGCAGCGACTGGAGCAGCGGCACGCTGGCGCCGGATTCGGTCCGCAACTGCTCCTCGCTGAGCCTGCGGCCCCGGCTCTGGAGCTCCGCGGCCAGTTCGTCAGAGACGATCCGGGGCGAAACCACGACGCCGGGCGGCAGGTTCTCCGGGCGCTCCCCCTTGTCAATGGCGTCAAGGTAGTCCTTGATCACTTTCAGGGGCAGGTATTGGTCCCGTTGAAGGGCGAGGACGAAGCGCAGCCGTTCAACATCGCCCTCAGAGTACTGCCGGTATCCTGCCGGCGTGCGGCGGGGATTGATCAGGCCCTTTTCCTCGAGAAACCTGATTTTGGATGCAGTCATTCCGGGGAAGTCCCCGCTGAGCTGGGCGAGGACTTCCCCAATGTTCAGAACCTGGGGTCCCCGGCTTTCCGGCTGTGCCATTGCCACAGGCGAATGTCCCGGGATCAGGCGCGGCCTGCTGCGCGGGCAGGGCTCAGGTAGAAGGTGAGTCGGAACTTGCCGATCTGGACTTCGTTTCCGGACTTCAGTTCCACGCTGTCCACGCGGTCGTGGTTAACGTAGGTTCCGTTCAAGCTGCCGGTATCCACTACTTCGAAGCTCCGGGGTGTGCGGCGGAACTCTACGTGCCGGCGCGAAACGGTCACATCATCGAGGAAGATATCGGCATCCGGGTGGCGTCCGGCAGCAGTGACGTCCGAGTCAAGCAGGAAACGGGCACCCGCATTGGGGCCGCTGTGCGCGATCAGGAGCGCGGAGCCGGCAGGCAGGGCCTCCACGGACAGGCGTTCCTCACTGGAAAGCCTGGGGGCAATGGTGGGTTCGTCGGTGACGGGGGTCAGATGAATCGAGGTGGTCTCCGAAGCCCTGGCCGCACCGTTGCCGTACTTGCCTTCGGCAGGGTCCTGTTTATGGCCAGCCATGGATTCCTCCTCTTTCGCTGCAGTTCTCACGCCTGCAATCAACAATTACCCTGACGGATGCGCCTCGCAGATCCGTGACGGGAACCGATCCGGCCACTGACGTGCGAAGACATCCATCAGCCGGACCCGGTAACCCGTTACGTTCAGCCTACCTGCTGTTCGTACTCGGATGCACTGAGCAGCGATTCCATGGCGTCGGCTTCGGCGAGTTTGACTTCCATGAGCCAGCCATCACCATAAGGATCTGTATTAATCAGGGCCGAATCAGTGTCGAGGGACTCATTGCGGGCCACGATTTCACCGCTGACGGGGGCATAAATGTCGCTCACGCTCTTGGTGGACTCCACTTCGCCCACCACTTCATTTGCGGTCACTTTGGTGCCGGCTTCCGGCATCTGGGCATAGACAACGTCCCCGAGTGCGTCCTGGGCGAAATCCGTAATGCCCACTCGGACCACACCGTCGGCGTTCGGTGCAGACACCCATTCGTGCTCGGCGGTATAGGACAGGTCTTCGGGAATGTTGCTCATCAGGGGCCTTTCATCGGGTCAAACACCAATGTCAACGGGGCCAGGAAAACAAGCCGCCGGTGAAAGTATAGGCACAAGTCCACAGGCGTTCGAGGAGGATTCTGACATGATGGGACCCATGAGAGAACGTGGACTGGAAACGCCCAGGAAGAGGGGCAATTGGGCAGCCCGGATCATTCTTGTCGCTGCAGCGTTACTGGTCCTCGTCATTGCCTACTTTGCCTTGGCGGCAATCCTGCCGGTCTGGTGGGCAAACGTCATCCGCAATCAGGTCCAGGGCGACCTCGGGGCCGGGATCCTGATGGGGATGTCTTACGGTTTCATTTTCACGCTGGTGCCTCTGATGGTGGCCTGGCAGGCGACCCGGAAGTCGTTGGCCTGGGGCTGGAAGCTCGCCCTTCTGCTGGTAGCCGTGGCACTTGCCACGCCCAACCTCCTCACTGCCGGAATCATGTTCGGCAGTTCCGAAGCGGCCCACAACGGACAGCGCATCCTTGGCACCGAAGCCACCTGGTTCGCGCTCTGGACGCAGGTCTCGGCCATCGCCGCCGCCGTCGTATTTGTTCTTGGCGTGATTTTCTGGAGGATCTGGCGGCAGCGCGGCAAGAAGGTGAAGGCCTTGAAGAAGGCCGACTCTGAGCGCACCCTGGCCGCAAAGGCGGCGGCAAAAGCGGCTGCCCCCGGGACGAATCCTGACGCGGGGGCAGCCACTGACACCCCGGCCAACCGCAGGTAGCCATGCCGGAACTGCCCGAGGTTGCAGGCCTTGCCGGATTCCTTGACTCGCATCTGCGGGGATCGGTCATCCAGAAAGTCCAGATCGCTTCCTTTGCGGTGCTGAAGACGGCCGATCCGCCCTACACGGCGCTGGAGGGCAACAAAGTCGCCGGGGTACGGCGGTTCGGCAAATTCGTCAGCATCGACACGGACGGGCCGTCTTTCGTGTTCCACCTGGCGCGTGCAGGCTGGGTCCGGTTCACCGACTCCCCCACCGGCACCCAGGTCCGGCCTGGCAAGAGCCCCATCGCCGCCCGGCTGGCGTTCAGCGGCCCTGACGGCGATCACGGCATGGACCTTACGGAGGCGGGGACCAAGAAGAGCCTGGCGGTCTATGTTGTCCGCGACCCGCAGGACGTTCCCGGCATCGCCGCGCTCGGGCCCGACCCGTTCAGCGAGGAATTCGACGCCGATACGCTGGCGGAAATCCTGGGATCCAGTTCACAACAGATCAAGGGCCTCCTGCGAAGCCAGAGCGTGATTGCGGGTATCGGCAACGCCTACAGCGACGAGATCCTGCATGCCGCCAAAATTTCCCCTTTTGCAACGGGCAAGTCCCTGGACCGCGGGACCGTCCAGGTGCTCTATGACGCCATCCACAGCATCCTCGGCACAGCACTGGCAGAGGCCGAGGGCAAGCCGCCCAGTGAACTCAAGGACGTCAAGCGCAGCCATATGAGGGTCCATGCCCGCACAGGCGAAGCGTGCCCGGTCTGTGGCGATACGGTCCGTGAGGTGTCTTTCGCGGACTCGGCCCTGCAGTACTGCCCCACCTGCCAGACCAAGGGCAAGGTCCTCGCGGACCGGCGGACCTCGAAGTTCCTGAAATAAGCCGGCACAAAACAAAAGCGCCCCGGAGAAAGATTCTCCGGGGCGCTTCTATGTTGGTCGGGCTGACAGGATTTGAACCTGCGACCCCTTGACCCCCAGTCAAGTGCGCTACCAAGCTGCGCTACAGCCCGTCAGTTCCGCCGTTCTCCGCTGCGTTTCATCCAAGTGTTAGCCAGGATTTCCACTCAGCAGTCCGGCTGAACCACCTTGAAAAGCTTACACGATTCCGGAGCTTGCCAATGACACTTTGCCGCCTGCGCGCCCCGGGTGTGTCGGAATTAACGCTTCTTGCCGCGCTTTTCGCGTACCCGCATGTTGACCTCGATGGGCGTGCCCTCGAAACCAAACGTTTCGCGGAGCCGGCGGGTGATGAACCGGCGGTAGCCCGGGTCCAGGAAACCCGTGGTGAACAGGACGAACTTCGGCGGGCGGCTGGAGGCCTGGGTGCCGAAGAGGATGCGCGGCTGCTTTCCACCGCGGACCGGGTGCGGATGCGCGGCCACGAGCTCGCCGAGGAACGCATTGAGCCGGCCTGTGGGGATGCGCTTGTCCCAGTTTTCCAGGGCGAGGTCGAGGGCAGGCACCAGGCGGTCCTTGTGCCAGCCGGTCAGGGCCGAGATGTTGACCCGGGGTGCCCAGGCCACGTGGGCCAGGTCCTGTTCGATTTCCCGTTCCAGGTAGGTGCGGCGTTCGTCGTCGAGCAGGTCCCACTTGTTGAACGCGAGGACCAATGCCCGGCCGGACTCAATGGCCAGCTGCAGGATGCGGACGTCCTGTTCGCTGAGGACCTCGTCAACGGCGAGGAGCACGACGGCGACCTCCGCCTTTTCGAGGGCGGCCTGGGTCCGGAGGGAGGCGTAGTAATCGGCGCCCTGTGCCATGTGCTGGCGGCGCCGGATGCCGGCCGTGTCCACGAAGCGCCAGGTCCGGTCGCCCAGTTCGATGAACTCATCCACCGGATCACGGGTGGTGCCGGCGGTGTTGTCCACTACTACCCGCTCGGACCCGGCCAGCTTGTTCAGCAGGGAGGACTTGCCCACGTTCGGGCGGCCGATCAGGGCAATGCGGCGCGGACCGCCGGAGCGTTCCAGGCCCTCAATGGTGGAGAACTCGGGAAGGGTGTCCATGACGTGATCCAGGAGATCTGCCACACCGCGTCCGTGCAGGGCCGATACCGGGTACGGCTCGCCGAAACCGAGACCCCAGAGGGTCGCGGAGTCTGCTTCCTGGGCGAAGTCGTCCACCTTGTTGGCCACCATGATGACCGGCTTCTTGCTGCGGCGGAGCATCTTCATGACGCCCTCGTCCGTGGCGGTGGCGCCTACGGCGGAGTCAACAACGAACAGGACGGCGTCGGCGAGTTCCACAGCCATTTCGGCCTGTTCGGCAACCCGGGCGTGGATGCCGCGGGCATCGTGCTCCCAGCCGCCGGTGTCCACCAGGGTGAAGTTGCGTCCGTTCCAGCTGGCGGAGTACATCACGCGGTCCCTGGTCACGCCGGGGGTGTCTTCAACCACGGCCTCGCGGCGGCCGAGGATGCGGTTTACCAGCGTGGATTTGCCCACGTTGGGGCGTCCGATGATGGCAAGGACAGGATCGAGCTTGACCGGACCGCTGAAGTCCTCGTCATCGTAGTCCCCGCTCAGCAGGGCGGCGTCTTCCTCATCGAGGTCGTAGTCTGCCAGGCCGGCCCGGAGTGACGCTGCGCGCATCTCCGCTTCGTCGTCGTCAATGGCGGCCAGCCGTTCGGCCACCTGGTCCGTGCCGGTGGGCGTGTATTCGTCTTCGCCGGCGCCGGAGTGGCCGGAGGTTTGAGTCGTATCGCTCATTGCGCTTTCCTTAGTGGTCATCTGCCGGCGGCCCGGCTACTGCTGTGAGGTTCGTGCTGAAATCCGCATGGGGCAAAGGCTGCCCACTGTGGTGGATTGTGTCCTGGACGTGCCCCGCTAGCGCAGAGCGGATTTCCATTGCCGCCCTGTCCATTGAAGCACGGCCTGTTTCGCCGGGGTTGCGGCTCAGTGTCAGGGCGTTGCCGAAGCTGACGTGGAACCGCCGCCCCGGCCTGGGGACTGTGTCGAGGTGTTCCCCGCCGGTCCTCGTGCCGAGAATCGCCACGGGAACCACGGGGGCCCCCGAGTTCAGGGCCAGCCAGGCGACCCCGTTGTTGATGTCCGTTGCCTGGCCGCTCCCCCGGGTGCCTTCCGGGAGAATCCCGATGCAACGGCCGGCGTCGAGCATGTCCTTGCTGAGCAGCAGCGCCGCCCGGTCCCCGGAACGGTCCACCGGGAGCTGCCCGGAGGCGCGGAGGATCTGTCCGAGCGGACCTTTGAACATCTCCTTCTTGACCAGGATGTGCATGCGCCTCGGCGCTGCACCGAACATCACCGGCCCGTCCAGGAAGCTGATGTGGTTGCCGGCAAAAATGACCGGCCCGCCGGTGGGGACGTTGTCCTTCCCGGTGACTGTGGTCCGGTACACCAGGTGGTCCAGGATCCAGCCGACAGGCCGGCTCCAGGTCATGGTCCAGCCCGAAGGCAGCCTTGCCCCGTCAGTCACGGTTCAGCACCTTGGTGACAATCACGAGGGCGGCGTCCACAGTCTCGGTGAAGTCCAGGTCAGAGGAATCCAGGGTGACAACACCATCGGCGGCCTGGGTGAAGTTCACCACGGTGGAATCCTTGGCGTCGCGCCCGGTCACCTGGGCGGCCAACTGCTCCGCGTCCTGGCTGCCGCCCAGCTGGACGCCGCGGCGGCGAAGCCTGGCCTCTTCACTGGCAGTGAGCAGCATCCGCACTTCGGCGCCGGGCACGACGACGGTGGTGATGTCCCGGCCCTCCACCACTATGCGGCGGTGGTGCTTTTCGATCAGTTCACGCTGCCGCCGGATAAGTTCAGTCCGGGCGCCCAGGGTGGTGGCCACGGTACTGACGGCCGAGGAGATGGCGGGCTCGCGGATGGCGTCGGTGACGTCTGCTCCGTCAACACGCACATATTCCTGCTGCGGGCTGGTGCTCAGTTCCAGCACAAGGTCCCTGGCCGCCTGCTCCACCGAGGCGGCGTCGTTGAGATCAATTCCGCTGTTGACGCAGAACCAGGTGAGTGCCCGGTACATGGCACCGGTGTCCAGGTAAGCAAGGTGCAGCCGGCGGGCCACTTCCCTGCTCACGCTGGACTTCCCGGAACCGGAAGGACCGTCGATGGCGACCACCAGCGGCCTGCCGACGCGCAGCGCCGGGAGGGTGTCAAGAAGTTCCTGTGTCATTACTGGAGTACCCGCCATCCGCGGTCGTTGAGTGCTTCGATCAGGTGGTCGTGCTTGTTCGGCAGTACAGAGAGTTCCACCATGCCCACATTCTGGCCCGAGGAGTGGTCCAGCCGCAGGTCCTCCACGTTGACTCCGATCTCGCCGATTTCCGTGAGGAGCCTGGCGATCTGGCCAGGTTTGTCGTCAACAAGGACTGTCAGCCATGCATACGCCTGCGGGGGGCCGCCGTGCTTGCCCGGGATGCGGGCCTGCCCGGCGTTGCCTTCGCTGATGAGTTGCGCCAGATCAAGCCGCGCGCCGGGCGCCGTTGGGTCCTCCAGGGTGCCGATGAGGCGGTTCAGGTCCTCGCGGACACCGTAGAGGATATCGACGACTTTCCGGGCGTTGCCGCCCAGGATCTGGACCCAGAGGGTGGGGTCGCTTGCCGCGATCCGGGTAACGTCCCGGAGCCCGTTCCCGCTCAGGGACAGCGCATGAAGGGGTGTTCCCTGCAGCCGGCTGGCCAGCAGCGAAGACATCACCTGGGGCAGGTGGGAAACCAGTGCCACTGCTTCGTCGTGTTCCTCCGGGCTGAACTGCGAAACAACGGCTCCGAGGTCCGTTGCCAGCGACCGCGCCGTCTGCACAGCGGCCTCCGAGGATTCAGGGCCCGGGCACACCACCCAGGGCATGGACGTAAAAAGCTCCCCGCGGGCGGCAACCGGTCCGGACTTTTCACGTCCGGCCATGGGGTGGGTACCCACGTAACGGGTGAGGTCCACCCCGCGGCCGCGGAGCTCCGCCAGGATTGCTGCCTTGACACTGGCGATGTCCACCACGGTTGAACCGGGGTAACCGGCCAGGGCCTTGGCGACGACGTCGGCCGTCACGTCAGGCGGTGCTGCCACCACCACAAGTTCGGGTGTTTCGTCGCCGAGGTGCTCCAAAGGCTGGCCTGCACCGATGTCGACGGCGACGGCCTGGTTGGTGGGCGACGGGTCAGAGAGGAACACGGGCACGCCGCGTCCCCGCAGGCCCAGCCCGATGCTGGCACCGAGCAGTCCGGTGCCAATCACCACCACCGGGCCGTTGAGGTGTCCACGCCCGTGCGAGCGGAATGCGGACATGCCTCAGAGCCCTACGGATGCCAGCAGGTGGCCGACTTCCTGCTTGCCAAGGTTGCGGATGCTGCCCTGGCGCTGGTCACCCAGCCCGATGGGACCCACCTTGACGCGCACCAGGCGCAGGACGGGGAAGCCGACGGCGTCGAAGAGGCGCCGTACAATGCGGTTCTTGCCGGAGTGCAGGACTACCTCAATCAGTACGTGGCCGGGTGTGGAGTCCACCAGCTTGAAGGAGTCAACGGAGGCGATGCCGTCCTCGAGTTCCACACCTTCGCGCAGCTGCGCGCCGATTCCCTGCGGGAACGGGCCGCGGACCTGGACCAGGTAGGTCTTGGGGACCTCGTAGGAGGGGTGGGTGAGCCGGTTGGCCAGCTCGCCGTCGTTCGTCAGCAGCAGCAGGCCCTCGGTGGCAACGTCCAGGCGGCCCACGTGGAAGAGCCGTTCGCCCTGGTGGGTTTTCCGCACGAAGTCACTGATGCAGGGACGGCCGTCCGGGTCCTCCATGGTGGAGACAACGCCCTTGGGCTTGTTGAAGACCATGTAGACGAGGTTGTCATCGAGCTGGATGCGCAGGCCGTCGACGTGGACGATGGCGGTCTCGGGGTCAATCCGGACACCAAGCTCGGTGACTACCTGGCCGTCCACCTCGACCCGGCCCTCGGCGATCATTTCCTCGCAGACGCGGCGTGAAGCCACGCCGGCCTGGGCCATGACTTTCTGCAGCCGGACGCCGTCGGCGTCGTGCAGGTCAGACTGCGGGACAGCGCCCCGCGGGCCCCGCTTGCGCGATGGCTTGCGGACCGGGCCAAGGTTCTGCCCGAACCGTTCGCTGCCGAAAGCACGCGATGCTGCCGCGCCGGGCCTGGCTGAGCGTGGCTTTGGCTTGAGGGCACCGGGAGTTCCGGGCTCTTTTTTGGCACCCGGCTTGCGCGCTGCGGGCTTCCGTGAGGACTGCCCTGCGGGCTTCCTGTCGGATCCGTCGCGGCCCGCCGGGGAGGCAGGGGCATCGCCGGGATCGACGAACGGCTCCTCGCGCGGCTTCGGGGCCTTGTACGGACGGTCGCCGTACGGGCGCTCTCCGCCGCCGCCGAATCCGGCGTTGCGCTTGCCTGCGCCGGCGCGGAATCCGCCGCCCTGCGCCGGATTGCGGCTGGCGCCGCCCTGTGCCGGATTGCGGCTGGCCGATGCACTGCGGCTCGCCGATGCGTCGCGGCTCGCCGATGCGTCGCGGCTCGCCGATGCGTCGCGGCTCGCCGATGCGTCGCGGCTCGCCGATGCGTCGCGGCTCGCCGATGCGTCGCGGCTCGCGCCGCCTTGTCCTGCATTGCGTTCTGAACTGTTGCGTCCCGAACTGTTACGTGGTGAACCCTGGCGTCCCGCCTGTGTCATGACCCGTCCTTCGATATGTTGGCCGGCAAGTTGTCCAACAACAACCCTAGCCAGCCATGCAGAATTTATCTGCCCTTATGAATACTCTTGCGCGCAGGCGGTTGCCCGCCTACATTCTGTCGGCGTCGTAGAACTCCGCGATGCCCTCCAGCCCCGGAAGATGGGGTGAGAGCTGAGGAAGTTCCGCCACTGAGCCGATTCCCATCCGTTCCAGGAAATACGACGTGGTCCGGTAGAGGATTGCTCCCGACTCGGGATCGTGACCCGAGTCTTCGATCAGCCCGCGTTGGGTCAATGTCCGTACGACAGAATCGACATTGACTCCTCGAATCGCAGACACCCGGGCCCTGGAGACAGGCTGCCGGTACGCGATGACAGCGAGTGTTTCCAGCGCTGCCTGCGTGAGCCTGGCTGTCTGTCCCTCCAGCACGAACCGTCCGACAATGTCAGCGAACTCCGTGCGCGAGTAGATCCGCCAACCACCGGCGATGTTCCGCAATTCAAAACCCCGGGGGCTGGCGCTGAAAGCAGCATCGCTGGTCTCGTCCATGTCCGGGGCTTTAACAGTATAGCCGCTATAATCGCGCTGCAGTTCCGCCAAGAGCCCTTCGACGGTGGCGACCGTCAGCTTCAGGCCGGCTGCCAGCTCGGTTGCCGTTGCCGGCTGGTCCAGCACCATGAGGACAGCCTCAAGCGCGGCCTTCGCGCCGCCGGGAAGGTCATGGAGGTCCACAACGCCCTCGTCCTCAGGGTTCGAAGTGTCGGCGGTCACGGCTGCTCCTCATATTCTTCGCTCAGGTTTTCGACGGACCAGTCCTGGCCGTCAACCGTCCAGTGCACTGTGAGGTCCCCCAACGGCGAAAGCTGGTCAAAGGACACCGCCCTTTCCCGGAACAGCTCCAGCAACGCCAGGAACCGGGCCACAACAATAAGGGTGGACTCCGCGTCGGCGATCAGTGCCCGGAACGACAGCGGCTTCCCCAGCTGGAGCCGCAGGCCCAGGATCTCTGCCTGCTCCTTCACGCTGACGGTGCCGCCGTGCAGGTGGTCGAGACCTACTTCGGTGGGCGCGGCGGTTTTCGGTTTCAGGGCGGCTTCGGCCAGCTGCGCGAACTGGTGGGGCGAGTGCTTCCACACCAGTTCCGGAAGCATGGCCGCAAAGTGTTCTTCGAGGGCCACCTGGCGGGGAAACCGCTGGGCCTCCTGCTCCAGGGTCTCTGACATCAGGCCGGCCACCTGTTTGAACGCCTTGTATTGGAGAAGCCTGGCGAAGAGGAGGTCCCGCGCCTCGAGCAGGGCGATGTCTTCGTCATCCTCCACCTCGCCGGCCGGCAGGAGCCTGGCCGCCTTGAGGTCCAGGAGCGTGGCGGCAATGACCAGGAACTCACTCGCTTCATCCAGCGCCCAGTCCTCGCCCAGTTTCTGGAGGTTCCGGATGTATTTGATGAACTCATCGGTGACGGTGGCGATCGCCACCTCGGTGATATCCAGCTGGTGCTTGGCGATCAGGCCGAGCAGGAGGTCGAAGGGACCGGTGAAATTGGCCAGCCGGACTTCGAAGCCGGGTTTGGTCTCGGCCACGGTGTGGCTAGGGTGCGCCGCCGCGGGAAATCAGCTCTTTGGCCAGGCGGCGGTAGGCATCGGCGCCGATATGGTTCCCCGCATAGGAGGTGATCGGCTCAGCCGCAACAGTGGCATCGGCGAACTTGATGGAACGCTTGATGACAGTCTCAAAGACCTTGTCACCGAAAGCCTCCACCAGCCGCGTAATGACCTCCCGGCTGTGCAGCGTGCGGGAGTCGTACATGGTGGCGAGAACACCATCCACCTGCAGGCGGGGGTTCAGCCTGTCCTGGACTTTGTCGATGGTTTCAACCAGCAGGGCAACGGCGCGAAGTGCAAAGAACTCGCAGATCAGCGGAATGATGACGCCGTGGGCAGCGGTCAGGGCGTTGACCGTCAGCAGGCCCAGTGACGGCTGGCAGTCGATGAGGACGACGTCGTAATCGTCCTCCACTTTCTTCAGGGCCCGGTCCAGGACCTGTTCGCGGGCTACCTCGTTGACCAGCTGGACTTCAGCGGCCGAGAGGTCAATGTTGGCCGGCAGCAGGTCAACGTTCTCAACACCCGTGTGGTGGATGGCGTCACGAATGTCCACTTTCCGGTCCATCAGCACGTTATAGACCGTGAGGTCCAGTTCATGCGGGTTGATGCCGAGGCCGGCAGAGAGCGCGCCCTGGGGGTCAAAGTCAACCAGCAGAACCTTACGGCCGTATTCAGCCAGGGCCGCCGCGAGATTGATGGTGGACGTGGTTTTGCCGACGCCACCCTTCTGGTTGACCATGGCTATGACGCGCGCCGGACCGTGGGAGGACAGCGGCGCGGGTTCCGGGAATTCGCGGTACGGACGCCCTGTGGGGCCCATCACGGCGTCTTCCAGATCGAGTTCCGTGCCCTCCAGAGTTGCCGAACCCTGTTCGCTGCTCACGTATCTATCCACACTTTCGATGACGGTGACTTCCTGCCGCTGGATACCCAGCGCCGTTCCTTCTTCTTTCAAGGCTACAGGGGCCGACACGGTATTCGGCGGAACTTGACATTGCACAAATGTTGAGCCTTGACCCTCTGGTTGAGGTCGAAGGTTAGGTGCTTGGACGCAGGAATGCCCGTCCTGCCGAGGGCTGGACGGGCATTCCGGTGGAGCTGTTGAAGCTTCCTAGACGGTGGCAGGTACAGGCTTTGCGTCGGTGGCAGTGTGGTCTGCCGGGTCACCGTGACCGGCAATCATGGTCTGTTCGTCGAAGGGGACCTCGCCGGAGAGGACACGTCCCACCTGGTCATTGTCGATTTCCTTGACCCAGGTTCCGATCAGCAGCGTTGCGACGGCGTTGCCGGTGAAGTTGGTCAGCGCACGGGCTTCGGACATAAAGCGGTCGATGCCGACAATCATGCCCACGCCGCCCAGGAGCTCGGGCTTGTGTGCCTGAAGCCCTGCTGCCAGCGTCGCCAGGCCTGCGCCGGTCACACCGGCTGCGCCCTTGGAAGCGATGATCATGAAGATGAGCAGGGACACCTGGGCGCCCAGGTCCAGCGGCGTGCCCATGGCGTTGGCCACGAACAGCGACGCCATGGTCAGGTAGATGGCGGTGCCGTCCAGGTTGAAGGAGTAGCCCGTGGGAACGGTGACCCCGACAACCGGCTTGGAGACTCCGAGGTGCTCCATCTTGGCGATGAGGCGCGGCAGGGCCGCTTCAGAGGAGGACGTGGAGAAGATCAGGAGGTATTCCCGGCCCAGGTACTTCATGAGCTTGAAGATGTTCACTCCGGTCACAACCTGCAGCAGTCCGCCGAGGATGATGATGATGAACAGGGCGCAGGTGATGTAGAAGGCGGCCATCAAGGTGAACATGCTGACAATAGCCTGGAAGCCGGTGGCTCCGACCACGGCGGCGATGGCGCCGAAGGCACCCACCGGGGCAAGCCACATGATCATGATCAGGATGCGGAAGACAAGAACCTGGCCGTGGCCGATCGCCTTGAGGATGGGAGTGGCCTGCGGGCCCATCTTCTGGAGGGCGAAGCCCACCAGGATGGCGGCGAAAAGTGTGGGCAGGACGGGGATGTCGCCCGGAATGATGCCCAGGAGGAAGGAAACGGTGCTGTCTACTTCTGCCTTCTTGTTGGGGTCGTATGCCGCAAGCTTCAAACCTTCACCGGGGTGGATCAGGTTGCCCACTACCAGGCCGATGCCCAGGGCGAAGGTGGACATGAGGACAAAGTAGCCCAGCGCGAGCCCGCCCACTTTGCCCACTGTTGCCGCCTTGGCGATGGAGCCGATGCCCAGGACGATGGTGCAGAAGATGATCGGCGCAATCATCATTTTGATCAGCTTGATGAAGCCGTCGCCCAGCGGCTTCAGGGATTTGCCGACCTCGGGGAACAGCAGACCGACCAAGGCACCCAGGATGACGGCGGCGATGACGGCGATGTAGAGGTAGTGGGATTTGTCCAGGCCCTTGCGGGCGGCCTTTGCAGGCGCTGCTGACTCTCCTCGTTGAGAGGCCATGATGTGTCTCCTTTGTGGATAATCTGATAGACGCTGCGGCGCAGGCTCTGGGCTCATCGCGTCGGTCCGGTGTGATATCCATCATTGGGCACGCCGTGACGCAGCTCACCGTTGCGTTCATATTGGTCATGGGAGGTACTGATGATCCACCGCTGGAGTATCGCCCGCAGGCTGTTTGTCGCCAACCTGCTGATTGTCGTGGCCTTCATTGCGATTGTGGGCACAGCAACTTTTGTCGACGCCCGGGACCGCGCCTACGAAGAGGCCGGGCAGCGTATGGCCGGCGTGGCGGCCTCGGTGGCCGCCAATCCCCTGGTCCTCGAAGCCGCGGACCAGCAGGATCCTTCTGCTTCCCTGCAGCCGTATGCGCTGAAGGTCATGGACGGCGCCGGCATTGATTTCCTCACCATCATGGCGCCGGACAGGACACGCTGGACGCATCCGCGCAGTGAGGAACTCGGCAGGCCATACATCGGCACCATTGACGCCGCCCTCAGGGGCGAAGTGTTCACCGAGGTGACCGCAGGGACGCTGGGCCCGTCGGTCCGCACCATCGTCCCGGTCCTGGACTCGGGAAATAACGTCCGGGCGCTCGTGGCCGCCGGCGTCACAGTCCGGACGGTGGATGTCGCCTTCGCCGGCCGGCTGCCTGCACTGTTGGCGATCGGCCTCACCCTGCTGATCGGCGGATCGCTGGCGTCGTGGTTTTTGGGGCGCTACCTCCGCAGGGTCACCCGTGGCTGGGGGCCGGAGCAGCTGGCCCAGCTCTTCGCCTACTACGAATCGGTGCTGCACTCTGTGCGGGAAGGGCTGATCCTCATCGACACCAAGGGCCGGGTGGTGATGTACAACGATCAGGCGGCCGAGCTGCTGGGCCTGGCGGAGCGGAGCAGCAACGATCCAACCCGTCCGCCGTCCCTGGCAGAACTGCCGCTGGACGAGGGCCTGCGGGCGCTGTTCGAATCCGGCCGCCTCGCCCACGACGAAATTGTGCTGACCGGATCGCGGATCCTGGTGGTCAACCAGGGACCTGCCAAGGGCCCGGCACTCCCCGGCCTGCGCGGCAGGACGCCGGTCTATGGAACGGTGGCCACGCTCCGGGACCGCACCGAAATCGAAGCCCTTGGCAGCGAACTGCAGACCATGCGGACCCTCTCGGACGCCCTGCGAGCGCAGACCCACGAGCACGCCAACCGGCTCCACACGATGGTTTCACTCCTCGAGCTGGGCCGCACGGGCGAGGCGCTGGAGTTCGCCACCAAGGACCTGGAACTCAGCCAGCAGCTGACCGACGAGATGCTCAGTTCCGTCGATGAGCCGGTCCTCAGCGCCCTGATCATGGGCAAGGCCGCCGAAGCCAACGAACGCGGAGTGAAGCTGACACTCGCTACCGAAGGATCGGCATCCGTTGCCGGCCTGGCAGTCCAGGACCTTGTCACCATCCTTGGCAACCTCCTGGACAACGCCATCGACGCAGCGGCGGACGGGGCGGCACCCAAGAAGGTGGAGCTGACAGTGGAATCGGACGCCGAGGGCCTGGATATCACTGTCAAGGACTCAGGCCCCGGCGTGGACCCCGCCGCCGTCGACGATATTTTCCGGCACGGCTTCAGCACCAAGGCTTCGGGGCCGTTCGGCCGCGGCATTGGCCTGGCCCTCGTCCGGCAGGCCGTCCAGCGGCTGGACGGTACCATGACGATCACAGGCATGGACGGCGCGCAGTTCCATGTCTTCCTGCCCGCTGCGGCAACCGGACCCGACAAAGAGGAGCAGTTCCAGTGAGCGATATCCGCGTCCTGGTTGTTGAGGACGAACCGGTCGCCTCCGCGGCGCACGCCGCCTATGTGGGCAGGCTGCCGGGTTTTAAGCTCGCGGGAACAGCTCCCGACGGGCAGTCCGCACTGCGGCTCCTGTCCGAGTTCCAGGCCTCGGGGGACCCCGTGGAGCTCGTCCTGCTCGACATGAACCTGCCGGACCTCCACGGGCTGGACATCGCCCGCCGGATGCGCGCTGCAGGAATCCTGGCGGACATCATCGCGATCACCGCCGTCCGCGAACTGGCGATTGTCCGAAGTGCCGTGGCGATCGGCGTGGTCCAGTACCTCATCAAGCCCTTCACGTTCGCCACGTTCGCTGACAAGCTGGGAAGCTACCGCCTGTTCCGCCAGCAACTTGCCTCACCGGTGGCGGGCGGCGGCAGGACAGGGGCTTCCCAGAGCGAGGTGGACCAGGCGTTCGCGAGCCTCCGCGCGCCGTCGGAACTGCCGCTGCCAAAAGGGCTCTCCGTCTCCACCCTCGGGTCAGTCCAGGACTTCCTGAAGCAGCAGGCCGACGCCGTCTCCGCGACCGAGGTGATGGCGGCGCTGGGCATGTCCCGGGTGACCGCCCGGCGCTACCTCGAGTACCTGGCCGACGCCGGAACGGTCTCACGGATGCCGCGCTACGGCACCCCGGGCCGGCCGGAGAATGAATACCGCTGGAGCGGCCGCTGACTCAGTTCCCGGCGGCGCCCGGACGCAGGGTCCCGATCAATTGATCGATCACCCCGGCGTCCTCGATGGTGGAAGGGACAACGTACTCCTCGCCGTCGGCAATCTGCCGCATGGTCTTGCGGAGGATCTTGCCCGAGCGGGTCTTGGGCAGGGCCTCCACCACTGCCACATGTTTAAAGTCCGCCACAGCTCCGATGTCCCGGCGGACAAGCGCGATCAGGTCCTTGACAAGGATGTCTTCAGCCACGTCCACCCCCGATTTGAGAACCACGTAGCCGCTGGCACGCTGGCCTTTCAAGGGGTCCGCAAGGCCGATCACGGCGCACTCAGCCACCGCCGGGTGCCGCCCGATGACCTGTTCCATGGCACCGGTGGAGAGCCGGTGCCCTGCCACGTTGATGATGTCGTCGGTGCGGCCCATCACGAAGACGTAGCCGTCCTCGTCGCGGTAGCCCGAGTCACCGGTGGCGTAGACGCCCTCGAATGCCTGGAGATAAGAGGAGACGTAGCGTTCGTCGTCGCCCCACAGCGTGGTCAGCGTCCCGGGTGGCAGTGGCAGACCGAGCACAATATTGCCCTCTGTCCCGGCAGCGACTTCCTCCCCGAGTCCGTCGACGATGTTGAGCCGGAACCCCGGCATCGGGACGCTGGGGGAACCTGCCTTGATGGGGAGCGCCTCCAGCCCCCGCGGGTTGGCGCAGATGGCCCAGCCGGTCTCCGTCTGCCACCAGTGATCCACCACCGGCACGCCCAGGGACTGCGATGCCCAGTGGAAGGTATCGGTGTCCAGCCGCTCCCCCGCCGCGAAGAGTGTCCGCAGGCTGGAGATGTCATGATCCTGCAACAGCTTCGCCTCGGGATCGGCCTTCCGGATGGCGCGCAACGCGGTGGGCGCGGTGAACAGCACATTGACCTTGTGGTCCTCGATCACGCGCCAGAAGGCCCCGGCATCCGGGGTGCCCACCGGCTTTCCTTCATAGAGGACTGTGGTGGCCCCGGCCAGCAACGGGCCGTACACGATGTAGGAGTGCCCCACCACCCAGCCGACATCGGAGGCTGTCCACATCACATCGCCGGGCCCGATGTCATAGATGTTTTCCATGGTCCAGCTCAGCGCCACCGCATGGCCGCCGTTGTCCCGGACCACTCCCTTGGGGCTGCCGGTGGTTCCCGACGTGTAGAGGATATAGAGCGGGTCCGTTGCCTTGACGTCCACGGGTGCTGCCGGCTCGGCCGTGGCCATCTCGGCGTCCCAGTCCAACCAGCCGGCGTGGTCCGGGAGTAAGGATGTGAAGCCCTCCCGCGACCTGACGATCACCGGGAGGTCAGGTACTCCGGCCAGCTGCAGTGCTTCCGCCACCGCGGGAAGGTATTCGATCCGGCGGGAGGGCTCGATCCCGCCGGATGCGGTCACCACCATGGCCGGAGCGGCGTCCCTGATGCGGGCCGCCAGTTCCTTGGGGGCGAAGCCGCCGAACACCACAGAATGCACTGCCCCCAGCCGTGCCGTGGCCAGCATTGCGATGGCGGCTTCCGGAATCATGGGCATGTAGATGACCACTCTGTCGCCCTTGCCGACTCCATGCCTGCGGAGCACGCCCGCGAACCGGGCCACCAGTCCGGTCAGTTCGGCATAGGTGAACCGCCTCTGGATCCCCAGCATCGCGGAATCATAGATGAGCGCGTCCTGGCCTCCGCGCCCGGCCTCCACATGACGGTCCAGGGCGTTATAGCAAGTGTTCAGGACGCCGTCAGGAAACCACTTGAACAGCGGCACCGTGCTGGAGTCGACGGCCTGCTGCGGCGGTTCGGTCCAGGAGATCTTCGCGGCGGCACCCAGCCAGAATTCCTCAGGCTTCGCCAGGCTCTGTTCGTAGCTGTTCTGATAGCTCTTGGTACCCATGAATTGCATCCCGTCCACTCCGTTGTGATGGGGCCCATGCTAGCCCGGCGGCGGAGCACTGCACAAGGGTTTATGTATACACAAATCGGTTATTTGTCGGCCAGGCACGCGGATGCTCGCCAAATATCAAGGCTGTGTATACACTAAGGAGCATTACCACCCGGTCAGCCAACAATGAAGGAGGCAGTGATGCGGGCCAGCGATAAGGCTTACGCCGCACTGCGCGATGACATCATTGAATGGCGCCTGGCACCGGGAACCGTCCTGGCAGAGGTGGAACAGGCCGAACGCCTCGGTGTCTCACGCACCCCACTCCGGGAGGCGCTCAGCCGGCTCAGCGCAGAGGGACTGACGACGGCGGCGGGCGGCCGCGGCGTCGTCGTCACCGATATTTCCCTGGACGACATCGATGAGATGTTCGAGCTGCGGTTGACTTTGGAGGGCCGGGCGGCTTCGCTGGCCGCCGAACGCGGCGAGCGCGCAGTCTTCGAGCAGCTGCATGCCGAACTGCTCCGTGCCCCGGAACTCATCACCGGCGCGGATCCTGCCCTGCACGACTACTACGCTTTGGTGGGCCGGCTCGACGAAGCGATCGACTCCGCCATCTCAAATTCCTACCTCGCCCAGGCTATGCGCAGCCTGCGCGTCCATCTGGTGCGGGTCCGCCGGCTCGCCGCCGACGACGCCCGGCGCCTTCACGCCGCAGCCCTGGAGCATGCAGCGATCGCCGAGGCCATAGCTGCCGGCAACGCCAAGCTCGCCGAAGCGGCCACCACCATGCACCTGCACCGCAGTCTTTCCCACGTCAAAGCAACTCACATCCCGCATTAGAGGAGCATCATGGTCAAGCTCAACCACGTCCGTGTCTACAAAAGCGAAGAGAACCTTGCCCGCGAGGACCAGCTGGCACACAAGATCGCCGTTGTCGCCGCTGATCCTGTGGAGGTGACCGCCGAGGTCACCGAAATGGTGATCAACAGGGTGATCGACAACGCCTCTGTTGCCATCGCCTCGCTGAACCGCGGCCCCATTGTTGCGGCCCGGGCGCAGGCCCTGACCCACTCACCGACCACCAACGGCAAGGGCGCGAGCGTCTTCGGCATCACGGACAAAGTTTCCCCTGAGTGGGGGGCATGGGCCAACGGCGTGGCCGTCCGCGAACTTGACTACCACGACACGTTCCTCGCCGCTGAGTACTCCCACCCCGGGGACAACATCCCGCCGATCCTTGCCGTCGCACAGCACGTGGGTGCGGGCGGTAAAGACCTGATCCGGGGCATCGCCACCGGGTACGAGATCCAGGTCAACCTGGTCAAGGCGATCTGCCTGCACAAGCACAAGATCGACCACGTGGCGCACCTCGGCCCCTCCGCCGCCGCCGGCATCGGCACCCTCCTGGGCCTCGACGTCGAAACCATCTTCCAGTCAGTGGGCCAGGCGCTGCACACCACCACGGCCACCCGCCAGTCCCGCAAGGGCGAGATCTCCACCTGGAAGGCGCACGCACCCGCGTTCGCCGGCAAGATGGCCGTCGAAGCCGTGGACCGGTCCATGCGCGGCCAGACCTCCCCCGTGCCGATCTATGAGGGCGAAGACGGCGTGATCGCCTGGATGCTGGACGGCCCCAACGCCTCCTACGAGGTCCCCCTTCCGGAGGCCGGCGAGGCGAAGCGCGCCATCATGGACACCTACACCAAGGAACACTCTGCTGAGTACCAGGCCCAGGCGTGGATTGACCTGGCCCGGAAGCTTCACCGGGAACACCCGGAAACCACGGATGCCGCCAACGTGAAGCAGGTCCTGATCAAGACCAGCCACCACACGCATTACGTGATCGGTTCCGGCGCGAACGATCCGCAGAAGTACAGCCCCACGGCCAGCCGTGAAACCCTGGACCACTCGATCCCGTACATCTTCACCGTTGCCCTGCAGGACGGGGCCTGGCACCACGTGGACTCCTACTCCCCCGAACGCGCCGGCCGCCCGGACACCGTGGAGCTGTGGCACAAGGTCACCACGGAGGAGGATCCGGAGTGGACACGCCGCTACCACTCCCTGGACATCGCAGAGAAGGCCTTCGGCGGATCCGTGGAGATCACCCTTAACGACGGCACGGTGGTCACGGACCAGATCGCCGTGGCCGACGCCCACCCGCTCGGTGCCCGGCCCTTCGCCCGCCAGCAGTACATCAACAAGTTCCGCACTTTGGCCGCAGGACTGGTTGAGGAAGCGGAGATCGAGCGTTTCCTCGCAGCGGCCGAAAGCCTTCCGGACCTGGGCCCGGGCGAGCTGGAGCAGCTGAACATCACGGCAGCGCCCGGCGTCATCGACCTCAGCAACGCACCCCAGGGGCTGTTCTAAATGCTCTACTCCAGCACCACGCCGGAGCAGAAGCGGATCCGCCTCCGCGAACTCCTGGCCTCCGGGACCATCGCCCAGTTCCCGGGCGCGTTCAACCCGCTCTCTGCCCGGCTGATCGAGGAAAAGGGTTTCGCCGGTGTCTACATCTCCGGCGCTGTCCTGGCCAACGATCTTGGCCTGCCGGACATCGGCCTGACTACGCTGACCGAGGTGGCCACCCGGGCCGGGCAGATCGCCCGGATGACTGATCTGCCCTGCCTGGTGGATGCGGACACCGGGTTCGGCGAGCCCATGAACGTGGCCCGCAGTATCCAGGAGCTCGAAAACGCGGGACTGGCCGGCTGCCACATCGAGGACCAGTTCAACCCGAAGCGCTGCGGCCACCTGGATGGCAAAAACGTGGTGGACGTGGATACCGCCACCAAACGCATCCGTGCCGCAGCAGATGCCCGCCGCGATCCGAACTTCCTCATCATGGCGCGGACGGACATCCGCGCCACGGACGGGCTGGAAGCGGCGCAGTCGCGGGCAAAGGCGCTGGTGGAGGCGGGGGCGGACGCCATCTTCCCGGAAGCCATGCGGGACCTGAGCGAGTTCCAGGCAATCCGCGATGCCGTGGACGTGCCGGTCCTGGCCAACATGACCGAGTTCGGCAAGAGCGATCTTTTCACCGTGGAGCAGCTCGCCGGCGTCGGGGTCAACATGGTGATATATCCGGTGACCCTCCTCCGTAGTGCCATGGGGGCCGCGGAGCGTACGCTGGAATCGATTAAGGCTGACGGAACCCAGGAGGCACAGGTCCCACACATGCTGACCCGTTCGCGCTTGTACGACCTCGTTGACTATGAGGCCTACAACCGTTTCGACACGGGGGTCTTCAATTTCCAGATCCCCGGAACCAACTGACCCACCCCCACATTTCCGGCTCCGGCCGGCACAACAGGCGACAGGAACAAAGGAGTTTCAGCATGGCTGAACAGGACATCAAAAAGGGTCTCGCCGGCGTCGTGGTGGACTACACCTCCGTCTCGAAGGTCAACCCCGACACCAATTCCCTGCTGTATCGGGGCTATCCGGTGCAGGAGCTCGCTGCGAGGTGCAGTTTTGAGGAAGTGGCGTTCCTGCTCTGGAACGGTGAACTGCCCACTGCGGAGCAGCTGGCAGAGTTCACCGCACGCGAACGGGCCGGGCGCGCCCTGGACCCCGTGGTGAAGCAGGTGGTCGATGCCCTCCCCACCAGCTCGCATCCCATGGATGTCTGCCGGACCGCGGCCTCGGTCATGGGTGCGCGGCATCCGCTGGCGGAGGATTCCTCACGCGAGGCGAACATGGCCAAGGCCGTGGACCTGTTCGCGGCGATGCCCGCGGTGGTTGCCTACGATCAGCGCCGCCGCCACGGGCAGGAAGCCGTGGAACCCCGCGATGACCTGGGGTACTCCGCCAACTTCCTGTGGATGGCCTTCGGTGAGGAACAAGTGCCCGAGGTTGTGGAGGCATTCAACGTTTCGATGATCCTGTACGCCGAGCACTCCTTCAACGCCTCCACGTTCACGGCGCGCGTCATCACCTCCACGCTTTCGGATCTCCATTCCGCTGTGACCGGAGCTATCGGCGCCCTGAAGGGTGCGCTGCACGGCGGCGCCAACGAGGCAGTCATGCACACCTTCGATGAGATCGGGATCCGTTCCGAAGAGTCCCTGGACGAGGCCGCTGCCCGCGCGAAGGCGTGGATGGAGGATGCCCTGGCGCAGAAGAAGAAGGTCATGGGCTTCGGCCACCGTGTGTACAAGCACGGCGATTCCCGGGTGCCAACCATGAAGGCTGCCCTGGACAAAATGATCGCCCACTACGGCCGTCCCGAGCTCCTGGGGCTGTACAACGGCCTGGAAAGCGCCATGGAAGAGGCCAAGGCCATCAAGCCCAACCTCGACTACCCTGCCGGCCCCACTTATCACCTCATGGGCTTTGATACCCAGACGTTCACTCCCCTGTTTGTCGCCAGCCGCATCACCGGCTGGACGGCCCACATCATGGAGCAGCTCGATTCCAATTCGCTGATCCGCCCCCTGAGCGAATACAACGGAGTTGAGGAGCGGCACGTCCCCTGATCGGACAGGAACGTACGACGACGCCAAAACCGGCGGCGGGCCGGTCACCCTTGTGGGGTGGCCGGCCCGCCATTCGTTTGGCTGCAGCGGACCGTTGCCTCAGAGGTTTGAGTAGTCCAGGACTTCCCGCACGGTTTCGCTGTCCCCATTGAGGACCACCGTGAGGCGCAGCACCGTCCCGCTCAGGGCCAGGGGCAGCCAGTGCGCCGCGTCCTGCCACATTCGCTCCACCGGCAAGGCCCCGACGTCGAACCATTCCGGCAGGATCTCCGCGCTCTCGGCCGGCTCCCCGGCCCAGCGGGCCGCCACGAACAGCCGGGTGCTCATGTTCCATTCGGGCCGGGCCGGGAAATCGAAGGTGACTACGCCGGCGTCGCGGAGGTCTTCCTGCAGGACCACCACGCCGGACTCCTCGTGGACTTCGCGGCACGCGGCTTCGGCGTCGGTTTCCCCCGGTTCCACGTGACCGCCCAGCCCCACCACTTTGCCGCGGCCGAAACCGGTCTTTTTCAGCCCCAGCAGGACCTGTGGCACGCCGTCGAGCTCACGGGTCAGGAAGCACAGCGTGACCGGCACCCCTGCCATGGCTAACCCAGTGCCCGGGGGTGGGCGGCGGCGTAGATTTCGCGGAGGGTATCGGCCGTGACCAGGGTGTAGACCTGGGTGGTGGTGACTGAAGCATGGCCCAGCAGTTCCTGCACCACGCGGACGTCTGCGCCGCCTTCGAGCAGGTGCGTCGCGAAGGAATGCCGGAGGGTGTGCGGGGAGACGTCCTTGGTGATGTTGGCTTTGTCCGCCGCCGCCTTCAGGATGGTCCAGGCACTTTGTCGGCTGATTCTTCCGCCCCGGGCATTAAGGAACAGCGCGGGTGTGCCTTTGCCCTTCGCGGCCAGCAACGGGCGGCCGCGGACCAGGTAGGCGTCCAGTGCCCGCGCCCCGTAGGATCCGAGCGGGACGAGCCGTTCCTTCGAGCCCTTGCCGAACAGCCGGACAATGGCCGGGCCGGATTCCGGTTCCTGCAGCGAGATGTCGTCCACGTCCAGGCCCACGGCTTCGCTGATCCGGGCACCGGTGGAGTACAGGAACTCCAGCAGGGCCCGGTCCCGGAGTCCGGTGGCCGTGTCGGCCCCGGCTGCTTCCAGTATTCTGGTGACTTCGTCCACGCTGATGGCCTTGGGCAGCCTTTTGCCGGGCAGGGGCGGGTGGACGTCGCTGGCGGGATCCGTAGGGGTGAGGCCTTCAAGGGCCCAGAACTTATGCAGTCCCCGGACGGCCACCACGGTCCTGGCGGCAGATCTGATGCCCAGGGCCGTGCCGCCGTCGGATCCGTCCGTGAGGGCCATGACGTAGCCGGTGACGTGATGGCGGGTGATCTGGCCCGGCGCCTGGCAGCCCTCCGCCGCAAGGTAGCGGGCGTAGCGTGTCAGGTCACGGCGGTAGGCCGAGAGCGTGTTCAATGCCAGCCCCCGCTCGACGCCCATGTGCTGGAGGTACTCCGTGATGGCACGCTCGATGGCTGTGGGCGGTGCGGTTGGGGGCACCGCCGGCGGCGCGGCGGCTTCTGCCTGGATTTCTGCGGACATTAACGCTGGCTGGGGTGCGCGGGCCAGGGTGCGTCCGCGGGGCGCAGCCCGGCGAAGCCGTCAGCGCGCGCTGCGGCGGCGGCCAGGATTCCGACGACGGCGGACGGGTTGTGCAGCCGGCCCGCCAGGACTGACGCGACGGCGTCGTCCAGGCTGATCCAGTGGAATTCGATCTCGGCTTCCTCGTCGGTACGTTCGTGCCGCTCGTGATGGGGAACGTCCGTGAGGTCACGGGCCAGGTAAATCCGGATGGCTTCACTGGAGGAGCCCGGTGAGTTGAAGAAGTCGGCCAGGACATTCCACTGCGCGGCTGCAAGGTCCGCCTCTTCGGCAAGTTCGCGGGCGGCGCCGACAACAAAGTCCTCGCCTTGCACGTCCAGCAGGCCTGCCGGGATTTCCCACAGATCCATCCCCACGGGGTGGCGGTACTGCTTGATCAGCAGGACCTCACCGGCACTGTTCATCGGCAGGACGGCCACAGCACCCGGATGGTCGATGTAGTCGCGGGTCAGGGCATCGCCCGCTTCGCTCAGCTTGAAGCTGTCGCTGACAACGTCCCAGATCCGGCCCTTGTAGACCTTTTCCGTGGACAGAAGACGGCGCGGGCTCGGTGCATCCGAAACCCTCCGGGCAGCAGAGGGGGTTTCAGGAATTCCGGGCATCGCGCCGTCCTCAGGGTCGTCGGTATTTACTTGGCGGCAACCGTGCGTACAGGCTTGATGGCCAGCACGTCCTGTGCGTTCTGGTGGTCCAGCGCAGCCTTGACCAATCCGGCGAACAGCGGGTGCGGCCGGGTGGGGCGCGAGCTGAGTTCCGGGTGGGCCTGGGTGGCTACGTAGTACGGGTGGACTTCGCGGGGCAGCTCAACGTATTCGACCAGCTTGCCGTCCGGAGACGTCCCGGAGAAGACGAGGCCCTCGGCGGCGATCTGCTCGCGGTACTTGTTGTTGACCTCGTAGCGGTGGCGGTGCCGTTCGCTGACTTCGGTGGTGCCGTAGGTCTCGGCGATGACGGAGCCGGCGTCGAGCTTTGCCTCGTACAGGCCCAGGCGCATGGTGCCGCCGAGATCGCCCTTACCCTCCACGATGTCCAACTGCTCTTCCATGGTGGCGATGACCGGGTACTTGGAGTCCGGCTCGAATTCGCTGGAGGATGCGCCCTCGAGGCCCACCACGTTGCGGGCATATTCGATCACCATGCACTGCAGGCCCAGGCACAGGCCCAGCACTGGCAGCCGGGTTTCCCGCGCATACTTCAGGGCGCCCAGCTTGCCTTCGAGGCCACGGATGCCGAAGCCGCCGGGGACGCAGATGGCGTCCACGCCGTCCAGTGACGCAACGGCGCCCTCGTGGGTTTCGCATTCGTCGGACGGCACCCAGCGGATTTTGACCTTGGTTTCGTTGGCGAAGCCTCCGGCGCGCAGGGCCTCCGTCACGGACAGGTAGGCGTCGGGCAGGTCGATGTACTTACCCACCAGTGCGATTTCCACGTGGTGCTTGGGGTTGTGGACTGCTTCGAGCAGTTTATCCCAGCTGGTCCAGTCAACATCCTTGAACGGCAGGTCCAGGGCGCGGACGATGTAGGAGTCCAGGCCCTGGGTGTGCAGGGTCTTGGGGATGTCGTAGATGCTCGGTGCGTCCGGGCAGCCGATGACCGCTTCGATATCGACATCGCACATGCGGCCGATCTTGGCCCGCATGGGTTCCGGGACCTCGCGGTCCGAGCGGATCACGATGGCCTCCGGCTGGATGCCGATGGAGCGGAGGGCTGCCACGGAGTGCTGCGTGGGTTTGGTCTTCAGTTCCTGCGACGGCCCGATGTACGGGACCAGGGAAACGTGGACGAAGAAGACGTTGCCGCGGCCGATGTCCTGGCGGACCTGGCGGGCTGATTCGAGGAAGGGCTGGGACTCAATATCGCCCACCGTTCCGCCGATCTCGGTGATGATGACATCCGGCGCATTCTTGCCCTCGGCGGGCAGGCGCATGCGGCGTTTGATCTCATCGGTGATGTGCGGGATGACCTGGACGGTGTCACCCAGGTACTCGCCGCGGCGTTCCTTGGCGATCACGGTGGAGTACACCTGACCGGTGGTGACGTTGGCCGAGCCCTCAAGGTTTTCGTCGAGGAAGCGCTCGTAGTGCCCGATGTCCAGGTCCGTCTCGGCGCCGTCGTCGGTGACGAAGACCTCGCCGTGCTGGAAGGGGTTCATCGTGCCCGGATCCACGTTCAGATAGGGATCGAGCTTCTGCATAGTTACAGACAGGCCGCGAGCCCGCAGCAGGTGACCGAGGCTTGAAGCCGTCAGTCCCTTACCGAGCGAGGACGCCACACCACCGGTTACGAAGATGTGTTTGGTCGTCTTGGATGAGCCCGGGAACCGGGAATTTACACGGGAATTTGATCGCTGCACCACGGAATTTGAGCCTATCATCAATTGAGCCTTTCCCGGATCAGGAACTGTTCCCCAAATGCTCCAGTGTGCAGGGCGTCACGCCTGCGATCAAGGGGTTGACGCGCCTAATGACCCTTGCTAGGCCCGTTGCGGCAACAGCTTTGCATCGTCCAGCAGCTCCTGGGCATGCGCCTGCGCTGATTCGGAGTCCTCCTGGCCGGCGAGCATCCGGGCGAGCTCCCTGACCCGTTCTGGCCCGTCGAGGAGGCGAACATCACTGGACGTGAAGCCGGTGGCGGTGCCGCCGTCGGCTCCCCTGACCGAAGTTTTGGTGACGGTGATGTGCTGGTCCGCGAAAGCGGCAACCTGTGGCAGGTGGGTGACAACCAGGACCTGGACGTGCTGTGCCAGCATGGCCAGCCGGCGGCCGATCTCGACGGCCGCCCTGCCGCCGACGCCCGCATCCACTTCGTCGAAAACAAATGTGGGCACCGGATCCACGGCGGCGAGCACCACCTCAATGGCGAGCATCACCCGGGAGAGTTCGCCGCCGGATGCGCCCTTGCCCAGCGGACGCGCGGGCGCACCTGAATGGGGCTGCAAAAGGAACGTGATCTCGTCCGCCCCGTACGGCATCAGGTTCGCTGCTGCCTCCCGGGTGATCACCAGCGTGGCATCGGCCATGGCCAATGCCTTGAGCTCGGCACTGACACGGGCGGAGAGGTCCTTGGCGGCCTTGGCACGGATCTTGCTGACGGCCGCCGCCTGCTTCCGGAGCTCAGCCTCAGTGCCGGCAACGTCCGCCTCCAGCGCCTCAATTCTGCTCGAATCGTCCTGCAGCTCATCGAACCGGACCCGGGCGTTTTCCGCCCAGAGCAGCACCTCGTCGATGCTCGGGGCGTACTTGCGGACCAGCTTGGCCAGGTCAGCACGCCGGCCCTCAATCTCGGCGAGCCGTTCCGGCCCCTCCGAATCCAGGCCGGCCTGATAGCTGGCCAGCTCAGTGGCGATGTCGTTGAGCAGGAAGCCCACTTCGGCCAGCCGCGCTGCGGCCTGCCCCAGCTCGGCATCGTGCTCGGCCACATGTTCAAGCGTCCGTTTCGCGGCATCCACCAACGTGGTGGCGTCCCCTGCGTCGCCGTAGTCCTCGGCGATGAGCGCCTGATGCGCGGTATTTGCGGCGATCCTCAACTCTTCAACGTTGGCAAGTTTCACGGCCTCGGCTTTGAGCGACTCGTCCTCCCCCGGCTGCGGATCCACGTCGTCGATTTCAGCCAGGGCGGCTTCCAGCGATTCGGCCTCACGGAGTCTGTCGCGTGCGGCGCTGCGGAGCGAGGCCAGTTCGGCCTGGCTGGTCTTCCAGTGGCTGTACAGCCCCTGATAGGTTCCCAGCGGACCCGCCAGCGCCTCGCCGGCAAACTTGTCCAGGGCGCCACGCTGCGCTGCGGTTCCTTTCAGCCGGATCTGGTCCGACTGGCCGTGGACCACCACCAGGGTTTCGCCGATTTCGGCGAGGACGCCCACCGGGGCGGCACGTCCGCCGAGGAAAGCACGGCTTCGCCCGTCGGCACCGAGGCGCCGGGCAAGGATGAGTTCAGCGCCGCCGTCGAACTCTTCAACGTCCGCCCCCGCCTCCAGTGCCCGGGCAACCGCGGCGTGCCCCGTGTCGAGCTTGAGGACGGCTTCCGCAGTGGCGCTCTTTGCCCCGCTGCGGACGGCCCCGGCGTCGGATCTGGCTCCGAGCAGGAGTCCGACGGCGGTGACCACCATCGTTTTGCCGGCACCGGTTTCGCCGGTGACGACACTCAGGCCCGGGCCCAGCGGCAGGGTGGCGTCGGTGATGACGCCCAGATCGCGGATTCTCAGTTCTTCAAGCATGGTTCACTTTGCAGTCGCGGGATCGGTTTCGTCGTCTGAATGGTCCCCGGAGGGCACCTGGAGCGGGGGCATGGGCCGGGGCGTCCGGACGATCGGAATGGGCCCGGTGTGGATGGCTTCAGACTGGGGAACGGGTCCCCGCCAGCCGTGGATGGGGAGCTCGAACTTGCGGACCAGCCGGGCCGAGAACGGCGTCTGATGGGTCCTGGCCAGCCGGACCGGTGTGGCGGACTTCGTGACTTCCACACGCGCTCCGGGCGGCAGGTCTACCGAGCGCCTGCCGTCGCACCACAGGACACCCTGGGCATCAGTGCGGTTGAGGACTTCCACTGCCAGCCGCGAGCGGGGGGACACCACCAGCGGCTTGGCGAACAGCGCGTGGGCGCTGATGGGAACGATCAGCAGGGCTTCCACCTCCGGCCAGACCACCGGGCCGCCGGCTGAGAATGCGTAAGCAGTGGAGCCCGTCGGAGTGGCCAGCACCACGCCGTCGCAGCCGAACGAGGTCAGCGGCCGTTCGTCCACCTCGGTGACCACCTCCAGCATCCGTTCGCGGTTGCCCTTCTCGATGGCTGCCTCATTCAGTGCCCAGGTGTGCCAGATTTTCTGGCCGCGGACCCAGACCTGGACGTCGATGGTCATGCGCTCTTCCACCGTGTAGTCGCGCCGGGCAATCCATTCCACGGTCTGGGCGAGGTCGGCGCGCTCACTTTCGGCCAAAAACCCCACGTGGCCAAGGTTCACGCCGAGCAGGGGCACGTCCACTTCCCGCACCAGTTCCGCGGCGCGCAGGATGGTCCCGTCCCCGCCGAGAACCATCACGAGCTCAACGTCCGGCAGCTTGACGTGGTCATGCAGGACCTCCACCGGCTGCGTGAGGTGCCCGAAAAACCTCTCCATGTCTGCGAGCTCGGATTCCTGCATCACCGGGACAATGCCGGAGTCATGCAGCTGGGCGCAGGCCTCCCAGGCAGCCTTCAATGTTTCCTCGCGGCCAGTGTGGGCAAGGACAAGTACTCGCCTGCTCATCGGGTTCCGCTTTCTAGTGGTTCGGCCAGATTGGTCCAAGCAGCTTCTCAATGGCTGCGTGGCGCTCTTCGATCTTAGGCAGGTCTTGAGTCATCCTGCGTGTTATCCACAGGAAGTATTCGACGTTTCCGTCCTGGCCCGGCAGCGGGCTGGCCGCCAAGCCGCGTAAGTCCAGGCCGGCGTCGAGCGCTGCGTTGGCGACCTTTTCCACTGCCATCCGGCGTTCCCGCTCGGAATTCACCACGCCCGTACGTCCCAGACGGTCCTTGCCGATCTCGAACTGGGGCTTCACCATCAGCACCAGGTCACCGCCCGGTTTCGTGCATAAGGCCAGCGGCAGGACCACCAGGGTCAGCGAGATGAAGGAGAGGTCAGCCACGGTCAGTTCGGCCAGTCCGCCGATGTCCTCCGGTGTCATGTAGCGGACGTTCATGCCCTCATGCACCGCAACGCGGTCATCGCTGCGCAGTTGCGGGACCAGCTGGCCGTGCCCGACGTCGACCGCCACCACATGTGCCGCACCCCGCCGCAGCAGCACTTCGGTGAAGCCGCCGGTGGACGCGCCTGCGTCCAGGCACCGCTTGCCCTCAACGGTGACGTCCGGGAAAGCGTCCAGGGCACCGGCCAGTTTGTGGCCGGCACGGCTGACGTAGCTGTCTTCCTCGGTGTGCTGGACGGCAAGTTCTTTCTCCTCGTCCACCTGGAGGGACGCCTTGGAAAGGACCTGCCCGGCGGAACTCACTTTGCCCTCGGCGATAAGGGTTGCCGCGTGCGTCCGGGACCTCGCCAGCCCGCGGGCAACCAATGCCTGGTCGAGGCGTGCCACGCTCAGGACCTGCCCTCGGCCAGCGGGGCGTCTTCGTTCAGAGCCTGCAGCAGGGCATCGTGCAGCTCACCGTAAACAGTTTCATGTTCAGCCACGGGCAAGGACTGGACCCCGTCCAGAGCGGTCACGATGGCCGCGACCGAAGGATCGTCGATGCCCTCTGCGGAGGCTTCGGGCCATTCCGGTGCTGGCTGGGCTGCTTCGGGCTGGTTTTTGTGGTTCAGCTCAGTCATTGGACCAGTCTAATGAGTGTGCCATTCGAGTTTTGGCGCCAGTGCTTCAGCGGTGTCCGGGACGGCGGCCCACCAGGCCGCACACGCGGCACGCCATGAGTCCAGGTCATCCTCGGCTCCCTGGATGCTCACGGTCTGGCCGGTGACCTGAGCCGTTGCGCGGCCACAGCGGTAGACGCCGTCGTTCTGGTCAACATCAGGATAGGGCTGGTGGAGGTCGCCCAGGGACGCGATGAGGTAGTTCGGCCGTTCGTCCGTGCGTGCGGCCAGGACCGTTTCCAGCGTGTCGACGCCGGTGAGGACGGCAACCGTGGAGAAGCCGGCGTTGTTGCCGCCCAGGATGTCAGTGTCCAGCCTGTCGCCCACAACCAGCGGGCGGTCCGCGGCCAGCCGTTTCGCGGCAGCGTGGAAGAGGGGCGCCTCCGGCTTTCCGGCAACCCGCGGTTTTTCGCCCGTGGCTGCCGCCACTGCCGCCACCAGCGTCCCGTTGCCGGGCGCGATCCCGCGGGCCTGTGGGATGGACATATCCGTGTTGGTGGCCACCCAGAGCGCACCGCCGGACACCACGTAGGCAGCCTCGGCCAGGTCTTTCCAGCCGATCTCAGGACTGAAGCCCTGGACCACAGCCACCGGACCTTCCGCCTGGCTCCGGACTGCGGTCAGGCCCACAAGTTCGATTTCCTCGGCCAGGGCCGGACTGCCCGTTATCAAGACCTTCGCTCCGGGGGCAAGCAATGAAGCCAGCAGCTCGGCTGCGGCCTGCGAGGAGCTGACTACCTGCTCGTCTTCGGCCGGCGCCCCGAGCTCGCGCAGGTGGGCAGCCACCTGCGCGGGCGAGCGGGACGCGTTGTTGGTGACATACCCGAGGCCGATGCCCAATCCAGCAAGTTGCTGGAGCGAGTCCACCGCACCCGGAATGGCATGCGGGCCGGCGTAGACCACGCCGTCCAAGTCCGCCAGTAACGCGTCGAACAGGGAAATCAGTGGAACTGCAGTCATAACGGGTTAGCTGTCCCGTCCTTCGGAGTGGCCGGTGTCATCGCGGTCTGCGTGCGCTTCTTCGTGGTGCCCGTCTTCGCCGTGCTGATCGTTACCGGGTTCTTCGATGTCAGATGCGCCGGACTCCAGTTCGTCGTTCTCCACTGAATCCTCATCGGACTCGGCATCGTCGGATTCGAAGTAGCCGGACTCAACGTCATCGAGTTCCGCATCCACGCCTGCTGCGGGTTCTTCAACCGCTTCAGCGGCGGCCACTGCAGCGCCGGCTGCCGCCGCTGAGCCAGCCGTCCCGGATTCGCTGCCACTGGCGGCACGTTCGAGCAGGCGCCGGCGCTGTGCTTCCTCGCGGGCTTCCTCTTCCTCGTCCCAGCCGAGGTCCACGATATCCGGTTCCTCATCCACACCAAGGCCCAGGGCATTTTCAGCCACAACGGCCTGCTTCTGCCACTTCTTGGCTTCCTCCCCGCGGCCTACTCCAGCCAGTGCGTCAGCGTAGGCGCGGAACAGGCGGGGGCTGTAGGAGAAGGCACGGTTGATGTCCAACTGGGGAATCTCGAGTTCTGCAACGGCTGCGTCAAGCTGACCGAGGTCCGTCCTGGCACCGGCGGCCACGATGGCCAGCTCGGCTTTGCCCGGAGCGTCCAGGTCCTTGGCTTCCTCGGAACGCACTACGTCCAGGGCCCGGTCCGGCCGGCCGAGTCCGCGTTCGCAGTCTGCCATGACAGGAAGATGGACATTCGATCCGCTGATCCGGCGGTACGTACGGAATTCGCGGAGCGCTTCCCCGTAGTGGCCTGCGGCGTAGGCGGTCAGGCCCACGGCCTCGCGTACTGCTGCGAGCCGGCCACCACGGCGGCTTGCGGCGAGGGCGTGCTGGAAAGCGAGCTCGGGCTCGTCGTCAATCAGGCGTCCGGCCATCACCAGGTGGCGGGCAACCCACTCAGCGCTGTTGTCTTCCAGGGTTTTGATCTGGTGCTGGGTGGCGCGGTCAAGCTCCTTGCCGGTAACGTCCTCGTCGATCTGGGGGGAACGTTCACGGTCGGGGCGGTTGGCGCTGCGGAGATCACGTGCGTTGGGAACACGGGCCGGACGGTCCTCGGCACGGTCCCTGCCGAACTGGCGGGGGCCTGAATCGCCGCGGTCGAAGCTGCGCGGTGCCCGGTCCTGGCGGTCACCGAAGGGCTTGCGGTTCTCGCCGCCGGAGAACCCACGACGCTCACCGTCGCCTTCGCGGCGCGGACGGTCACCAAAGGACTTGTTGTCGCGGTCACCGTAGGGCTTCCGCTCCCCGCCACCGCTGAAGGGCTTACGGTCTGCTCCGCCGCTAAAGGGCTTCCGCTCCCCGCCACCGAAGGTCCGACGCTCACCGTCCCCTTCACGGCGCGGACGGTCACCGAAGGACTTGTTGTCGCGGTCACCGTAAGGCTTCCGCTCGCCGCCACCGGAGCTGCGTCGGTCGTTGTCGCCTTCACGGCGCGGACGGTCACCGAAGGACTTGTTGTCGCGGTCACCGTAAGGCTTACGCTCGCCGCCACCGCTGAAGGGCTTACGGTCGCGGTCACCGAAGGGCTTGCGCTCCCCTGCGCCGGAGCTGCGTCGTTCGCCGTCACCTTCGCGGCGGGGACGGTCACCAAAGGACTTGTTGTCGCGGTCACCATAAGGCTTCCGCTCCCCGCCACCACTGAACGGCTTACGATCGCCAGAGCCCGGCGCCCGCTTCGGGGCCTCGGAATCCCGGCCTTCACGGGATCGGAATCCGCGCGGTTCTCCGCCGGAGTTGTTGGCTCCGCGGAAAGGACCGCGGTCATTGCCGCCTCGGTTGCCGCCGTTGTGCTCAGCCATGGGGATTCCTCCTGTTGTGAGCCGACCACTGGCGCAATCGCAGCCGCTCGTTCCGTGTTTCGTTATCCTACGCAACCCGAAATCAAGCGCTTCGAAGTCCGTACATCTGTAGTCAATTCTAGGCGAGTCCCCAGCGACTCATTACATGAATCCGCCCCCAGGCCGCCGTCGTGGGAATCTTCACACTCCCAGCCGACGCTCTCTCACTTGATGCGCCGTTTCGTCGGACGCTCTGGCAGTTGATGCGGCGTTTCGGCCGACGCTCTCTCAGTTGATGCGCCGTTTGGGCGGACGCTCTCTCAGTTGATGCGCCGTTTGGTTGATGCGCCGGTTGGGCGGACGCTCTGGCAGTTGTCGCGCCGTTTGGTGGGACGCACGGCAGTTTTTTTGGGGCGGGACGACGGCGGCGGGTGGGGTGCTGCGGCGGGTAGTGCCAGAGCGTCGTGGAAATTGGTGCGGGTAGTGCCAGAGCGTCGGGGGAATTGGTGTGGGGTGTGCCAGAGCGTTGTGGTTGGGGGTGGGTTTTAAATGGGTCAGGCCCCGACACGTGTGTGTCGGGGCCTGGCCGTGAATGATGTTCCGGCGGTGACCTACTCTCCCACACCCTCCCGGGTGCAGTACCATCGGCGCTGTGGGTCTTAGCTTCCGGGTTCGGAATGGGACCGGGCGTTTCCCCCACGCTATGACCGCCGTAACCCTTGCTCCGCACCCGCGGCGCCCTGGGGCGTGGGGTGGGAAATCTGGTGTTACAACTGTGGTGTTGTTATTTAGTTGTTGGTTCCGGCCATCAAACCTGGGTTTGTTGGTTGGGAACCACATAGTGGACGCAAGCAGTCTTGTTATCTTTTTACCAGTGCTTGGTGTGAACGTCTTTTGAATGCCGTTCACGCATTGGTGTGTGGTGTAAGTTATCGGCCTATTAGTACCGGTCAGCTTCACGAGTCGTTAGTCCTCGCTTCCACATCCGGCCTATCAACCCAGTGGTCTGGCTGGGGGCCTCTCACACACAAGGTGTATGGAAATCTCATCTCGAAGCGAGCTTCCCGCTTAGATGCTTTCAGCGGTTATCCCATCCGAACGTAGCTAATCAGCGGTGCACTTGGCAGTACAACTGACACACCAGAGGTTCGTCCGTCCCGGTCCTCTCGTACTAAGGACAGCCCTTCTCAAATTTCCTG